>NZ_CAXAQM010000023.1:0-81745 GCF_963970525.1 Pseudomonas sp. EA_65y_Pfl1_P113
CTGTAGTCCGTGGAGTGTCCGTCTGGATCGGTCCTACGCGTAACGTCGCCCTGATCATTGCGCTCGTATTTCCAAACCGCCAGACCCCGCCTTACAACCCGTACGAAGCCATTGTCATGCTCGTAGGAAGTCGGCTCATCATCCCCTGGAAACACTGCCACCAAGCGCCCAGCGTCGTCGTATTGGTAGGCTGTTATCGCGCCGAGAGGATCCTGCTCAACCGTCAGCCGGCCTTTGTCATCGTAGGACTTGAAGTGCTCGGCACCATCCGGGTCCACGCGCTGTACCAGCCGCGCCCGCTGGTCATGCACGTAGACTTCCTGGCTGCCATCGGCGTTATGAACCGTGACCTGGCCGTTGTCATCCCACACATACCGCGTGTCTATCTGCGAAAAGCTCGCCCAATGCCGGACACACCGCGCCGCCTTACCAGACCGTTCCCATTCCCAAAAGAAGCTCGCCCCACCGGCCAGTCCGCGCTCAAGAATGACGTGCTGATCGTCGTACCGATAAACCTCACTTTCGCCTACAGCATTGGTCGCTGAAACCAACCGACCGGCATCGTCATAGGCATAGGAAACAACCTTCTGCTCCGTCACCCAGACAAACGGACCGTCATCCACAGCCCGCTCAACCTGGTAATCCACCGCGACAATGCGGCCCGATGCATAGCGCAAAAACAACGAGCGCCCGACGCCGTTGTCCAGCCGCTCGATCTGCCCCAGATAATTGCGAAAAATGCGCAACCGGTTGTCATACGCATCGCTGATCGCAGTCAGCACACCGTCGCGAAAATGGTAGAAACGCGATGCCTGAGCCAGCACCAACTCATCAGGCAAAGACCCCAAGTAGATCGCCGCTTCGGCAAGACTGTTGGTGATCGCGGGCCGAGAAACTGTCGGCAAGGGCAGGGTAGTCGAGCGATTCTCATGATCCGTCCACACCACCGAGTCACCGGAAACAGCAAGCCGATGCGCCAGCGAATGACTCCAGCCAAACCCCAGCCCGCAATCCACTTCCACCGCACTGGTGCGGTACAACCGAGTCCACTCGAACGGCAAAATCCCGTCCAGTGCGCCATCGGTCAGTGTCAGCAGTTCCTCGCCAGTGACCATCGACACCGGGCAGCCATTGGTTGCGGTCTTATCCGAAGAAGCCGTCGCATCGCCAGCTGGGTTTTTCGCAACCGCAGGGGCATCGTCGACAGGTTCCTTTCGCACCAACACCGTCCGCTGTTCCACCTTGTCCCTAACCATCGGCACCGGATTGGAAACCACCTGATCCCCAACCTTCAGCGGCACATCCGGAATCACCCTGATCGGCGTCGCCGGCCCCCCCAGCAGAATCGGTTTGGCCAGCTCTGCATGGTCTTCCACGCGTGCCTTCCCGAACTGCCCAGCCATATGTTCCAACCACCTGCCCGCTCGCTGAGACTTGATGCCCCCCAGCACCTTCGCACTCATGCGCACCGCCATGCCCATCCCGGCAGTAGCAAGACTCAGCAACAAATTGATCAATACCTCGGCGCTGATTTCCCCCAGCAACTCGTTCATGTACGCCGGCGGCAACAGGCGCATCCAGCTGACCATCGCCGACAGATAGATAAACAGCAGCGGCTCATCGCTCAGCACTAACAAGCCCTTAGCGATGCTTTCGGTGCCGAGTTTCAGCAGCTGTTCAAATTGGTCCTGAGACAGGTAATGCAGAAGTTTTTCGGCATGCCCCAGCGGGTCTGAGAGCCACTGAAACAGCTGCTTGATGGTGTCCCACAGCGAATGCAACGCCTCACCAAACCCGCGGGCATAGCCTTGATGCAGTGAGAGGTAGCGCTTGAGGAAGTTGGCTTCGGAATAACCCTTCCACAGCGGCTCGAAGGTGCTGCTCCATTCCGCGCGCAGCCAACCTTCCAGCGGTGCGATAACCGACTGATAAGAGGCGTACAACGCCTTGAAATGCGCTTTGGAAACAGTGGGGTAGAAGCTGACCCGGTACTGCTGGTTGCGATCACATTCTGTGATTTCGAGAATGCCGCTGGGGCCAATCGTCTTATGGATCGGCTCACCCAGCGGGCCACCGTTGGGGTCGATGCGTTGCACCATCACGGGCGTACTGCCAATGGGCACGAACCGTGAACTCTGGAACATATGCACCAGGGTCAGCGTGCCGTTGGCCTGGCAGGTTGCGGTGGTGGTGCTGGGAAAAAGCGAAGGGCTGATCGGCGCGACCAGCGTCACTTCATCCCCGACCTTGAATACCTGTTCGATATCCAATGCCGAAAAGCTGAAAAAATTCTCGGCCCAGGCGTCGTAGTGATTAAGGCAGCGCTTGAAGTCGCTGATAACGGCTTCGACGTCTCGCGCCTTCGAATCCATGGTGGCCAGCACCAAATAGCCAATAGCTTGGCTGGTTAGGCCTATCATGAAGCAGCCCCATCAGCTGGGGCCCACACAAAAAACGCCATCTGCAATCCCTCGCACTGTGTATTCAGGCGAAGGACTTTGCGGACCTTTTCAGGGGAGGGGAGTAGAGGTAATCCGACCATCACGTGGGACGTTTCGACAACGCTCGTCCTTCCTCCACGCGACTGGCGGCTATTGTCAGAAATTTCCCAAAAGAGTACAAATGTACTCCATGACGACTCTGACCCCACGCCGTACCGCCATCCTGACCTTTATCCGTGACCGCATCGCGCAGCAAGGCCAGCCACCCAGCCTCGCCGAGATTGCCGAGGCGTTCGGCTTTGCCTCGCGCAGCGTGGCGCGCAAGCATGTGCTGGCGCTGACCGAAGCCGGGTTTATCGAGGTCAACCCTAACCAGGCCAGGGGCATTCGCCTGCTCAATCAACCGGTGCGTCCGGAATGGCTGGATGTGCCGGTGCTCGGTCGAGTCGCTGCCGGTTTGCCCATCGGCGCCGATGCCGAAGTGCACAGCCGCCTGCAACTCGACCCGTCTACCTTCGCAAAAACTCCGGACTATCTGTTGCGGGTGCAGGGTGACTCAATGATTGAGGACGGCATCCTCGATGGTGACCTCGTGGGCGTACGACGCAGTGCCGAGGCGTTGAATGGGCAGATTGTGGTGGCGCGCCTGGACGGTGAAGTGACCATCAAACGGTTCGAACGCAATGGCGACAGCGTGCGCCTGCTGCCGCGCAACCCCGCGTATCAGCCTATCGTGGTGGAGCCCGACCAGGACCTGGCCATCGAAGGCGTGTTCTGCGGTTTGGTGAGGCAAGGCTGATGAGCGCCGTGATTGCACTGGACACGCTGTTCAATGGCGGGCGTGTCTGGAAAGGCCGACCCGCCGCGCCGCCGGCGAGTGTGCATCCCACGGGGTTGGCGGCGCTGGATGCGGTGTTGCCCACGGGCGGCTGGCCGGAGGCGGCCTTGAGTGAAATCCTCATGGCCAAGGACGGTGTGGGTGAGCTGCAACTGGTGCTGCCGACCCTGGCGCGCTTATCAAAGGCGGGGGAGCGAATTGTGTTGGTGGCGCCGCCTCATACGCCCTACCCGCATGCGTGGCAGAACGCCGGGATCGATCTGCGCCTGCTCTCGGTGATCCAGGCCGAGGAGCGCGACGCCTTATGGGCAGTGGAGCAATGCCTGCGTTCCGGCAGTTGCGGCGCGGTGTTGTGCTGGCCGCGCAAGGCTGATGACCGGGCGCTGCGTCGCCTGCAAGTCGCGGCGGAAACCGGGCAGACCCTGGCATTTGCCTGGCGCGCCTTGGGCGAGGCGATCAACTCATCGCCCGCCGCCTTGCGCCTGGCGGTCGAGGCCAAGCCCGCGCAGGTGCGAGTGCTCAAGTGCCGGGGCGGCCTGGCCCATCCGGCGCCGATTGCGCTGGCGGGGCACTGAGGTTGCCATGCGCTGGGTGTGTATTGTTTTCCCGCAATTGGCGCTGGACGGGGTGCTGCGTGTGCACCCCGAACCGGACCAACCCCTGGCCCTGCTGGCCGGCACGCCGCAGCAACGCGTGCTGCAAACCGTCAATGACGCCGCCCGCGCCTTGGGCCTGCGCCCCGGTCAATCCCTGACGGCTGCGAATGCCCTGGCCAAGACCTTTGCCAGCGCCGAATACGACCCTGCCGAGATCGAGCGCTACCAACAGTTCCTCGCCGCCTGGGCCTACCAGTTCAGCTCCCAAGTCAGCCTGTATTACCCGCGGGCCTTGCTGTTCGAGATCGAATCGAGCCTGGGGCTGTTCGGGCCGTGGCCGCGGTTTGAAGCGCGCTTGCGCAAGGAATTGACCGAACTGGGCTTTCGTCACCGTATCGTCGCGGCGCCCAACCCGGCCGCCGCGCGGGTGCTGGCCAATATCGATGATGGCCTGGCGGTTACCGATGACGTCCTGATGCAGGCCCTGGCGCCGCTGCCCATCGACCGCGCCGGGCTCGAACCACAGGCCGCCACGGCCCTTTCGCGCATGGGCCTGCGCCGCCTGGCCCAGGTGCAGGCGTTGCCCCGGCATACCTTGGCGCGACGTTTTGATGCCAGTTTGCTCAAGCACCTGGATGCACTGACCGGGCAGCGGCCGCTGGCCTTGGCGTTCTACCAGCCGCCGGACCAGTTTGATGTGCGTATCGAGCTGAATTTCGATGTGCAATCCCACCAGGCGCTGCTGTTTCCTTTAAGACGGTTGACCGGCGATCTGTCCGCGTTTCTGTGCGGCCGCGACAGTGGCGTGCAGCGTTTCGACCTGCACCTGGAACACGCCCAGGCGCCGGACAGTGTGATCAAGGTCGGCCTGCTCAGCGCCGAGCGTGAACCGGCGATGCTGTTTGAATTGGCCCGTGGCCGCCTGGAGCACGTTCAAGTGACCTCACCGGTACGCGGCTTTCGCCTGGTGGCCCAGGACCTGCCAGTGTTCGTGCCGCAACGCCATGACCTGTTCGACGACCGCCCGCAACAGACCCTGCCGTGGGAACAATTGCGCGAGCGCCTGCGCGCGCGCTTGGGGGATGAGGCAGTGCAGGGCCTGCGCTTTCACGCCGACCATCGTCCAGAATGCGCCTGGCAAGCGGCGGCGGATAAAAATCCGTGCCAGGCCTTGAACAAAGTACAACGGCCCGGCTGGCTGCTGCACGAACCCACGCTGCTGGCCGATCACGGTGTGCACATCCTCATGGGCCCGGAACGCATCGAATCCGGCTGGTGGGACGGCGCCGATATCCGCCGTGATTACTACCTCGTCCAGACCCGCGCCGGCCAGCAAGGCTGGGCCTATCGCACCGTGGGGCAAAGCGATGGCCTGTGGCTGCAAGGCTGGTTTGCATGAGCTATGCCGAGCTGCACTGCCTGTCCAACTTCAGCTTCCAGCGCGGTGCATCCAGTGCGCTGGAGTTGTTCGAACGGGCCAAGCGCCAGGGCTACAGCGCTTTGGCGATCACCGACGAATGCACGTTGTCGGGCATCGTGCGCGCTTGGCAGGCGGCGAAGGCGGTGGCGCTGCCGCTGATTATCGGCAGCGAGATGCGCATCGAGAACGGCCCGAAACTGGTGCTGCTGGTGCAAGACCTCAGCGGCTACCAGCACCTGTGCCGCTTGATCACCCTGGCCAGGCGGCGTGCCGAAAAAGGCAGCTATCGCCTGCTGCTGGAAGACTTCGAGCAACCGTTGCCCGGCCTGCTGGCGCTGTGGGTCGCCGAAGACAGCAACACTCAAACCGAGATCCAATGGCTGCGCCGCACCTTTGCCGGGCGCTTGTGGCTGGCGGTGCATTTGCATTGCGGCCAGGACGATGCGCGCCACCTAGAGCAGCGCCTGGCACTGGCGGCCAGCCTGAAAATCCCGGCGGTGGCCTGTGGCGATGTGCATATGCATGCGCGCGGTCGCCGCGCCCTGCAAGACACCATGACTGCCATCCGTCATCACGTGCCAGTGGCCGAGGCCGGCACGCGGCTGCACCCTAATGGCGAGCGGCACCTGCGTTGCCTGGAGGCGTTAAGCACGCTGTACCCCGCGTCGCTGCTCGATGAAACCCAGGCCATCGCCCGCCGTTGCACCTTCGACCTCAGCCAATTGCGCTATCACTACCCACGCGAATTGGTCCCCACCGGCCACAACGCCCAATCCTGGCTGCGCGCCGTGACTGAAGCAGGCATCGCCCAGCGTTGGCCGCAGGGTGTCGACGCCAAGACCTTGCAGCAGATCAACAACGAACTGGAGCTGATCAGCGAGCTGGGCTATGAAAGCTACTTCCTTACGGTGCATGACATTGTGCAGTTCGCCCGCAGCCGTTCGATCCTGTGCCAGGGCCGGGGCTCGGCGGCCAACTCGGCGGTGTGTTTTGCCTTGGGCATCACCGAGATCGACCCAAGCCTGACGAGCATGTTGTTCGAGCGCTTTCTCTCCAGGGAGCGAAATGAACCGCCGGACATCGACGTGGACTTCGAACACGAACGCCGTGAAGAAGTGCTGCAGTACGTGTTTCAGCGCTACGGCCGCACACGTGCAGCGCTGACGGCGGTGGTCAGCAGTTACCACGCGACCGGCGCGGTACGCGATGTGGCCAAGGCCTTGGGCTTGCCGCCGGACCAGATCAATGCGCTGGCCGAGTGTTGCGGGCGTTGGAGCGACGACACGCCGCCCCTGGCGCGCCTGCGTGAAGCCGGCTTTGACCCCGAAAGCCCAATCTTGCGTCGTGTGCTCACGCTCACTCAGCAACTGATCGGCTTCCCCCGGCACCTGTCCCAGCACCCCGGCGGCTTTGTGATTTCCGAATACCCGCTGGACACCCTGGTGCCGGTGGAAAATGCGGCCATGGCCGAGCGCACGATCATCCAGTGGGACAAGGACGACCTCGACGCCGTCGGCCTGCTCAAGGTGGATATTCTCGCTCTGGGGATGCTGAGCGCGATCCGCCGCTGTTTCGACCTGCTGCGCCGCCATCGCAACCGGGATTTGAGCCTGGCGTCGGTGCCCAAGGAGGACCCGGCTACTTACGCGATGATCAGCAAGGCCGATACCATCGGCGTGTTCCAGATCGAGTCGCGGGCGCAAATGTCGATGTTGCCCAGGCTCAAGCCTCAGACGTTTTATGACTTGGTGATCGAGGTCGCCATCGTGCGGCCGGGGCCGATCCAGGGCGGCATGGTGCATCCCTATTTGCGTCGGCGTAACAAGGAGGAGGAGACGACCTATCCCTCGCCGGAACTGAAAGCCGTGCTCGAGCGCACCCTGGGCATTCCGCTGTTCCAGGAACAAGTCATGCAAATCGCCATGGTCGCCGCCGACTATGGCCCCGGCGAGGCCGACCAATTGCGCCGCTCCATGGCTGCCTGGAAACGCCATGGAGGCCTGGAACCGCACCAGCAACGCCTGCGCACTGGCATGTTGAAAAACGGCTACAGCGAAGAGTTTGCCGCGCAGCTCTTCGAGCAGATCAAGGGCTTTGGCAGCTATGGCTTCCCTGAATCCCACGCCGCCAGTTTCGCCTTGCTGACCTACGCCAGTTGCTGGCTCAAATGCCATGAACCCGCGGCGTTTGCTTGTGCGCTGATCAACAGCTGGCCCATGGGCTTCTACAGTCCCGACCAGATCCTGCAGGATGCGCGGCGCCATCGTCTGCAGATTCGCCCGGTGGATGTGCAGGCCAGCGACTGGGATTGCAGCCTGGAACCCATCGACGGTGCGCAGCCGGCGATCCGCATGGGGTTGCGCATGATCTCGGGGTTTCGCGAAGAAGATGGGCGGCGCATCGAAGCGGCGCGCCAACGTCGGGCGTTCAGCGACATCGCTGACTTGGACGAACGCGCCGGACTGGATGCGCGTGCGCAGGCGTTGCTGGCGGATTCCGGTGCCTTACGCGCCCTGGCCGGTAACCGGCACAAGGCGCGTTGGGAAGTGGCGGGGGTGCACAAGCAACTCGGGCTGTTTGCCGGCCTGCCCAGCCCCGACGAAGCCGTGGTCGAGTTGCCGGCACCGACAGTGGGCGAGGACCTGTACGCTGACTACGCGACGGTCGGCACCACCCTTGGCCCGCATCCGTTGGCGTTGTTGCGCGCGCAATTGCGTAAGCGGCGTTGCCGCAGTTCCCAAGAGCTGATGCTGGTCGAGCATGGGCGCAACGTCAGCGTCGCCGGGTTGGTGACCGGTCGGCAGCGCCCAGGCACCGCCAGCGGTGTGACCTTTGTCACCCTGGAAGATGAATTCGGTAACCTCAATGTGGTGGTCTGGCGCGACCTGGCTGAGCGTCAGCGCCAGGCGCTGGTGGGCTCGCGCCTGCTGAAAGTGGACGGGCGCTGGGAAGCAGTGGGTGAAGTGCGGCACCTGATCGCCGGCCGGCTTACCGACCTGACACCACTGTTGGAAGGGATAAATGTGCTCAGCCGGGACTTTCACTGAGGCGGGGGCTTGTGGAGGCGTAACCCCCTAAATTATAAGAGATGAACCATCCGCGTCCGACGCGCTCCAAATTTTTGCGACCGTCTTCTCTTAGCGCAGAGCCAACCGATGCAATTTTTATCCAACTCTCACGGCTGTGAAGGCTGGGCCGGTGAAATGGCCCGGCGGATCCGTGCATTCGATTGGTCGGACACCGAGCTGGGGGCCATTGAACAGTGGTCCACCAGCCTGGTCTGCAACGTGCAGATGATGCTTGCATCACCCGTGCCGATGGTGATGTTGTGGGGCCGCGCGGGGTACATGATCTACAACGACAGTTATTCGGTGTTTGCGGGTGGCCGCCACCCGTACCTGCTGGGCACGCCGGTAGAACTGGGCTGGCCGGAAGTGGCCGACTTCAACCGTCATGTGCTGGACACCTGCCTGGCGGGCGGGACCTTGTCGTTCAATAACAAAGACCTGGTGTTGTTGCGTAACGGCAAACCGGAAACCGTGTGGCTGGATCTCTATTACAGCCCTGTCGCCGGCGACAGTCAGCAACCCGCAGGAGTGTTGGCGATTGTGGTGGAGACCACCGAGCTGGTGAAATCCGAGCAGGTGCGCCAGGAGCTCACCCATAACCTTGAGCAGCGTGTGGCCGCCGAAGTGCAGGCGCGCTCTGCCGCCGAGGATAAGTTGCGCCAGTCGCAGAAACTCGAAGCCATCGGCGGCCTGACCGGCGGCGTGGCGCACGACTTCAACAACTTGCTGCAAGTGATCGCCGGCAACCTGCACCTGCTCGCCCGCTACGAGCCGGACAACGTGCAGGTGCAGCGACGTGTCGCGGCGGCCATTGCGGCGGTGGATCGTGGTGCCAAGCTGTCATCGCAATTGCTGGCATTCGCCCGACGCCAACCGTTGTCACCGGCGGTGTATAACCCGCAACGCATCTACGCGGGCCTGGGCGAGCTGCTGCAACGGGCGCTTGGGGAAACCATCCACATCGATGTGCAGTTGCCCAAGGATTCGTGGTGCATCAACGTCGACCGCAACCAGTTGGAAAACGCACTGCTCAACCTCGCGATCAATGCCCGCGACGCCATGCAAGGTGAGGGTGTGATCCATATCACCGGCGCGAACATCATCCTCAACCCCGGCGATTGCGCGGGTAAAAGCATCAAGCCCGGTGAGTACGTGCGCCTGGCTGTTACCGATATCGGCGTGGGCATGCCGCCGGCGATCCTGGCGCGGGTGTTTGAGCCGTTCTTTACCACCAAGCGTAACGGGCATGGGACCGGCCTTGGCCTCAGCATGGTGTTTGGCTTTGTGCGCCAGAGCGGCGGGCATGTCGACGTGTGGAGTGAGGAAGGGCGCGGAACCGTGGTGCAGATGTATTTCCCGCGCAGCCTCGGCGAGGAGTGCGAGGACGCCTGTGACGAGCCTCTGCCGCATGCCCATGGCCATGAAACAATCCTGGTGGTCGAGGACAACGAAGACGTGCGCGAGACGGTCGTGGAACTGCTGGAGCAGGCGGGTTATACCGTGCTCTCGGCCGAAGACGGTGACCGCGCGATGAAGATGCTACAGGCCGGTGTACCGCCGGAGCTGATTTTCACCGACGTGGTGATGCCCGGTCGCGTCAAGAGTACCGACCTGGCCGACTGGGCTCGCGCGCAAACACCTCCCGTGGCGGTGCTGTTCACTTCCGGCCACACCCGCGACATTCTCTCCAGCAATCATTTGCTGAGTCCCGAGATTCATCTGCTGAGCAAACCCTACAGCCCCGAGGCCCTGACGCAACGGGTCCGCAGCGTGCTTGCCGCCCAACAAGGTTGTCCATGACTTCACAGCGCAACATCCCCTCGATCACCGCCCAACATACTGGTTTCGTCCGCGTACGCGGCGCCCGCGAACACAACCTGCGAAACGTTGATGTGGATATTCCACGGGATGCCTTGGTGGTGTTTACCGGCGTCTCGGGTTCGGGCAAATCGTCCCTGGCGTTTTCCACGGTGTATGCCGAGGCGCAGCGGCGTTATTTTGAGTCGGTGGCGCCGTATGCGCGGCGGCTGATCGACCAGGTCGGCGTGCCGGATGTGGACAGCATCGAAGGCCTGCCGCCCGCCGTGGCCCTGCAACAGCAGCGTGGTACGCCGAGTGCGCGCTCGTCAGTGGGCAGCGTCACCACGTTGTCGAGCCTGATCCGCATGCTGTACTCCCGCGCCGGCAGTTACCCGCCGGGCCAGGCGATGCTGTACGCCGAGGACTTCTCGCCGAACCTGCCGCAAGGTGCGTGCCCGCAATGTCATGGCCTTGGCCGCGCGTACGAAGTGACCGAGGCATTGATGGTGCCCGATCCCTCTTTGACTATTCGCCAGCGCGCAGTGGCGTCCTGGCCGTTAGCGTGGCAAGGGCAGAACCTGCGCGACATTCTGGTGACCCTGGGCTATGACGTGGATATCCCGTGGCGCGACCTGCCGAAAAAGCAACGCGACTGGATCCTGTTCACCGAAGAAACCCCCACTGTCCCGGTATACGCTGGCTTCACCCCCGAACAGGCCCGCGATGCGCTCAAACGCAAGCTTGAGCCCAGCTACCAAGGCACCTTCAGCGGTGCGCGGCGCTACATCCTGCACACCTTCACCCACACCCAAAGCGCGTTGATGAAAAAGCGCGTCTCGCAGTTCATGCAGGGCAGCGCTTGCCCGTTATGCGAGGGCAAACGCCTGACCAGGGCCGCGCTGTCGGTGAAGTTCGCCGGGGTGGATATCGGTGAGTTGTCGCAGTTGTCATTGGCGCAACTGGCCGAGTTGCTGCGGCCGGTGGCGGCGGGGCAGGACAAGATGAAGCTGTCGGTGGAAAAACGCCTGGCCGCACAACGTATCGCCCAGGACTTGCTCGAGCGGGTCAGTACCTTGACCGAATTGGGCTTGGGCTATTTGTCCCTGGAGCGTAGCACACCGACCTTATCGTCCGGAGAGTTGCAGCGATTGCGCCTGGCTACACAGTTGGGCTCGCAATTATTCGGCGTGATCTATGTGCTGGACGAACCGTCGGCGGGGCTGCACCCGGCAGATGGCGAGGCGCTGTTCACCGCGCTGGATCGTTTGAAAGCGGCGGGCAACTCGTTGTTTGTGGTGGAGCACGACCTGGAAACCATGCGCCGCGCCGACTGGCTGATCGACGTGGGCCCGGCGGCCGGTGAGCATGGCGGGCAAGTGTTGTACAGCGGGCCGCCGGCGGGGCTGGCGCAGGTGGAGGCGTCGCAGACGCGTGAATACCTGTTCGCCGAAAAACGCGTGTCGAATCAGGAACGCCGCGAGCCCTCCGGCTGGCTGAAACTGGACGGCGTGACGCGTAATAATCTCAAGGCCCTTAACGTCGACTTTCCGCTGGGCTGCTTCACCGCAGTCACCGGGATTTCCGGTTCGGGCAAGTCCAGCCTGGTCAGCCAGGCGCTGCTGGAGCTGGTAGGCTGCGGCCTCGGCCGTGTGGTGGAAAGCGACGAAGAGCCGAGCCTGGAAGACGACACGCCGCAAACCAGCGGTGGACGTATCAGCGCCGGGCTCGAGCTGATCCGCCGCCTGGTACAGGTGGACCAGAAACCCATCGGCCGTACCCCGCGCTCCAACCTGGCGACCTACACCGGGCTGTTCGACAACGTGCGCAAACTGTTCGCCGCCACGCCGGCAGCCAGGAAACGTCATTACGACGCCGGCCAATTCTCCTTCAACGTCGCCAAGGGCCGTTGCCCGAACTGCGAGGGTGAAGGGTTTGTCAGCGTCGAGCTGCTATTCATGCCCAGCGTGTACGCGCCATGCCCGACCTGCCACGGCGCGCGGTATAACCCCGAGACGTTGGCGATCAAATGGCAGGGCTTGAGCATCGCCCAGGTGCTTGGGCTGACGGTGGAGCAGGCGGTCGACGTGTTTGCCGAACAACCCAGTGTGTTGCGTTCATTGCAAGTGCTGCGGGATATCGGCCTGGGTTACCTGCGCCTGGGGCAACCGGCGACCGAGCTGTCGGGCGGCGAAGCGCAACGCATCAAACTGGCGACCGAGTTGCAACGCAATGCGCGGGGCGCCACGTTATACGTGCTGGATGAGCCCACGACGGGGCTGCATCCGCGGGATGTGGACCGCTTGCTAAGCCAGCTCAATCAGCTGGTCGATTCGGGGCATACGGTGGTTGTGGTGGAACATGAGATGCGCGTGGTGGCGCAGAGTGATTGGGTGATTGATATCGGGCCGGGGGCAGGCGATTTGGGCGGGACAGTGGTTGCCAGCGGTAGGCCGCATAAAGTCGCCCAAAGCAAAACCAGCCGCACCGCGCCGTTCCTGGCCCGGGAGCTGAGCTAACAGACACTGAAGATCAACTGTGGGAGCAGGCAGGCCAGCCCCCACAGTTTTGATTAGTGTCGGGTCAGTTGGATTTGTGCCTTGGCTTGCTTCACTACATTCTCCAGCGTAAACCCAAACTGCTCCTGCAACTTGGCCAACGGTGCCGACGCGCCAAAGCTGTTCATGACCACTTTGGCCCCGTTCTGCCCCACATACCGATCCCAGCCCAACGGCCCCGCCTGTTCGACCACCACCCGAGCGTTCACTGCCGGCGGTAATACGCTGTCGCGATAGGCTTGGTCCTGGTCTTCAAACAACTCCCAGCTGGGCATGGAGACTACCTGCGCAGCAATCCCTTCGCTTTTCAGTTGCTCATACGCCGCCACAGCCAGGCTGACTTCACTGCCCGTCGCCAACAACAGGACTTTGGGCTCATCGCCACCCGCCAACACATAAGCCCCCTTGGCCGCGCCGGACGCCGCTGCATACTTCGTACGGTCCAACGTCGGCAATGGCTGGCGCGACAACACCATGCAACTCGGTCGATGGGTTTGCGCCAGGGCCACCTTCCACAGTTCCAGGGTTTCATTCGCATCACCGGGTCGCAGGGTCAACAGCCCCGGCGTCGCGCGTAACTGCGTGAGATGCTCGATCGGTTGGTGCGTCGGCCCATCTTCACCCACGCCAATCGAGTCATGGGTAAACACAAACACCACCGGCAACTCCATGATCGCCGCCAGACGAATCGGCGGCTTCATGTAATCGCTGAACACCAGGAATGTCGAGGTGTACGGCCGCAGATAGGACAGCGCCATGCCATTGGCAATCGCGCCCATGGCGTGCTCACGAATGCCGAAGTGCAGGTTGCGTCCGCTGTAGTCGTCGGCACTGAAACGCCCGGCGCCCTCGAAGGTCAGATGGGTCTTGGTCGACGGCGACAGGTCCGCCGAGCCGCCCAGCAACCAGGGGATTTGCTCGGCAAACGCATTCAGTACTTCGCCACCGGCGGCACGGCTGGCCACGCCTTTGGGGTCGCTGTCGAAGTGAGGCACATCGTCCTGCCAGTGCTCAGGCATTTCCCCGGCGCGCATACGGCGCAGCTCGTCGGCCAGTTTCGGCTCGTATTGCTCAAGCTGCGACAGGTGCTGGTTCCAGGCTTCATACAACGGCTGGTTGCGCTCCACCAGCGCATCACGCATCACCGTGCGGGCTGCGTCGGGCACCAGGAAACTCGAATCCTGCGGCCAGCCGTAAGCCGCTTTGGTCAGCCGTATTTCTTCATCGCCCAAGGGCTCGCCATGGGCAGCGGCGGTGTTGTGTTTATGCGGCGAGCCATAGCCGATCACGCTGTCGACTACGATCAGGGTGGGCGCACCGGTGTTGCTCTTGAAGGTCTCCAGCGCCGCGCTCAACGCCTGCAAGTCGTTGGCGTCGGTCACGTGCAAGGTGTGCCAGCCATACGCCTGGAAGCGCTTGATCACGTCCTCGCTGAAGGCCAGCTCGGTATGACCCTCGATGCTGATGGTGTTGTTGTCGTAGATCCAGCACAGGTTCTCCAGCTTCAAGTGCCCGGCCATCGACGCGGCTTCGCTGCTGATGCCTTCCATCATGTCGCCGTCACCGCACAGGGTGTAGACGTTGTAGTCGAACAACACCTTAGCGTCGCGATTGAAGCGTTTTCCCAGCCAGCGCTCGGCCATGGCCATGCCGACACTGTTGGCGCAACCCTGACCAAGTGGGCCGGTGGTGGTCTCGACCCCGGTGGTCATACGGTACTCAGGGTGGCCTGGGGTTTTCGAACCGGCCTGTCGGAACTGCTTGATATCGTCCAGGCTGATCGCCGGCTGGCCGGAACGTTTGCCATGTTCATCAATCTCGACCACGCCGGCCAAGTGCAGCAGCGAATACAGCAGCATTGACGCATGCCCCACTGACAGCACAAAGCGGTCACGGTTGGGCCAGTCGGGATGTTCCGGGTGGTAACGCAGGAAGCGGCTCCACAGCGTATAGCCTACCGGTGCCAGGCCCATGGGCGTGCCCGGATGGCCGGAGTTGGCCTTTTGCACGGCGTCCATGGCCAGGGTGCGGATCGTGTTGATGCATTGCGTGTCGACAGCGGTGGCAGCATGAGTCATGAAACCGGTCTCCCTCGAGTGACTATCTACAGTGGAGGGCGGGGCGCCAGGAAGGTTTGATCGCATCGCCGGTGCCGCGACGAACGGGGGTGTGTTGACCCCGAACATGACAAGACCCCTCGCAATGGTCTAGCTTCTAGGGCGTAAGCCATTGATCAACTTGCGGAGGTACGCCATGCCAGTGAAACACGACCTGTATCAGGACTTGGGGTTGAGCAAGGAAGTCGTTCACGAACGCAGGGCGAGCGACAAACGCCTGGATTCGCTGCTCACTCAATACGACGACGCCGACAAGGAGGTATTGAAGGCGGAATCGGCAAGCGCCAGCGATGAGGATGTGGAGAAACTGAAGAAGAAGCGGTTGTTGATCAAAGACGAGATTGCGGCAAAGTTGGCTTAAGCGACAGTCCGCGTTCCCACAGGGCGCGGACATATTTATTCAGGATTCTCTGAGGGACTGGGTTCCCTTCACCGCCTATGATGCCCACCGCCTACCCGGCTCTGGGGACTGTGGCGGCGTAAGGATTGCGCCGGTGAGCCGGGTGGGTACTTCATTCAGGCCAGCAGCGCCAGGGTGCATTCGTCTATAGAGCGCTGCTGAGTCTCGGCGTATAGCTTCAATTCATCGATCGTCCGGCGCCCCAGCGCCTTTTCAAACTCGGCTTGGTTCGAATTGGCCGCGTAGTGGCTTTGCGCTGCATCCCCCAGGTTCGACTGGAAAATCCCCGCCGCGCTCACCGGCAGAAAATCTTCATAGACCAACGGCTCCACATCGATGTGGCCTGCCACCATCAGTGCTTCCAGGGTGCGCGGTTGATCCGCTGTGCCGCGCGCCGCCAAGCCTTGCTCGGTGACGAAGTAGCGGAAGTACGCCAGGCCCTGTTCACGCATTTGCCCGTAGTTATCCGGGAAGGCCTGGAAGTGCTGCTCCATCAATTGCCTATACCGTGCGGCGTTGTCCTCATTCGGGAAGGCGCCCAGTGCGTCGCGCGCGGCGTTCAGCAGTCGGTCGTACAGCGCACGGCCTTTGGGTGTGAGCGCCACACCGCGCTGCTCGATTTCGCCGAAGCGTGCGCTGTGGCTGCCTTTGGCGTCGGTGAAGGCGATGGGTTCGTCGAGGGCCTTGAAGCTGGTCTGGCGCAGCAGGATCGGGCAATTACGGCGCGGTGGGCCTTCAATCACCGCCTTGGGGGTGATGCCTTTGCCGGGCATGGCGGCCTGCACCTGGTCGATGTCCAGCGTGCGCGGGGTCAGGTGGTTGATATGCGGGCCTTTGAAGGCAACCACGTCGGCGATCAGGCGATGCTGGCCGCTCAATTGCTGATACTGCGTGGCGGTGACGGTAGCGGTGTGGTGCCAGCGGAAGGTTTCCAACGCCTGGCGGATGAATTCATCCGCATCCACGGGGTTGAGGCCGCCGTCCTTTTCCGACTGTTCGATCAGCGCCAGGGCGCCAGGGCTGAAGATCGAGCGTTTGGCCAGGGCGGTTTCGGCGAAGGTGCGCAGGTCGGAATTCTCGATCAATTCCAGGCGTAGCAATGAGGTAAATACGCGAAACGGGCTGGTCTGCAGCGCCTGTTCATGCACCGCGCGAAAGGCGGTGGAGTGCACGGGCACGCCAGCCGGGGTCAGGTCGTAATAGCCCACTGGCTGCATGCCCATCACCGCAAACAAGCGGCTGATGGTCGCCAGCTCTGCAGGCGTGCCCAGGCGGATCGCTCCGTGGCGTTCCATGTCCAGTCGCTGGATTTCGCTGGTGCGTTGCAGTTGCTGCGCCAAGCTCGGTTCGGCGTCGAGCACACGGGTGTTGGTCTCGGCCACCAACTCCATCAACGCGCCATACAGAGGAACTTCATCTCGATACATGTCGGACATGGCCTTGGAAAAACCCTTGCGGATCTCGTCGGGGCTGACATGTGCGGTGGTGGGCATAGAAAAATTCCTGATGGCTATGGCGATGAGGGTGGCCGTTGCCTGGAGTTTGTTGAGCGCAAGGCTTGCCTGCAAACGAAGAATCCTCAGGACTTCATTCTGCAAATGAATGAACAACAGGCTTACGCTGATGATTTCGGGATCGGCGCTCTGGGCACAGGTAACGGTCACAGCGGTTTCCTTGAGGACAGTCATGCGGCGATTAGTTCGCGGACCATGTACTACAGCGCGGATAACCGTCCGGGGACCAACAACGACCTGCGCTACTTCGACAGCAGCAGCGACGGCAAGAACGGCTACCCGTTCAATAACAACGGTGGCTACGCCAAGCACGCAGGCGAAGTCGACAACAAAACCTACAGTGCGGCCTTCACCTACCAATTGGGCGGCAGCAGCTTGATGCTCGACGACGTTGGTGTGGGTGACGACGGCGGCTTTGTGTGGGTCAACCAGGGCAGCCTGGCCGACCCGCATGCGCAAGGCGCCGGTGGCAGCGACTTGTACCTGTTCACCGACGCTGTGGTCGGCCAGTTCTCCCGCGCGGGCGAGCAGATCAACTTTGGCCAGTATTCGTATGACTTCAAGGCTTACGTAGCTGGCCTGAAAGCGTCCGTGGCTAACCTGGACGGTACGGATATCAAGTCGAAAGCCGCCGGCGGCCCTGACCAGAAAGAAAACGAAGCCGACTTCCGCCTGGATTACGTCGTGCAGCCAGGTCCGCTGAAAGGCTTCGGTACCACTTTCCGTACCGGCATCTACCACGGTAAAAACACCGGCACTGCCGATCAGGATCAAACCCGTCTGATCTTCAACTACACGTACGCCATCTTCTAAGTCTTCATGTGCACCCGGGCGTCATTGGGCTCTACACTGCCTCTGACCTGGTAGGCGATGGAGGACCCAATGGCGGCCGCACCCGACACCCGAATAGTTGGAACCATCGAAGGCCAACGCCTGGCGACGCCGGATGCCGAGCGTTGGCGCGAATGGGGCCCTTACTTGAGCGAACGCCAATGGGGCACGGTGCGCGAAGACTACAGCGCCGACGGCGACGCCTGGTCTTACTTTCCCCATGAACATGCCCGCAGCCGTGCCTACCGCTGGGGCGAAGATGGCCTGGCGGGTTTCAGCGACAAGGCGCAACGCTGGTGCCTGGGCCTGGCCCTGTGGAACGAGCGCGATGCGATCATCAAGGAGCGCCTGTTCGGCCTTAATAACGCCGAGGGCAACCACGGCGAAGACGTCAAGGAGCTGTACTTTTTCGTCGACGGCGTGCCGAGCCATGCTTACATGCGCATGCTCTACAAATATCCCCACGCAGCCTTTCCCTACGCCGACCTGATCAGTGAGAACGCCCGCCGTGGCCTGGAGGATGCCGAGTACGAAATCCTCGACACCGGGGTGTTCGCAGACAACCGTTACTGTGACGTCAGCGTCGAATATGCCAAGCATCAGCCCGACGACATCTTCATGCGGGTCACCGTGAAGAACCGCTCGGACCAGCCGACCCGCTTGCAGGTGCTGCCCCAACTGTGGGCGCGCAATGACTGGAGCTGGACCATTGATGCGCCCAGGCCGCTGTTGACGTTGGATGCAGAGTCGGTGCTGGCGCGCCATCATGAACTGCCTGATCGTCATCTCAGCGCCTGGGGCCAGGATGGGGTGGAGTGGCTGTTCTGCGAGAACGAAAGCAACTATCCCAGGCTGCATGGGCAACCGGCGCCAGGCCCCTTCAAGGACGGGATCAATGATTACGTGGTCGAGGGTGTTCAAGCGGCGATTCGTCGTGACAGCGGCACCAAAGTCGCGGCGCGCTTCATTCTCGAGCTGGACGGCCTTGACAGTAAAACCCTCTACCTGCGTTTTGCTCCCGTCGACGCGCCGCAGGTCAACGCGCGCAAGCTGTTCGAACAGCGCCGCCAGGAGGCCGACGAGTTCTACGCCGCTTTGCAACACGGCATGGCCAGCGACGATGCGCGCAATGTGCAGCGCCAGGCGTTGGCCGGACTGCTGTGGTCCAAGCAGCTGTACTATTTCGACGTAAACCAATGGCTCGACGGCGACCCGGCGCAACCCGCGCCACCGCCCGAGCGCCTGCTTATCCGCAACACTCATTGGCGACACCTGTCGAATTTCGACATTCTCTCCATGCCCGACACCTGGGAGTACCCGTGGTATGCCTCGTGGGACCAGGGCTTCCAGGCGGTGGCCATGGCGCTGATCGATCCGGGATACGCCAAGCAACAGCTGTTGCTGCTGGTGAAAGACCGTTTCATGCATCCCAACGGCCAGTTGCCGGCCTATGAGTGGCGTTTTGACGACGCCAACCCGCCGGTACATGCCTGGGCCAGTTGGCGGGTGTATCAGCAGGACAAGACGCTGAACGGTGTAGGCGATATGGATTTCCTTGAGCGGATATTCCACAAGTTGCTGCTGAATTTTTCCTGGTGGGTGAACCGCAAGGATGCCGAGGGCCGCAACCTGTTCCAGGGCGGTTTCCTGGGCTTGGACAATATCGCCTTGTTCGACCGCTCGGCCGCGTTGCCTCCGGGTTACCAACTGGATCAGGCCGACGGTACGGCATGGGTCGCGGCCTATGCCCTGGACTTGATGCGCATCGGCCTGGAGCTGGCCAAGCGTAACGTCGTCTACGTCGACATCGCGGTGAAGTTTTTCGAGCACTTCCTGTACATCGCCGGCGCTATCAACCGCGTCGACGACAGTGCCGAAGGCCTGTGGGATGAGCAGGACCTGTTCTTCTACGATGTGCTGCACCGCCCCGACGGCCAGAACGAGCCGGTGCGCCTGCGCTCCATCGTCGGCCTGATGCCGCTGTTTGCCGTACTGGTGCTGGAACAGCACGAGCATCAACGTTTGGAGGGGTTGCGCGAGCGGCTCTTGGGTTTCATGCATCACCGGCCGGACTTGGCAAAGCTGGTCTCGCGCTGGAATGAGCCGGGGCAGGGCAATCGCCTGCTGCTGGCGCTGTTGCGCGGTGAGCGCACCAAAGACCTGCTGCGGCGCATGCTCGATGACAGCGAGTTTCTGGCGCCCTTTGGCGTGCGCTCCTTGTCCAAGGCCTTCGCCGAGCAACCCATGGCGTTGAAGATGAATGGCACCACGCTGAGTGCCTGCTATCAGCCAGGCGAATCCGACTCGCGTTTGTACGGTGGTAACTCCAACTGGCGGGGGCCGTTGTGGATGCCGGTGAACTATATGTTGATTGAGTCGCTGCGCGAGTTCCACCGTTACTACGCGGATAACTTCTCGGTGGAGTACCCGACGGGCAGTGGTTATCTGTCGTCGCTGGAGGAAGTAGCTGAGAGCCTCAGTCAGCGGCTGACCCGGTTGTTTCTAAGGGATGAAAATGGCCTGCGGCCGTCGATGGCGGGGTATGCGCAGTTGGAGGCGGATCCGGAGAGTCGTGATTTGGTGCTGTTCCATGAGTATTTCCATGGCGAGACCGGGCGTGGGCTGGGCGCGTCGCACCAGACCGGGTGGAGTGCGTTGGTGGCGTTGTTGCTGCAGCCGAAAATCTGAGTCACACCGCACAATAAAAAGCGGGCTTGCTCGCGAATGCGTGGGTCAGTCAACGAATATGTGACTAACCCACCGCATTCGCGAGCAAGCCCGCTCCCACAGGGATCCAGGGTTACCCGTGAATCAGGAAGGGAACAGCTCGCTCAGCTTCATCGCCAGCATCATGTCGCCTTCGGTGCGCAGCTTGCCGCCCATGAAGGCCTGCATGCCGTCGGTGGAGCCGTCGACGATGCCTTCCAGGGTTTCGCTGTCCATGACCAGGGTCACTTGGGCGTCCGGGTTTTCGCCTTCCTGCAGCTCGCAGGTCTTGTCTTTGACGACCAGGGAAAAGTTCTTCGTGTCGTCGATACGGAAACCGAACACCAGGTCCAGGCCTTCGGCAGCGCTTGGGTTGAACTTGGCTTTCATTGCTTCTACAGCTTTGGCTACGTCAGTCATGGTTTCGATCCTTTAGGGTAGAGTCCAGTGACCTTGGGGTCACGGTTGGCCGCAGTTCATCGGAAGGTGATGAGCTGCGGCGCCCTCAACAGTTGCAAGTGGGTATGGCTGTTGAAGGAAGCCAGTGTCACCTCGCGACCGCGGAATTTCAGCTGGTTGAGCGAGGTGTTAACAATTTGCCAGTTCAGTTCGAACGCCTGGGCGGCGGGCATTCGGGTAATCAGGTGGAGCAGGGCGGTGATGGTGCCGCCGGAGGTGAACACCGCGATCTTCTGCGTGTTGTCCGCCGCTTCAAGAATACGTTGCAGGCCGCCTTGGACACGCTCGACGAAACCCAACCAGCTTTCCAGTCCTGGCGTGTCATAGGTGCCGGCCAGCCAGCGTTCAATGATCAAGGCGAAGATGCGCTGGAATTCGCTGCGGTTCTGCGCGGCATTACGCAGGATCTCCAGGGCTTCGGGTTCGTGGCTGAGCAGGTCAGGGAGTAGGGCGCGAATGATCGCCTCGGCATCGAATTCGTTGAAAGCGCTGTCGACTTCCAATGCCGGTACCGGCAGGCCCAGTGCGCTGTATTGTTCGAAGGCGGCGGTGGCGGTGTGTTGCTGGCGGCGCAGGTCGCCGGCCACGCAGCGATCAAACACCAGGCCCATGTCCGCCAGGTGGCGACCGAGCACTTGCGCTTGCTCCACGCCGACGGGCGACAAGACGTCATAGTCGTCTGCACCGAAGGAGGCCTGGCCATGTCGAATCAGATAGATGCTGCCCACGTCCGTTTTCCCGGTACGTTGAAAGTCTGGCGAGGTTATGAGGATGCCTTCAAGCTGTCAATGAAAAAACATACGCTTGTTTTAAAAGTGCGTTGGAGGGCGCCTGGTGGCGGTTTGAGCGCTGGCTCACGGCAAGCACCGTCGGTATGCTGGGGCCATCCGCGCCTGGCGCACTGCACTTGTAAGGAGAACTATGGATTTTGTGGCCGAATACGCGAGCTTTCTGGCGAAGACCGTTACCCTGGTGGTCGCTATTCTGGTGGTACTGATCAGCTTCGCGGCGTTGCGCAGCAAAGGTCGTCGCAAATCCGCCGGCCAGTTGCAGGTCAGCAAGCTCAATGATTTCTATAAGGGCCTGCGTGAGCGCCTGGAGTCGAGCCTGCTCGACAAAGACCAGCTCAAGGCGTTGCGAAAATCCGAAGGCAAGGCTGAAAAGAAGAAAGGCAAACAGAAAGCCGAGGCCAAGCCACGGGTGTTTGTGTTGGATTTCGACGGCGATATCAAGGCTTCGGCCACTGAGAGCCTGCGCCATGAAATCACCGCACTGCTGAGCCTGGCCACGCCAAAGGACGAAGTCGTACTGCGCCTGGAAAGTGGCGGCGGCATGGTCCACAGCTACGGCTTGGCGTCTTCGCAACTGGCGCGTATCCGTCAGGCGGGCGTACCGTTGACCGTGTGCATCGACAAGGTCGCAGCCAGCGGCGGTTACATGATGGCGTGCATTGGCGAGAAGATTATCAGTGCACCGTTTGCCATCCTTGGCTCCATTGGCGTGGTGGCGCAGTTGCCCAACGTCAACCGCCTGTTGAAAAAACACGACATTGACTTCGAAGTGCTGACCGCGGGTGAATACAAGCGCACCCTCACGGTGTTTGGCGAAAACACTGAGAAGGGCCGCGAGAAGTTCCAGGAAGACTTGGACATCACTCACCAATTGTTCAAGAATTTCGTCTCGCGTTATCGCCCGCAGTTGGCAATCGATGATGTTGCGACCGGAGAAGTGTGGCTGGGTGTTGCTGCGCTCGACAAGCAATTGGTCGATGAGCTGCAAACCAGCGACGAATACCTGGCCACCAAGGCCAAGACCGCCGAGGTGTTCCACCTGCACTACGCCGAGCGCAAGAGCTTGCAGGAGCGGGTTGGCCTGGCGGCGAGTGGCTCGGTAGACCGGGTTCTGCTGACCTGGTGGAGCCGGTTGACCCAGCAGCGATTTTGGTAACTCGATTCTGAGCGTTTAGTTGAATCCATTGTGGGAGCGAGCAAGCCCGTTCCCACATTGGTTTGGCGGTGACGGTTAAGGCTCGAGTACGACCTTGAGGGACTTGTCGCCGCGCTCCATCACTGCGAACGCTTCCTTGAAGTCTGCCAGGGCGAACGTGTGGGTGACTACGCCGCGCATGTCGATCTTGCGGTTGCCGATGAAGTCGATGGCGCGTGGGTACATGTAGGGCCCCAGGTGCGAGCCGAGCACGTCCAGTTCCTTGCGGTCGCCGATGATCGACCAATCCACCGTCGCCTCGTCATTGAATACGCTGAACTCAACGAAACGCCCCAGCTTGCGCAGCATCGCCAGGCCCTGGTTGACCGCTTTGTGATGGCCGGTGGCTTCGATGTAGATGTCGCAGCCGTAGCCGTCGGTGATTTCACGGATCTTCGCCAGCACGTCAACGTCCGCCGGGTTCCACACTTCGTCCGCGCCCATGCGTAGGGCGAGCGCGGTGCGTTCGGGTTTCATGTCCAGCACGATAAGTTTTTTCGGATTACGCATGCGCACTGCGCCGATGATGCCCAGCCCCAGCGTACCAGCGCCAGCGACTACCACCACGTCATCGAAGTCGACATTGGCGCGCTCGGCGGCATGCAGCGAGCAGGCGAGAGGTTCGATCAAGATGGCTTCGTCCGGAGCGATGGCGTCCGGGACTTTGTGGATGATGCCTTCCTTGGTGAAAATCATGTACTGGGCCATGGCGCCCTGCACATTGTTCTGGAAGCCATACAGGTCGTGTTTCTGGCACATCCAGTACTGGCCGTGATTGCAGAAGCGGCAGCCCCAGCACGGTACGATCTGCTCGGAAATGACCCGATCACCGACCTTCACACCGCGTTTTTCCGCGCCGGGGCCCAGGGCGACCACACGGCACACAAATTCGTGGCCGGGGATCATCGGCGGTTTCACATAGCGCGGCTGCTCGGCATCGCCCCAGAACGAGGGCGCGCCGCGATAGGTCTTGATATCGCCCATGCAGATGCCGCACAGCTCGACCTTGGTGAGGATTTCCTCAGGGCCGGGCACAGGTACATCGACGGTTTCCAGACGATAATCTTCCGGGCCATAACAGACCACTGCCTGCATGGTTTTCGGGATGATCGGGAATAGTTGTTCTTGCGAACGTTCGGTAACGGTGGACATGGCGGGCCTCGGGGCAAAAGTGAACTCATCGCTCCCGTGCGGACACGGGAGCGATCAACCGGCAATGGTTTATTTGGCGCCGCTGACTTGCTTGTACAGCGCGTCGGCGTTGGCGTTAGTCACGGGCACCCAGGGCAAGATGTAGTTCTTCGCGGTGCCATCGGCCCATTTCACGTCTTTGGCGTAGCGCTCCCAGATCGCCGATTGTGGTGTGTAGTCCTTCCCGGCGAGTGCACGCAGGGCCACGTCCAGCGCGCCTTGGGATTGAGCCTGGGCATCCTGCAGGAAGGTGGTGACTTCGTCTTTTTTCGCCGCCTGGATCGCATCTGGCATGCCGTCGATGGAGGTGACCGGTACGTCCTTGGCGGTCAGGCCGTGGGATTTCAGTGCCTGTACGGCGCCTAGGGCCATGTCATCGTTTTGCGCGATCACGCCGTTAATGCCTTTGGGGTGGGCGTTCAGCCAGTCTTCAGTCAGTGTCATGGCCTGGGCGCGGTCCCAGTTGGCGGTCTTTTTCTCGATGATCTTGATGTCCGGGTGCTTGCCCAGCACTTCCAGTTCACCTTTTTCCCGATCGATCTGCGCCGACTGGCCGATCGGGCCCTGAATAATCACCACATTTCCCTTGCCGTTGAGCTTGTCGACCATGGCTTGTGCCTGCAAGCGGCCGCCTTCCACATCGTCGTTGCCCACATAGGGTACGGAGGCATCGGCTACTTTCGTATTGGAGGCGATGACCACCACGTCGTTGCTCATGGCTTGCTTGACGGTGCCCACGCCGGCCTTGGTGTCGATGGGCACGAACAGGATGGCGTCGTAGCGCTGGGTCACCATGTTTTCGATCTGGTTGTTCTGGGTCAGTGCGTCGTAGTTGCCGTCGAATACGGTCAGTTGCACGGTGCCGTCTTTGACGGCGGGGTGTTCCTTGAGCTCGCGTACCCAGTTCTGCATGAACTGGCCCTTGAGGCCGTAGACCGCGGCACCGACCTTGTAGGTCTTGCCGTCGGCGGCCAGGGCGAGGCTGCTGGCGAGTAGGGTGAGGGCCGCTGCGGCGGCGATGGTCGAACCAGGTTTCATGATGAGCACCTATTTATTGTTGTGGTCAGTCGTTCATGCATTGCCTTGTTGTGATCATATGTTTAGCAAATGAAAATCTGATCAGTCAAATTTTTTCGCATGAAACCTGAAAATAGGCCTAATATTGCAAATTATTGGATTTTTTATGAGGTTATTGCCTTATTTTTAATGTTTTCGCGTGATATTAATTTCAATTGATGATCATGTGGTCGTATTAATTTGGCAGGTTTTACAGATCTTGTAATAGTTTGGGTTGTGGAGAGGTTCGGATTCGCCTGTACGATTCAGATCCTTTTGTCATTGCAGGATTTGCATGAACACCCTCTCGGAGCCTCCCAGTCGTCTTTCCCCAAGACAACCGCTGCTGCTATTCCCGCTGAAGCACCCCGTATTCCGACTGCTAGTCTTGTCCCGGGCCCCTGACCGTGCCTTGCCGTGTCTGGCATTCTGAAATTCGATTGAAGAGGCTTTATAGATGGAATGGTTAGCGGATCCAACGGCCTGGCTCGGCCTGTTGACCTTGATTGTGCTGGAACTGGTACTGGGCATCGACAACCTGGTGTTTATTGCGATCCTGGCGGACAAGCTGCCGCCCGAGCAGCGTGACCGTGCGCGCTTGATCGGTTTGTCCCTGGCGCTGCTGATGCGGCTGGGCCTGTTGGCGAGTATTTCCTGGTTGGTGACCCTCACCCAGCCACTGTTCGAGGTGTTCGACAAGAGCTTCTCCGGCCGTGACCTGATCATGCTGTTTGGTGGTGTGTTCCTGCTGTTCAAGGCCACCATGGAATTGCACGAGCGCCTGGAGGGCCATGTCACACAGCGAACCGGTAACGTCGCCTACGCGATGTTCTGGCCAATCGTGGCGCAGATCGTGGTGCTTGATGCGGTGTTCTCCCTGGATGCGGTGATTACCGCCGTGGGCATGGTGGACGAGCTGGCGGTGATGATGATCGCGGTGATCGTGTCCATCGGCCTGATGATCGTGGCGAGCAAGCCGTTGACCCGCTTCGTCAATGCGCACCCGACCGTGATCATGCTGTGCCTGGGCTTCTTGATGATGATCGGTTTCGCCCTGACCGCCGAAGGCCTGGGCTTCCATATTCCCAAGGGCTACCTGTACGCCGCCATTGGTTTCTCGATCCTGATCGAAGTGTTCAACCAGATTGCCCGCGCCCGTCGCAAGAAGTCGGCGCAAGGTGTGCTGCCGGTGCGCGAGCGTACCGCTCACGCGGTGATGCGTTTGCTCGGCGGCCGCAGCCTCGCGGTGGAAGAGGTGGGCGAAGACGTGGCCGATTTGCTCGGCGAGTCTGATGCGACGCAAGGTCCGCTGTTTGGCCGACGTGAACGCGTGATGATCAGTGGCGTGCTGCAACTGGCCGAACGGCCGATTCGCACGCTGATGACGCCGCGTGCCCAGGTTGACTGTATCGATCTGGCGGACGATCCCGACACTATCCGCCTAAAATTGATGCATTCGTCCTACTCGCGTTTGCCGTTGATTCGCAACGGTGCCGTCGATGAGCCCCTAGGCTTTGTGCACAAGAAGGAGCTGCTCAAGGAGTACCTGGCCGGCAACGAACCTAACCTGGAGCATTTGGCGCGCCGTGCAATCAACTTGCTGGAGAGTTTTTCGATCCTCAACGCCCTGGAGCAGATGCGTCAGGAGTCGACCCACATCGCTTTTGTGATCAACGAATTCGGTGATTTCATGGGCGTGTTGAGCATGACCGACATTCTTGAATCGATTGCTGGTGAGTTGCCGGATGCCAGTGAGGTCGAGGGGCCGGATATCGTCGAGGAGGGCGATGGTTTCCGCGCCAATGGTGCGTTGAACCTCAATCTGGTTAGTCAGCGCACAGGCTTCAAGGCTGCTGCGACCGAGGACTATCAGACGTTGGCCGGCCTGGTGATGAGCCTGCTGGACCGTTTGCCGGTGGTGGGCGATAGCCTGGAGCATGAAGGCTGGCGCTTGACGGTGGCGGCGGTGGAGGAGCGGCGGGTAACGCAGGTGGTTTTGCGACCTTGCGCTGGTCATAACGTTTGAACGTATCTGTCACAAACCGCACCTGTTCTTGCTCAGGACCGAAACCTTTGAACACCTCCATCAAGGTTCCGTTGAGGTAGATCAGCAACGTTGGGGTGCCCATTACGCTTGGGTGCCTCGGCGTTTTCACGCAATTAAGCACGATGCTCACTATCCAGGGATGTCTTGAGGCAATCCGTTCGAACAAGGGGCCTGCGCTCACGCAGGCGGGGCAGTGGTCGGAAATAAACAGAATGAACACTGGGCGTGGCGTATTCAGCACCCTTTGAAAGTGTTTGGCATCAGAAATTTTTTGCGTAGCAATCTCCATAATGATCTCCCGGGCAGCGCTGGTTTTTGTCAACGCTAAGCCCGGCAATCACCCTCGTCTACTGTCAATCTTCACAGGTCCTCCTTACGCTCCAAGCGTTCCCGCGCCTTGCGCGCCTGGCTCGCGCATTTCTTGTATTCCAAGTTGTTCCTGGAGGCCTTCGCTTCGCGATAGCCGTGGTGATTCTGGCTCGTGTAGCGAGTGCTGAAGGCTTCGTTGAGCTTGCGCAGTTCTTCCTTGCAGTCACGACGATCTTTGCTGGCGGAGGCGCCGTTGGTCACCAGGAAGGCCAGCAGAAACAGGCTGAGACGTAGCTTCATCAGGGCGGGGTCCTTATCGACATGAATATGCCAAGGCTAGCCCAGGGCAAGGATTTTTCAATGGTGGGCGTGCACTGCACGGGTGCGCGGTAACACTGTTATGGCGCACCCCAGTGGGGCTGATCACCGTTGTGGGGGCCTTGGGTAGCAGGGGCATTTCAGGTGATGGCGCAACGCCTCGTCGAAAAAATACTCATCTAACTGATTCATAACGAATTTATTTCAATCATATTTTTCTGTTACTACGTGTGGCACACTTCCTGCTGTCTATTCCGTTGTTACATACTATGTTCCGGTATAGCGGAATACACATCTCTTGGAGTGCTTGTCATGCATCACCGACCTTCCGTGTTTAAAGCGTGTGTTTTTCTCTTCGTCGCATCGGCTTCCCTCGCCAGCCTTGTGCAAGCGGCGGACAGCAAGCTCGATAACGTGCTCAAACGGGGGCACCTGATCGTGGGTACAGGCAGTACCAATGCGCCGTGGCACTTCCAGGGAGCGGATGGCAAGTTGCAGGGGTTTGATATCGACATCGGCCGCATCGTGGCCAAGGGCTTGTTCAACGACCCAAGCAAGGTCGAGTTTGTGGTGCAGTCGTCCGACGCACGCATTCCCAACCTGCTGACCGACAAGGTCGACATGAGTTGTCAGTTCATTACCGTCACCGCCAGCCGCGCGCAGCAAGTGGCTTTTACCCTGCCGTACTACCGCGAAGGCGTGGGCCTGCTGCTGCCAAACAACAGCAAGTACAAAGAGATTGAAGACCTGCAGGCGGGCGGCGATGGCGTGACTGTGGCCGTGCTGCAAAACGTGTACGCCGAAGAGCTGGTGCATCAGGCTTTGCCCAAGGCCAAGGTCGACCAGTACGACAGCGTCGACCTGATGTACCAGGCCGTGAACTCCGGCCGCGCCGACGCCGCCGCCACCGACCAGTCCTCGGTCAAATATCTGATGGTGCAGAACCCAGGCCGCTACCGCAGCCCGGCCTACGCCTGGAGCCCGCAGACCTATGCATGCGCCGTCAAGCGTGGCGATCAGGATTGGCTGAACTTCGTCAACACCGCGTTGCATGAAGCCATGACCGGTGTGGAATTCCCCACCTACAAGGCCTCGTTCAAGCAGTGGTTCGGCGTTGATCTGCCGGAGCCGGCGATCGGTTTCCCGGTTGAGTTCAAGTAATTCATGAAAGTCGGGGCGCCGCGAGCGGCGCCCCCATTCAGGTACTGTCGACCATGAACTATCAGTTGAACTTTGCCGCCGTCTGGCGCGATTTCGATACCTTGCTGTTGGGGCTCGGCCTGGGCTTGGAACTGGCATTGCTGTCGATCGCCATCGGCTGCGTGATTGGCCTGCTGATGGCGTTTGCCATGCTATCCAGGCACGGCGCGCTGCGAATCTTCGCCTCGGTGTATGTGACGGTGGTGCGCAATACGCCGATCCTGGTACTGATCCTGTTGATCTACTTCGCCTTGCCCAGTCTGGGTATCCGCCTGGACAAGATCCCCTCGTTCATCCTCACCTTGTCGCTTTACGCCGGTGCCTATCTGACGGAAGTGTTCCGCGCCGGGCTGTTGAACATTCCCAAGGGCCTGCGTGAAGCCGGCTTGGCCATTGGCTTGGGAGAGTGGCGTATCCGCGCCTACATCACCGTGCCGGTGATGCTGCGCAACGTGCTGCCTGCGCTGTCGAACAACTTCATTTCGCTGTTCAAGGACACCTCGCTCGCCGCCGCCATCGCGGTGCCGGAGCTGACCTATTACGCCCGCAAGATCAACGTCGAAAGCTACCGGGTGATTGAAACCTGGATGGTCACGACCGCGCTCTACGTGGCTGCCTGTTACCTCATCGCCATGCTGCTCCGTTACCTGGAACAGCGCCTGGCGATCCGTCGTTAAGCGAGGTTTCCATGTACCAATCCCCAAGCTGGCTGCATGAGTTGTGGATCGCCCGGGAGACGCTCTGGGCGGGCTTCCAGGCCAGCGTGTATGTCTCGGCGTTGGCCATTATCTTTGGCACCCTGATCGGCATCGTCGCCGGGTTGATCCTCACCTACGGCAAATTCTGGATGCGTGCGCCGTTTCGTCTGTATGTCGACTTGATCCGTGGCACACCGGTATTTGTACTGGTGCTGGCGTGTTTCTACATGCTGCCGGCACTCGGCTGGCAAATCAGCGCGTTTGAGGCCGGTGCGGTCGGGCTGACGTTGTTCTGCGGCTCCCACGTATCGGAAATCGTGCGCGGCGCGCTGCAAGCCATTCCCCGTGGGCAACTGGAAGCGGGCAGGGCGATTGGCCTGACGTTCTACCAGTCCCTGGGCTACGTGCTGTTGCCCCAGGCGCTGCGCCAGATCCTGCCGACTTGGGTCAACTCCTCGACGGAAATCGTCAAAGCCTCGACCTTGCTCTCGGTGATCGGCGTGGCCGAGCTGCTGCTGAGCACCCAGCAAGTGATCGCACGCACTTTCATGACCCTGGAGTTCTACCTGTTCGCCGGGTTTCTGTTCTTTGTCATCAACTACGCCATCGAATTATTCGGTCGCTACATTGAAAAGCGGGTGGCCTTGCCATGAACCAACCTCAAACAACCCAACCGCTGCTGAACATTCGCGGCCTGCGCAAACAGTACGGCGAAGTCGAAGTGCTCAAGGGCGTCGACCTCTCCATGCAGCGCGGCAATGTGGTGACCTTGATCGGCTCCAGCGGCTCGGGCAAGACCACGCTGTTGCGCTGCGTCAACCTGCTCGAAGAGTTCCAGGGCGGCCAGATCACCTTGGATGGCGAGTCCATCGGCTACAGCGAGATTGCCGGCAAGCGCGTACGTCATCCTGAACGGGTGATCGCCCAGCACCGTGCGATGACCGGCATGGCGTTCCAGCAATTCAACCTTTTCCCACATTTGACTGCGTTGCAGAACGTTACCCTTGGCCTGCTCAAGGTCAAGAAAATGGGCAAGGACGAAGCCGTCGCGCTGGCGGAAAAATGGCTGGACCGCGTAGGGCTTTTAGAGCGTCGCAACCACTTCCCCGGCCAGCTTTCCGGTGGGCAGCAACAACGTGTGGCCATTGCCCGCGCGATTGCCATGAACCCGAGCCTGATGCTGTTCGACGAAGTCACCTCGGCCCTCGATCCCGAGTTGGTGGGCGAAGTGCTCAGCGTGATCAAGGGCCTGGCGGAAGAGGGCATGACCATGTTGTTGGTTACCCACGAGATGCGCTTTGCCTATGAAGTCTCGGACAAAATCGTTTTCATGAACCAGGGCCGCATTGAAGAGCAGGGCACCTCGAAGGACATCTTCGAACGCCCGCAATCGCCGCGCCTGGCGGAATTTCTCAAGAACATTCGTTTTTAATCAGGAGCCTATTTTTATGAGCATCACTCGTTACGGTGCCGGTAGCACAGCCGGCGGTGGCCAGCCACGTCCTTTCGCCCGCGCGGTGGAAGCGGACGGCTGGCTGTACGTCTCGGGCCAAGTGCCTGCGGTGGACGGCGAAATCATCACCGGCGGGATTATCGAGCAAACCCGCCAGACCATGCGCAACGTGGTGGCGATCCTCGAAGAAGCCGGCTACGAGCTCAAAGACGTCGTGCGCGTCGGCGTATGGCTGGAAGACCCCCGGGACTTCTGGAGTTTCAACAAGGTATTCGGCGAATACTTCACCCCGGAACACGCCCCGGCACGTGCCTGTGTGCAGGCGAACATGATGGTCGATTGCAAGGTCGAGATTGATTGCGTGGCCTACAAGAAAAAAGGCTAAATGCCCCCACTCTTGAGACCACTCGAGATCAAATGTGGGAGCGGGCTTGCTCGCGAAAGCGGTGTTTCAGTGAATGCATCTATAGCTGATCCACCGCATTCGCGAGCAAGCCCGCTCCCACAGGGGCCTGTGTTGACAGTAACGTTTTGAACGAGACCAGAACCGCCATGACCGAAGACACCATCAAACGCCGCGCCAAGGGCCTGGACCGTGCATTCGATATCCTCGATTTCCTCAAGGAAATCGGCCAACCCCTGCGCCCGAATGATATTGCCAGCGGCATCGGCAGCCCCAAATCCACCGTCTACGAATTGGTCGCGTCCTTGCTCGAACGACGCATCCTCGAAACGGTGGGCAAGGACGGTCACGTCTACCTCGGTCGCCAACTGTACTTTCTCGGCCAGGCGCACCTGCGCCATTTCGACCTGACCCGCGAGGCCGACCACGCCTTGCAGGAAATCGTCAGCCGAACCCACGAAACCGCGCAGATGTGCCTGCTCAACGGGCGCAAATACACGGTGGCGCTGATGCGCGAAGGCGAGCGGCATTTCCGGATTTCCTCGGACATCGGCGAAAACGCACCGATCCCCTGGACCGCCTCCGGACGCCTGCTGCTGGGGCACTTGAGCGATCAGCAGATCATTGATCTGATCGATCCCGACGACTTCATCCTGCCGGATGGCGAGCGCCTATCGCTGGAGACCTTCCTGGCGCAAATCCGTCAGGCCACCCTTGATGGCTTCTTTTCCTTCGACAGTGTGGCCGACACCTTTACCCATTGCTTTGCCGCCCCGGTACGGGACGCCCAAGGCATCAGCATTGCGACCCTGTGCATCGTCGCCCCACGCGCCGACGCGCTCAAAAACTACAACGACTATCGCCGGGTGTTGATCGACAGCGCCAACCACCTGGCCCGGCGCATCAACGAATAGGAGTTTTCCATGTCTGCCATCAATGCCGTTGAAAAGGGCGCGGCTGCCGTCGGTGCCCACCTGGTTCGTGACGTCAGCCTGCCCGCCCTGGTGCTGCACCGTGACGCCCTGGAACACAACATCCGCTGGATGCAGGACTTTGTCAGCAAGAGCGGCGCCGAGCTCGCGCCCCATGGCAAGACCAGCATGATGCCGGCACTGTTCCTGCGCCAGATCGCAGCGGGTGCTTGGGGCATCACCCTGGCCAACGCCGTACAGGTCCGTGCTGCTTATGCCGGCGGCGTGCGCCGTGTGTTGATGGCCAATCAACTGGTGGGCGCGCCAAACATGGCGTTGATCGCTGACCTGTTGGCCGACAAGGATTTCGACTTCCACTGCATGGTCGACCACCCGGATAACGTCGCCGACCTCGGCCTGTTTTTCGCCGCTCGCGGTTTGCGCCTCAACGTGATGATCGAATACGGCGTGGTCGGTGGCCGTTGCGGTTGCCGTAGCGAGCAGGAGGTCCGTGATCTGGCCAAGGCGATCAAGGCCCAGCCCGCCCTGGCCCTTACCGGTATCGAAGGCTATGAAGGCGTGATCCATGGCGAGCACGCCATCAGCGGCATCCGTGAGTTCGCCGCCAGCCTGGTGCGCTTGGCAGTTGACCTGCAGAACAACGGCTCTTTCGACCTGCCCAAGCCCATCGTCACCGCGTCGGGGTCGGCCTGGTATGACTTGATCGCCGAGTCTTTCGAGGCGCAAAACGCCGCCGGCCGCTTCCTCAGTGTGCTGCGCCCTGGCAGCTACGTGGCCCACGACCACGGCATCTACAAAGAGGCGCAATGCTGCGTGCTTGACCGCCGTAGCGACCTCAGCGAAGGCCTGCGCCCGGCGCTGGAAGTCTGGGCGCATGTGCAGTCTATGCCGGAGCCGGGTTTTGCGGTGATCGCCCTGGGCAAGCGTGACGTCGCCTATGACGCCGGTTTGCCGGTGCCGCTCAAGCGCTACAAGGCCGGTATCGTTCCGGCGGAAGGCGATGATGTGGGCGCGTGCAAGGTCACGGCAGTGATGGATCAGCACGCATTCATGACTGTCGCCGCGGGGGTGGAGTTGCGTATTGGCGACATCATCTCGTTCGGCACTTCCCACCCTTGCCTGACCTTTGACAAGTGGCAAGTGGGTTGCCTGGTGGATGAGCAGTTGCAGGTGATTGAGTCTTTGCATACCTGCTTCTAGACCGTGTCACTCCCTTCGCGAGCAAGCCCACCCCCACCTTGACCGCATTTTATCTGTAGGCATGCAGTCAACTGTGGGAGCAGGCTTGCTCGCGAAGGGGCCATCAGCCCACTCGAGAGATATGCCATGCCCCCCCAACCCCACATCGCCCTCATCGGCGAATGCATGATCGAACTGCAACACCGCGCCGACGGCAGCCTGCACCAGAGCTTCGGCGGCGACACCCTTAACGCGGCGGTCTACCTGCGCCGTGAACTGGGCGACACCGCTCACGTCGACTACGTCACCGCACTGGGCGATGACAGCTTCAGTGACGCCATGTGCCAACAGTGGGCGCAAGAAGGCTTGGGCCTGGGCAGGGTCCAGCGCCTGCCCGGGCGTTTGCCAGGCTTGTATTGCATCCAGACCGATGCCAATGGCGAGCGTAAATTCCTCTATTGGCGTAACGAAGCCGCCGTGCGCGAGTGCTTCACTACGCCTGCGGCCGAGCCGATCCTGGCCGCCTTGCCGGACTACGACGTGGTGTATCTGAGCGGCATTACCCTGGCGGTACTGGGTGAAATCGGCCGTGAGCGTTTGCTGCCAACCTTGATCGAAACCCGTCGACGCGGGGGTAAGGTGGTATTCGACAACAACTACCGACCGCGCCTGTGGGCCAGTGTCGAGGCGGCACGGGCGGCGTATCACCAAGTGTTGGCCGAGGTGGATATTGCCTTGTTGACCGAGGATGACGAGCGCGCGTTGTTTGGTTATGCCGACAGTGAGCAGGTATTCGCAGCGTATCCGGGGATTGCTGAGGTGGTGCTCAAGCGCGGGGCGCACGCGTGTTTGATCCGTTGTGCAGGGGAGCGGTTCGCAGTGCCCGCGCTGAAGGTGGAGAAGGTGGTGGATACGACGGCGGCGGGGGATTCGTTCAGTGCGGCGTATTTGGCTGGTCGGCTCAAGGGGGGCTCACCCGAAGAGGCCGCCTTGGCTGGGCATCGGTTGGCGAGTCGGGTGATCCAGGTGTCCGGAGCTTTGATTCCCTGATGAATGGCCGCCTGCGGCGGTTCGGGAGCAAGCCCCACAGTTGACTGCATTCCTTCAGATGACATGCGGTCAACTGTGGGAGTGGGCTTGCTCGCGAAAGCGGTCCAAAGCCAACCCCTTAGTCCCGGTAAAACACCTGCACCAAGTGATACCCAAACTTACTCTTGATCGGCCCGTGAACCACCTTCACCGGCTTCTTGAAAATCACCGCATCAATCGCCCCGACCATCTGCCCAGGCCGCACTTCACCCAGATCGCCGCCACGCTTGCCAGACGGGCAGGTGGAGTACTTCTTGGCCAGCACGTCAAACGCCTCGCCCTTGGCAATGCGCTGCTTGAGTTGTTCGGCTTCTTCGCTGGTTTTCACCAGGATATGACGGGCTTGGGCTTTCATTGATCTCTACCAGGTGTGCGACGGCGCGCGATTATGCCTGAACTCATTCGTCCACGCTGATCATGCTGCGGATTGTCGTGGCCAGCAGGTCGATGGAAAACGGTTTGGCAACCATGTTCATGCCGTCTTCCAGAAAGCCCTGGCGCTCAGCGGCTTTCTCGGCGTACCCGGTCATGAACAGGACCTTGAGACCGGGCCGCTGCTGACGGGCAATTTCCGCCAACTGCCGGCCGTTCATGCCCGGCAGGCCGACATCGGTGACCAGCAAATCTACGCGCAGGTCCGACTCCAGCAGCGGCAGTGCAGCCCGTGCGTCCGCCGCCTGATGCGCGGTGTAGCCCAGTTCATCGAGCACATTGACCACCAGCATGCGCACCGCCGGGTCGTCTTCGACCACCACTACCGCCTCACCCGCCAGCGCCAACGGGGCTTCGCTCAGGTGCGGCGGCTGGCTGCTTTCCAGCGACGTACCGTACAGGCGCGGCAGGTACAGGCGCACACACGTGCCCTGGCCCGGATCACTTTGAATGGTCACGTGGCCGCCGGACTGCTGGGCGAACCCGTAGATCATCGACAGCCCCAGGCCGGTGCCCTGGCCGATGGGTTTAGTGGTGAAGAACGGGTCGAACGCCTTGGCCAGGATCTTCGGCGCCATGCCCGTGCCGTTGTCGCACACGCCCAGCATCACGTAGTCGCCAGCCTTGACCGGTTCAAGGGTGGTGATGTCGGAGCCGTCCAGGTAACTGTTGGCGGTTTCAATCAGGATTTCACCGCCATCGTGCATGGCATCGCGGGCGTTGATTACCAAATTGAGCAAAGCGTTTTCCAGTTGGCTGGCATCGGTGTTCACCGGCCAGATGTCATGGCCGAGTTGCACTTTGAGCGAGATATGCGCGCCCGTGGTACGCCGGAACAAATCTTCCAGAGACGTCACCAGTTGGTTCGGGTTCAGCGGGCGTCGGTCCAGTGACTGGCGGCGTGAGAACGCCAGCAAGCGGTGGGTGAGGGCGGCCGCACGATGGGCGGACGACACGGCAGCATCGGTAAAACGCCCGATCTCATCACTGCGCCCGGCGGTGATATAGCGCTGCATCAGGTCCAGGCTGCCGATGATACCGGTGAGCATGTTGTTGAAGTCATGGGCGATACCGCCGGTGAGTTGGCCGACCGCTTCCATTTTCTGCGCATGGCGCAGGGCGTCTTCGGCGCGCTCACGCTCGTACATTTCGTTTTGCAGGCGCTGGTTGGACTCGGCCAGCGCCTGGGTGCGCTGGGCCACGCGTTCCTCAAGGTTTTCGTTGAGGTGGCGCAGGGCCTGTTCGGTGTGCTTGCGCTCGGTGAGGTCCAATGCGGCACCGAGGAACCGCGCCGGGCGGCCTTGATGGTCCTTGTAGCAACGGCCCCGGGCAAACACCCAGCGCACGTTGCCATCGGCCTGCAGCAGGCGGTATTCCTCAGCGTATTCGGTGCCGAAGGTGATGCAGTGTTTGATGCTGCGCGTCACCGTGCCACGGTCTTCGGGGTGCACGCCTTTCAGGTAGTCGCTGATCGGCAGCAGGCCTGCATCGCTGGGCTCGACGCCGTGCAGGTAGGCGAAATGCGCGTCGGCAATAAAACGGTCTTCGCCGATATCCCAGTCCCAGGTGCCTACGGCGTCAGTGGCCGCCAGGGCGAGTTGCAGGCGTTGTTCCGTGTTGTGCTGGGCCCGGCGGCGTTCGTTGGTTTCGATGGCGGTGACCAGGATGCCAGCCACGTTGGCGCTTTCATCGCGGACCGGGCTGTAGGTCAGGTCCAGCCAGATCTCGGTGTCGCGATTATTGCGTTGCAGCACGAAGCGCTGCTCGCTGAACGTGCGCACCTCGCCGCTGAGCACAGCGTCGTAGACCGGCGCGGCAAAACTTTCCAGCTCCGGCCAGGTATGGTGCGCGGGTTTGCCCATGGCTTCGGGGTGTTTGTTACCCGCCAGCAGTGCGAAGCCGTCGTTATAGAGTTGCGTGAGTTGGCTGCCCCACAGCAGCAGCATCGGCATCGGCGAGTGCACGACAATATCCAGGGCAGTGCGCAGGCTTTGTGGCCAATCATTGGCCTCACCGAGTGGGCTTTGCGTCCAGTCCAGCCGCGCAATTAAAGCGGCGGCTTCGCTACCGGTGGATGTTCCCTTCATGTAAAAGCCCTGAGCGTAACGCTTTGAAAGATGACAACACCCATTATCCCGTGACGTGGGAATGAGTGACTACCCCCGAAAAATAGCATGCATTCGGGGTTTGTCTTCAAAACAGTGCGCCGGGGCTGAAACCTTTCATCCTTCAGCCAGTTCAGGGCGATTGCGAAACTGCTCCAGCGCCTGCGGGTTCGCCAGGGCGTCGGTGTTCTTCACGGGCTCGCCGTGCACCACATTGCGCACCGCCAATTCAACGATCTTTCCGCTGATGGTGCGGGGGATATCGGTGACAGCGAGGATCTTCGCCGGTACATGGCGTGGTGTGGTGTTGGCGCGGATCACCTGGCGAATGTGTTGCTCCAGGGCTGCGTCCAGGTCCACACCGTCATTGAGGCGCACGAACAGCACCACACGAACGTCGTCCTGCCAGCGTTGGCCAATCGCCAGGCTTTCCAGCACCTGTGGGACTTTTTCCACCTGGCGATAAATCTCTGCCGTGCCGATGCGTACGCCGCCCGGGTTGAGCACGGCGTCGGAACGCCCGTGAATCAGCAGGCTGCCATTGGGCCGCTGTTCGGCGTAGTCACCCTGGGCCCATACGCCGGGGAACTGGCTGAAATACGAGGCGCGCAGTTTATGGCGCTCCGGGTCGTTCCACAGGCCGATCGGCATGGCCGGGAAATGCCGGGTGCACACCAGTTCGCCTTTTTCGCCGATCAGTGGCTGGCCCTGGTCGTTCCACACTTCAATGGCCATTGCCAGGCTCTTGCACTGCATTTCGCCGCGCCGCACCGGCAACACTGGGTTGCCGATCACAAAACAGGAGACGATATCGGTGCCGCCTGACATGGAGGACAGGCACAACTCGCGCTTGATCTCGCGATACACGTAGTCGTAGCTCTGCGGCGACAACGGTGAACCTGTTGAAATCAGGCCTTTGAGGCTGCTCAGGTCGTGGGTCATGCGCGGTTGCAGGCCTGACTTTTCCAGCGTGGCAAGAAACTTGGGGCTGGTGCCGAACACGCTGATCTTTTCCGCGTCAATCAGGTCGATCAGCCGCTCGGGGCCCGGGTGAAACGGCGAACCGTCATACAGCACCGCCGTGGCGCCGATGGCCAGCACCGACACCAGCCAGTTCCACATCATCCAGCCGCAGGTGGTGTAGTAGAACAGGCAGTCCTCGCGCGACAGGTCGGCGTGCAGGCCGTGTTCCTTGAGGTGGGTGAGCAGCACGCCGCCGGTCCCATGGATGATGCATTTAGGGATACCGGTGGTGCCGCTGGAATAGAGGATGTACAGCGGATGATCGAACGGTACGGCGACGAATTCCGGCTCGCCACCGGCTTGGTAGGCGTCCTGCCACAGGGAGATGCTGGCGTGGGTGCGGTAGTCCTCGACCCGCGCCTGGGGCCGTGCATAAGGCACAATGATCAACTGTTCCAGGGACGGCAGGCGCTCGAGGATTTCATTGAGCTTGGCGGTCTGGTCGATGTGCTTACCGGCATAGCGGTAACCGGCGCAGGTGATCAGCACTTTGGGTTCGATCTGGCCGAAACGGTCGATCACGCCCTGGGTGCCAAAGTCGGGCGATGAGCACGACCAGATCGCGCCCAGGCTGGTGGTCGCGAGCATGCCCACCAGGGTTTGCCAGGTGTTGGGCATGCACGCGGCAACCCGGTCGCCCTGGGTGACGCCGGCAGCGCGCAGGCTTTTTTGCAGGCCGGCGACATGGGCAGCCAGTTCGGCGTAGGTCAATTGCTCGCGCTGGCCGTCTTCGCCGATGGCGACCACCGCCGGGTGATCGTCGCGGCGGCGCAGCAGGTGCTCGGCAAAATTCAGCGTGGCGCCGGGGAACCAGTGGGCACTGGGCATCTCGGTGTCTTCGATCAGCACGGCCGTGGGCGGACTGCGAAATTGCACGTCGAAGAACGCCACGATCGCCCGCCAGAAATCCGCGCGCTGGTCGATGCTCCACTGGTGCAGGTCCGGGTAGTCGCTGAGCTGCACGCTGTAGCGTTCGTTGAGGTAGCGACGGAACTGGTCCATGCGCGTGTTGGCGATGCGTGCCGGGGAGGGTTGCCAGAGGATGTCGGACATGCGCGAGTCTCTTGTTCTTATACAAATCTACGAGACAACATAGATCCAATGTGGGAGCGAGCAAGTCGAATCGTCGCACCGCCACTCCCATATTTGGATCTGCATTGGTGTGGAAGTCTGTGTTTATTGTGCCAGCCAACCGCCATCCATATTCCACGCCGCACCGCGCACCTGGCTACCCGCTTCGCTGCACAAAAACAGCACCAACTCACCCAGCTGCGGCGGCGTGACAAACGCCAGTGACGGCTGCTTCTGTGCCAGCAAATCATGCTGCGCCTGCTGCGGGTCCACGCCATTGGCGGCGCGATCATCAATCTGCTTCTGCACCAGCGGCGTCAGCACCCAGCCAGGGCAGATGGCGTTGCACGTGACGTTGCTGGTTGCCGTTTCCAGGCCCACTACTTTGGTCAGTCCGATCACGCCGTGCTTGGCCGCCACATACGCCGCCTTGCCCACCGAACCGACTTGCCCGTGCACCGACGCGATATTGACGATGCGCCCCCAGCCCTTGGCTTTCATGCCCGGCAAGCTCAGGCGCGTGCTGTGGAACACCGAGGACAGGTTGATCGCGATGATCGAGTCCCAGCGCTCAACCGGGAAGTCTTCCACCGCCGCGACGTGCTGGATGCCGGCGTTATTCACCAGGATATCCACGCCGCCGAATTCACGCTCGGCGTAGGCGATCATGTCGGCGATCTGCGCCGGGTCGCTGACGTCGGCCGGGTGATGGCCGACCTTGCCGCCAAACGCTTGCACTTGCGCGATCACCGCGCCGGCGTCGCCGAAGCCGTTGAGGATCAGATTGGCCCCGGCCTTTGCCAGGCTCAACGCGATGCCCAAGCCGATGCCGCTGGTGGAGCCGGTGACCAGAGCGGTCTTGCCGTTCAATGTCGTCATGAAAACCTCACACAATGCCGGTGGCGTAGAAAGTACCGATCACCACAAACACCGCGAGGGTCTTGATGATCGTGATGCCGAAAATGTCCTTGTAGGCTTCGCGGTGGGTCAGGCCAGTCACCGCCAACAGCGTGATCACCGCGCCGTTGTGGGGCAGGGTGTCCATGCCGCCGCTGGCCATCGCCGCCACCCGGTGCAGCACTTCAAGGGGGATATTGGCCGCATGGGCCGCCGAAATAAAGCTCTCGGACATGGCCGCCAGGGCAATGCTCATGCCGCCCGACGCGGAGCCGGTAATACCGGCCAGCAGGGTCACGGTAATTGCTTCGTTGACCAGCGGGTTGGGAATGCCTTTGAGCCAGTCTGCCAGTACCAAAAAGCCTGGCAACGAGGCGATCACCGCGCCAAAACCGTATTCCGAGGCGGTGTTCATCGCCGCCAGCAGCGCACCGCTGACCGCACTTTTACTGCCTTCGGCCAGCTTGCTTTTGATCGCCGACCAGCCGAACACCAGCACCATGATGATGCCCACCAGCAACGCCGCCTGCACCGCCCAGATTGCGGTCAGCTTGGCGATGTCGGTGGTCACCGGTGTGCTCATGCCCGGCAGGCTGAGGCTGTGGGTCTTGCCGTACCACTGCGGGATCCAGTGGGTGAACAACAGGTTCATCACCCCCACCAGAATCAGCGGCGACAGCGCGATCCATGGGTTGGGCAGGGTCAGGTTCTCAGCGGTTTCGGGCTCGTTGCGCAGTTCGGTGCCATAGCCTTCACCGGCACGTTGCGCCTTATTGCGCTGGCGCGCGAGGTACAGCATGCCGGCGCAGAACACGAAGATTGTGCCGACCAGCCCCAGCCACGGCGCGGCCCAGGCGGTGGTGTTGAAGAAGGTGCTGGGGATGATGTTCTGGATCTGCGGCGTGCCGGGCAGGGCGTCCATAGTGAACGAAAACGCACCGAGGGCGATGGTTGCCGGTATCAGCCGCTTGGGAATATTGCTCTGGCGAAACATCTCCGCCGCGAACGGGTACACCGCAAACACCACCACGAACAGCGACACGCCGCCATAGGTGAGCAGGGCGCAGACCAGCACGATCACCAGCATCGCCTGGCGCGTGCCGAGCAAGCGGATCGCGGCGGCGACAATCGAGCGCGAGAAGCCCGACAACTCGATCAGCTTGCCAAACACCGCACCGAGCAGGAACACCGGGAAATACAGTTTGATAAATCCGACCATTTTCTCCATGAACACCCCGGTAAACGCAGGGGCGACGGCGGACGGGTCGGTGAGCAGCACAGCGCCGAGGGCGGCGATGGGGGCAAACAGGATAACGCTATAGCCACGGTAGGCAGCCAGCATCAGCAGCGCCAGGGCTGCCAGGGCAATGATCACACTCATGGTGTGTCTCCATCGGGTTGTTATTTTTGTGGGGTGAGGCTTGAAGGAGGGCTATAGCGAGATGTGTGCCAAGATCACAAGCTATTGAAATATAATGATATTTAAGATATTTCAAACAACAGCTCTAAGGTTTGTCTCTTATTTGAGACAGGTGCAGTTCAAATGTGGGAGCTGGCTTGCCTGCGATAGCGGTCTTCCTGCTAGCCTATATGCAAGCTGAACCACAGCGATCGCAGGCAAGCCAGCTCCCACATTAGATTGTCTTGAATTCGAGAGTTATGTCTCTTTATTGAGACTCGCTGATGCCCAACGCCACCATTTTCTTATACAACGTCGACCGCCCAAGCCCCAGCCGCTTCGCCGCCTCCACCACATTCCCCTCACACGCCTCCAACGCCGCCCCTATCACCTGCCGATCAAACCGCTCCCGCGCCGCACCGAAACTCTCCCCCTCCACCGGCACCACCGCACTGCCACGCTGCACCGGGGTGAACGTACCAATTGCCGCACGAATTTCCCGGGCATCCAACACCAAGTCATCACTCAACAACGCCGCGCGCTCCAGCACGTTACGTAGCTCACGGATATTCCCCGGCCACGCATGCTGCGCCAATAACGCTAACGCTTCATGATCCAGTTCATGCTGGCTACGCAGTTCCTCAAGGATTGCCTCACTCAGCGCCGGGACATCCTCCAGCCGCTCACGCAACGGCGGTACCTGGATGGGCAGCACATTCAGCCGGTAATACAGGTCCGCACGAAATTCGCCGCGCTTGATCGCCGCCTCCAGGTCCATGGACGTCGCGGCAATCACACGCACATCGCTGTGCAGCATCTCGTTGGAGCCTACTGGCTCGAATTCTTTTTCCTGCAATACCCGCAGCAATTTGCTTTGCAGCGGCAGGGGCATGTCCCCGATCTCGTCGAGGAACAGCGTGCCGCCTTGGGCGATCTGGAATTTACCGGGACGGCCCTTGCGGTCAGCACCGGTAAACGCGCCCGGTGCGGTGCCGAAGAACTCGGCTTCCAGCAGGTCTGCGGGAATCGCCGCGCTGTTGACGCTGACGAAGGCCTTGTGCGCCCGCGTGGAGGCGCCGTGAATCGCCTGGGCGAGCAACTCCTTGCCGGTGCCGGTTTCCCCCAGTAACAATACCGGCGATTCGGCACTCGCACTGCGCCGCGCCCGGCGTTTCACTTCAAGGCTGGCGGCGCTGGTGCCGATGAAGTGCGCAAAGTTGTATTTGCTCTGGCGCGAACGCAGCAATGAGCGAGTGGAGGCCAGCTCCTGTTGCATGCTCAGGTAACGTTCGATCAATGGCGACAGGTTGCGCAGCTCATCAAACAAGGCAAAACCAATCGCCCCGATCACTGCGCCTGCGTCGTTGTGGATCGGCAGGCGCATTACCACCAGCGGGCCTTTGGGCGTGTCCTGGATATCCAGCAAGATCGGCTGATCATTGCGCACCACCTGGCGCAGCAGGCTGTTGGAAATCACCTGTTCACAGGGCTGGCCGATGGCTTCGTCAGCGCTTTTCAGGCCGAAGCGCTTGGCGTAACGCTCGTTCATCCAGACAATATTGGCGTCGCGGTCGACAATCACTGTGCCCTCGCTGGACTGCTCGATAATCTCGAACAGCGACTGGATGGCCAGACCGCGAACCTGTTGGTAGTCCTTGAGGTTATCGGTGATGTTCATGTTTAGGCTACCAACACAAATTGGACATGGAATCGCGATCCTTGTGGGCGCGCACGCCTATAAGGGAATGTGCGCCGCTGCTAAAAGCTCTTTGGTATAGGCATGCTGCGGTGAATCAAACACCTGGTGGCTCGCGCCGGCCTCCACCACCTTGCCGTCCTTGATCACGATCATGTCGTGTGCCATGGCGCGCACCACCGCCAGGTCATGGCTGATAAACAGGTAAGTCAGGCCGTATTTCTGTTGCAGTTCACGCAGAAGTGCCACCACTTGTTTCTGCACCGTACGATCGAGGGCCGAGGTGGGTTCGTCCAGCAGCATCAGCGCCGGCTTGAGCACCAGGGCGCGGGCGATGGCGATACGTTGGCGCTGACCGCCAGAAAACTCATGCGGATAGCGGTGCCGGCTAGCAGGGTCAAGGCCCACGTCCTCGAGCACCTGAACCACCTGCGCATCGCGGTCGGCCAGGCTGCACGGCGCGTGTACTTCCAGGCCTTCGCTGATGATCTGCTCCACGGTCATGCGTGGGCTGAGGCTGCCGTAAGGGTCCTGGAACACCACTTGCATCTGCTTGCGCCATGGGCGCATTTGCTGGTTATTCAGCGGGTCAAGGGCTGCACCCTGGAAGCGGATGCTGCCGGTGGAATCGAGCAAACGCAGGATCGCCTGGCCCAGGGTGGATTTACCCGAGCCAGACTCGCCGACGATCCCCAGGGTCTTGCCACGCTGCACGCTGAGGCTGATGCCATCCACCGCACGCAGATAGGTTTTGTGCCGAAACAGGCCGCTGCTCAGCGGGAATTGCACGCTCAGGTCGTCGACCTGCAACACCGTCTCGCGCTCATCGCTGCACAGCGCATCACCGGCCGGTTCAGCATCCAGCAGCAGGCGGCTGTAAGGGTGCTGAGGCGAATTGAACAGGGTTTGGCAGTCGGCCTGTTCGACAATCTCCCCGGCGTGCATTACGCACACGCGTTGGGCAATGCTGCGCACCAGGTTGAGGTCATGGCTGATCAGCAGGAGCGACATGCCCAGGCGTTGCTGTAAGGACTTGAGCAGCAGCAGGATCTTGCGCTGCACGGTCACGTCCAGGGCGGTGGTGGGTTCATCGGCGATCAGCAACTCCGGCTCGCAGGCCAGGGCCATGGCGATCATCACCCGCTGGCGTTGACCACCGGAGAGCTGGTGCGGGTAGGCCTTGAGCCGCTCCTGGGGTTTCTGGATGCCCACCAGCTCAAGCAATTCGAGGATGCGCGCCTGCGCCGCCTTACCGCCCAGGCCCTTGTGCACCAGCAGGGTTTCGCCGATCTGCTTTTCGATGCTGTGCAGTGGATTGAGGGAGGTCATCGGCTCCTGAAAGACCATCGCAATGCGGTTGCCGCGCAGCTTTTGCAGGGTTGCCGCTGAGGCACCGATCAATTCCTGGCCACGATACTTCACCGAACCTGTGGTTTGCGTACCCGCTTCGGGCAGCAATTGCAGGATTGAATGGGCCGTCACCGACTTGCCCGAGCCCGACTCGCCCACCAGCGCCAGGCATTCACCGGGGCGCACATCCAGGCTCAGGTTGCGCACCACGGTCTGGCCACTGAACGCGACGCTGAGGTCGCGGATTTCGATCAGGTTCATACGGGAGCACTCACGAACGGGGGTCGAAGGCATCACGCAGTGCCTCGCCGATAAATACCAGCAGCGACAGGATCAGCGCCAAGGTGAAAAACGCCGTCAGGCCCAGCCACGGCGCTTGCAGGTTCTGTTTACCCTGGGCGATCAGTTCGCCCAGCGACGCGCTGCCTGCCGGCATGCCAAAGCCCAGGAAATCCAGCGCGCTCAAGGTCGAAATCGCCCCAGTCAAGATAAACGGCAGGTAGCTCAACGTCGCGGTCATCGCGTTGGGCAGGATATGCCGGCGAATGATCTTGCCGTCACCCAACCCCAACGCGCGTGCGGCCTTGACGTATTCCAGGTTGCGCCCGCGCAGGAACTCGGCGCGCACCACATCCACCAGGGCCAGCCAGGAAAACAGCGCCATGATCCCCAGCAGCCACCAGAAATTCGGCTCGACAAAGCCGGAAAGGATGATCAGCAGGTACAGCACCGGCAGCCCGGACCACACCTCCAGAACGCGCTGGCCAATCAAATCCACCCAGCCACCGTAGTAGCCCTGCAAGGCACCCGCCGCAATGCCGATGGCGGCGCTGATCGCCGTGAGCGCCAAGGCAAACAGGATCGACACCCGCGCGCCAAAGATCACCCGCGCCAACACATCCCGCGACTGGTCATCGGTGCCCAGCCAGTTCACCGTTGAAGGTGGGCTGGGGGCAGGGCGGGTCAGCTCGTAGTTGGGCGTGTCATCGCTGAACGGGATCGGTGGGAACAGCATCCAACCGCCGTCGTGCTTGATCAGCTTTTGCACGTAATCGCTGCGATAGTCGGCCTGGAACGGCAGCTGACCACCGAATTGCTGCTCGGTGTAACGCTTGAACACCGGAAAATACAGCTCGTTCTTGAAGCTCAGCACCAAGGGCTTGTCGTTGGCGATCAACTCGCCGCCGAGTGTCAGGATAAACAGGCCGATAAACAGCCACAGCGACCACCAGCCGCGACGGTTCTTCTTGAACCGCTCGAAACGCCGACGGGCAACGGGAGACAGATTAAGCATCAGGCGTTCCTCGCGGCGAAGTCGATACGCGGGTCCACCAGGGTGTAGCAGAGGTCACCGATCAGTTTTATCAAGAGGCCGAACAACGTGAAGATAAACAACGAGCCGAATACCACCGGATAGTCCCGCGATACGGCGGCTTCGTAACTCATGCGGCCCAGGCCGTCGAGGGAGAAGATCACTTCAATCAGCAAGGAACCGGCGAAGAACACACTGATAAACGCCTGGGGAATGCCCGAGATCACCAGCAACATGGCGTTGCGAAATACATGGCCGTACAGCACGCGTCTTTCGCTCAAGCCCTTCGCGCGTGCGGTCACCACATACTGGCGCGTGATTTCATTGAGAAACGAGTTTTTGGTGAGGATCGTCAGCGTGGCGAAACCGCCAATCACCAACGACGTTACCGGCAATACCAGGTGCCAGAAATAATCGGCGATCTTGCCCACGGTGCTCAGTTCTTCGAAGTTTTCCGAGACCAGCCCGCGCACCGGGAACCAGTTCAGCGAGGTGCCGCCGGCAAACACCACGATCAGGAACATCGCGAACAGGAACGCCGGCATTGCATAACCAATGACGATGGCGGTGCTGCTCCACACATCGAAGCTGCTGCCATGGCGCACGGCCTTGCGAATTCCCAGGGGGATCGACACCAGGTAGGTGATCAGCGTTGCCCATAAACCAAGGGAAATGGTCACTGGCATTTTTTCCAGGATCAGGTCGATCACTGTTTTACCGCGAAAGAAGCTGTTACCAAAATCCAACTGGGCATAGCTCGTGAGCATCAGCCAGAGGCGTTCCGGCGCGGGCTTGTCGAAACCGTATTGTTTTTCGATGTCCTTGATCAACTTCGGGTCCAGGCCACGACTGGCGCGGGAACCGCTGCTGATGCCTTCGCCGGATGAACCACCGACGCCACCGCCGCCGATGCCTTGCAGGTGGGCGATGGCTTGCTCAACCGGACCGCCGGGGGCGGCCTGTACGATCACGAAATTCACCAGCAGGATGATCACCAACGTCGGGATGATCAGCAACAAGCGCCGAACGATATAGGCAAACATCAGCGCGAACCTCCGCGTTTTTTCAGCTCGGCTGTCATTTGTTCATTGGTCAGTGGCGTGGGACTGATTTCCCACCAGGTTTCCAGGGCTTCGTCGTTCTTCGCCTCGATGGCCGGGCGACCGAAGCGGTTCCACCACGCGGCCGAGGTGCCCGGTGGGTAGTAGTTGGGGATCCACAGGTAATTCCATTGCAATACCCGGTCCAGGGCATGCGCGTAGGTGAGCATCTGCGCCTGGGTGTCGGCCTTGACCAGGCCTTTGATCAAGGTGTCGACGGCCGGATCCTTGAGCACCATGTAGTTATTGGCGCCGGGGTCATAGGCCGCAGCCGAGCCGAAGTAGTTGTACAGCTCCATGCCTGGCGACGTGGTGACGGGAAAGCCGATCACGATCATGTCGTAATCCCGAGTCATGATCCGATTCACGTACTGAGAAGCGTCAATACGGCGGATATTCAAGGTGATGCCGATCTGTGCCAGGTTGCGTTTGTACGGCAGCAGCAGACGCTCAAGGCCGTTCTGCGTATTGAGGAATGTGAACGCCAGTGGCTCGCCCTCGGCGTTCACCAGCTTATCGCCTTCAGGTCTCCAGCCGGCGTCTTCCAGCAAGGCCAGGGCTTGCAGCTGTTTGTCGCGAACCATGCCGCTGCCATCGGTCACCGGCGCCTTGAACACTTGGGTGAAGACCTCGTCGGGGACCTGGCCGCGCAAGGGCTCGAGAATCGCCAGCTCTTCTTTGCTTGGTAGCTGGCTGGCAGCCAGCGGGCTATTGGAGAAGAAGCTCTGCTGGCGGATGTACATGTTGCGCATCATCTGCCGGTTGGCCCATTCGAAGTCCCACAGCATCGCCAGCGCCTGGCGCACGCGGCGGTCCTTGAACATCGGTTTTTGCACGTTGAATACATAACCCTGGGCCGCTTGCGGCATCTGCTTGGCCAAATGCGCGCGTTGCAAGCGGCCATCGTCGAGGGCCGGGCCGTTGTAGCCGATGGAATAGCCGGTGGCGGAAAACTCGCGGTTGAAGTCGTAGGCGCCGCCGCGCAAGACCTGGCGGGCCACTTCGGTGTCACCGAAATACTCCAGGCTCAGGTGATCGAAGTTGTACAGGCCACGGCTGACAGGCAAGTCCTTGCCCCACCAATTCGGGTCGCGTGTAAAGATGATGGTGCTGCCGGAGTCGATCTTGCTGATTTTGTACGGACCGCTGCCCAGCGGGGCCTCGTAACCGCCACCATTGGCGAAATCACGGGTTTTCCACCAGTGCTCCGGGAAGACGGGCAGGGTGGCAATGTCCAGGGGCAGGGTGCGGTTTTCATTGCTAGAGAAGTCAAAACGCACTTGGCGCTCGCCCTCGACGTCGACGTGCGTGACGTCGGCGAACAGCGTGCGAAAGCGCAGGCTGCCTTGGGTCATCAACAGGTCGAAGCTGTAGCGCACGTCTTCGGCGGTGATCGGTTTGCCGTCGGCAAAGCGTGCCTTGGGGTTGAGGAAAAAGCGCAGCGACAGGCCATCGTCGGCGCGCTCCATGTTCTCGGCGACCAGGCCGTAGACCGTGTAGGGCTCATCCAGGGAGCGCTGTGCCAGTGGCGCATAGAGCCAGCCATCGACCTGGGAAACACCAATGCCTTTGTCGATATACGGCAGCACATGGTCGAAGCGCCCGATTTCGATCGCTGATCGGCTCAGGCTACCGCCCTTGGGGGCATTCGGGTTGGCGTAGTCGAAATGGCTAAAGCCCGCGGGGTACTTGGCCGGTTCGCCGTATACCGTAAGGTAAGGTTGGGGCGCCGCAATCAGGGCGGTGCTGGTCAGCAACAGGACCAGCGTCGAGCTAAAAAGGTAGGAAAAAGCCAATCGCATTGTCAGCCTTGAACGCCGTGTGAAGTAGAAAAGGGATTTGTACGCTAACGGCATCAGCGTCGCCAGTCGTCACATGCACAACGGCCCACCAAAAGGCGGGCCGTTGTTTATAGCGTCAGCGCAGACTGGATCAGTCCTGGCGGCTGGTGACTTCCAGCAGGTGGTAGCCGAACTGGGTTTTCACCGGGCCTTGCACGGCGTTGACCGGGGCGCTGAATACGACAGTGTCGAACTCTTTTACCATCTGGCCTGGACCGAACGACCCCAGGTTGCCGCCGTCGCGGCTGGACGGGCAGCTGGAGTTGGCTTTGGCGATTTCTGCGAAATCGGCGCCGCCTTCGATTTGGGCCTTGAGTTCGTTGCACTTGTCTTCAGTGGAAACGAGGATGTGACGGGCGGTGGCTTTGGCCATGGGAAGTAACTCCTTGAGTAAAAAGGGTGAGCGTACCGGATTCAGGCGGTTATTTCCTGGCAAAGTTCCACTGGGTTTCGGGTGCTGCGCTAAACCTGGGTAGGCATCTGTCCATTGTTCAGCTGCTTCGGCGTAGCGCTCATAAGCGTTCAAAGCAGGACGATATAGTCGTTTTGCTGGATGATGGGCCGATGCGGGCCTTGCACCAAGTGCAGATAACGGCCATCCACCAGGTCGATGGGGAGGCAGTCGTCTATATCCATCACAGCGTCAGTATGGGCCTGGGACCAGTGACGCAGCATCTGTTGCTTGCCTTTGCTCATCGCTTCCTGCTTGTTGCGTGCGACCACCAGCAGGTAGTGGTGAGCCTCGCCAAAGCTGTTGGCTTCATAACCACCCAGGTTGATGAAGTACAGGTGATGCGCGCTGGCAGCCGGTGCCAGGTGGCTTATCTCGACTTTCCAGCCGTCGACGCCGTCCACTGCCATCCACGAATCGATATGCACGCCCTTGGGGCTGCCGAACCAGTCGGCGCGTAATTGCGGGTAGGCCGCTTCCAGCGTGTCGGCCACAGCGAATACCACATCGTGCACTTCAATCTTTGCGCGAGGGTGCTTGCCCCCAAGCATGACGACAAACAGCATTGCAGGTTCTTCCTGGCGACTTGGCAAAGGCTAACCATACTTCGATTGAACCCTTTTGTCCGGTCAATGCCACACTGTTAATCCGCGAACTCATCAGGAGGTTGTCATGCGTACCATTGATCTGGCGGGCGTTCCCGTCCCTGTCATCGGCCAGGGAACCTGGCGCATGGGCGAAAACCCCGACCAGCACCGCGCCGAAGTCGCGGCGTTGCAACTGGGCATTGATGAGGGCATGACCCTGATCGATACTGCCGAAATGTATGGCGAGGGGGGTGCTGAAACAGTCGTCGGCGAAGCGATTCGCGGTCGGCGTGACCAGGTGTTCCTGGTGAGCAAGGTCTACCCGCACAACGCCAGTCACAAAGGCGCTCCCCGTGCCTGTGAAGCCAGCCTCCAGCGCCTGGGCACGGAATACATTGATCTATATCTGTTGCACTGGCGTGGCCAATATCCTCTTGAAGAAACCGTCGACGCCTTCGAGCGCTTGCGCGAGGCCGGCAAGATTGGCCGCTGGGGCGTCTCCAATTTCGACGTGGCCGACCTGCAGGAGCTCGCATCCCCAGCCTGCGCCACCAACCAAGTGCTCTACAACATCGAGGAGCGTGGTATCGAATTCGACCTGCTGCCCTGGTGGCAACAGCATCACTTGCCCTTGATGGCGTACTGCCCGATCGCCCAGGGTGGCGAGTTGTTGGCCAGCCCGACCCTCAAGCAGATAGCGCGGCGCCACGAGGTGACGCCCGCCCAGGTTTCCCTGGCCTGGGTGTTGCGCCAGGACGGTGTGATCGCGATACCCAAGGCCGTCACCCCGGAGCACGTGCGACTCAACGCAGCCGCCGCCAAGCTGGTACTGGATGAGCACGACCTGGACGCTATCGATCACGTGTTTGGCGCGCCCAAGCGCAAGCATGCGTTGGCGATGGTGTAGCCAACTGGCAGGAACGGCGTCTTCCTTGGCGCCGTTTCTGTATCAATCCTATCTAGCCCGCAACCGGGCTGCGCCAGTCATCAGACCCCGATGTCCCGGACACTTCATGGGTCCACACGATCTTGCGATACGTGAAGTACACATCTTCCAGGTGCGTGAAATGGGCGTTGTCCGGGTCCTGGCAATTGGGCATGCGTGACTGGATGTCAACGATGGTCGCCCCTTCCAACTCAATGGTGAAGTAGTGTTCCTGGGTGCCGGCCGACGAGGTGCGCAACCACTCCAGCCGACACTTGACCTCTTCGCCGCTGGTCAATGCGCTGAACAGCAATGGTGAAGACTTATCGAAGACCTTGCTGATCATCAAAGGCTTGTGGACCCTCTGTCCCGTTGGCTGGCCCGACTGCGGATCGCGGGGAATGATCACCTGATGAGCAAAGGCCTGGACCAGGATCTGGTCCTCATGGCCTTCCTGATAAATGTTACCTACCGAGTCCTGGGTAAACGTGCCTGCCGTAATCAAACCTTGTTTGGCACCGGTGATGGAGAGATACGCGGGTGTTGGCATGACGGGTTTCCTTGCCTGATTAATGAGGTAGCCCCAACCGATAATTGTGCCGACTGGGCAAATACCTCTAACAAAAAGCGTGCCTGAAAGTACGTTGCCCAATAAAAGTAGGGGGCGGCGTTATATGCGCATGGAGTTTCTATGAGATAGGCGGTTTTTGATTGCTTTGGAAGGTATTTGATTGCGCAGTGGTGCGCATTTAGTTGCTCAGGTAGATCGCTTGGTAAAACTTACAGTTTTCGAAGAGGACGAGCATCTACGGTTGTTTAATTGCGCAAAAAGTTGCGCATTCGTCGATTTAGGATGTTTGTAGGAAAAGGATTAAGTGTAATTTCGTCGCTTGCTGAATGTTATAGGCGTGGCTAAGGTTTGGGAGCTTTGCAGGGGTTTCGGCAAGGTAAAGATGGCTTTCTGATAAGCAGTTTTAATGCGATTAGTTGGCCTTTTTTTCTCGGTTAGTTGCGCGCGGTGCCAAATGTCTTATTCGGACGAGCTGTGTGATTATTGGCTTGAAGTTGCACGGTCGCCGTGTACGCAAACACGTTTTGCGGGCAGCGATATGCGCTTTTCAAGTGAGTATGAAGTCTTGGAATCAGAGCTGGCCAAGGTGCAGTCGATTCATGGCAACGGTCAGCCCGATTGGCATAAGGTCCTGGAAACCAGCGAGATCCTGTTACGCCAGCAGTCCAAGGACCTGAAGGTGGCCGTCTGGCTGACCTGGGCGCTGCACCAGCGTGAATCCTTCCCAGGCTTACTGGCCGGGCTCGGGTTGCTGCGTTATCTCTGCGAGCATCATTGGTCGGTGGTCTACCCTGAAAAACCGCGCACCCGCGGCGCGGCATTCGGATGGTTGGTGTTGCGCCTTGACCCCCTGTTTATGCAGGGCCCGCCGCTGCAGAGCCAGCAGCCTCTATTCCGTGCCGTGCTTGAGCACCTGATATGCCTCGATGAGCTGTGGGCCAAGCACTTGGGGGATGAAGCGCCGCTGCTGCTGCCGATACGCAGGCAATTGGCCCAGCGATTGGAGCGGGCTGCGCAGGGCGACACCCCGGCGGTGGGATTGAGTGGCGTCATTGCGCAGGTCAAGCTGGCGACCAGCCAATTGCTCAAACCCGAAGCGGTGGTGGACAACGAAAAAGACGCCAGCAAGTTGCTGCGTACGTTGCAGGAACAAGCCCGTTCCCTCTGTGCCTGGTGGTTGCGCCAGAACGCTAATGACCTGCGCGCCCTGCGCCTGAATCGAACATTGACATGGCTGGCACTCGCCAGCTACCCGGATGCCGATAATGAGCGGGTGACCGCCTTGCGCGGGCCAGCCCCCGACAAGCTCAAGGGTTATCACGCGGAGCCTACAGAATTCGGAAAAAATCGTACGCTAAGAGTATAAACCTGCCGTAGCGGCCTGATTTTACTTGTGTTTTTTCCAAGACGCTGGCTTTGCCCTTAGCGCTCGTAGGACTGTCTTGATCTTTGCATCGCTCCGATCAGGGGACACCCCTACGGCCTATTCCGCTTGCTGCGTCATTGATCATACCGGGATCTGTTTAAGTAGGAAAATAACCTAAGCTATTGATAAACCTGGTCACCTTGGTGAAAGCACATGATATTGCTTCAATCCCAGGAACGAAGTTGATGGTCAAATCCAAACGTATTAAGTTCGCAGTCAACCCAACTGCACGTTGGCTGCGTGGCTCGCTACCCCATGACAGCCGCATTCCAGCCGATGCCCATCCATGACGATGCTTAGGCCGTTCATGCGTCGATGCGGATGGCCTTCCGTGAACGCGTAGATACCCACATGCAACGGGCAGGTGACTTTGTCGCCGAGCACGGCTACGGTTTTGCCGTTGATCTGGTGAGTGCCTGCAAGCTGGCACTCGACGACCTCACCACCACTGCTGGTGGCGTCGCCTAAACAAACGGGTTGTTTCATTACGTGACTCCGGCTGGGTCGAAGTTGAAAAGAAACGACATGTGAACCTAGAGAGGCACTCAACTCAGTGACCGCGAATCACCAGAGGCACGAAATATATCGCTGGAATAAGCACGGCGAGACTCGCGGCAAATACGTGGATATAGAATGTATCACGCACCGTACCGGTAAGCCTCCAGGGCTTAAACCACGCGGCGTAGATGAGTAAAAGCAGGATGCCACCCAATTCCACTTTCGCTAAAAGGATAACGAAATAAGCAAAGGCCAATGCACCGTTCAGCGAGCGATCATTTGTCATATATAAAAGAGCAACACCGATAATAGGTAGCCATATGCCGATACCTACAAGAATCAGAAAAGCACGCTCGCCGGTAGTTGATTTTTGATCAGAGCTCATGTTCGCTCCTTACGTATTATTGAATTGGCACGCCCGATTTGCTCTCGCAGGTCATGCAGAGGCTGGCACTTATCTGTAGCTGTTGCGGCTCGTACTTGAAAACACGGGCAAGCGGTATCAAAGCCAGAAAGCATGCTGTCCTCCCAGATAGGCCGTTTCATTGCGTCACTCCCGGCGCGCCAAAGAGGAAGGGGTCGGCCCAGCGTGTTTTCGCGTTTTTTGCTTTGGTGGCGTCGTCGGGTGGGCGGACCATTTGTACGGTGGTGCTGCCGTCGCTGCCGTTGTAGACCACTGCGCTGGTGCCGCCGTCGAGGTAGCTGGCCATGCTGGCGAGGTTGATGGCGACCAGTGCGCTACTGACGCCGGTATTGCCCAGGCGACGGCCCAGGTCGTAGCCTTCTTCGACGTTGCCTAGTTCGATGCCGGTGCCGTCGGTGTTCAGGCCGTGCAACGCGTTGTTGAGGGCGATCAGGCCTTCGATGTTGTCGGTGCTGTCGTAGAACACCCGCACCGGGGCGGCGCCTTCGGGCAGGGTGTTCAGGGCTTGGAGCCAGGCGCCTTGCAGGGCTTTGACCTGGAGGGCGGGCTTGAGGGGTTTGCCGTTTTCGTCGGTCATCGCCACTTTTATCGGGCGGTGCAGGTAACCGAGCATGGGCGCGGCGTCGAATTCCTTGACCTGATGTTCGGCCCAGCGCACGGGTAGCCAGGGCGTGGGTTCGAAACGGCCGGGGCCGCGATTGCTGAGGGTTTGCCAGAGTTCGGGGAGTTGGGCGTGCCAGTAGGTGCTGGACATGGTGCCGGGGCCATTGGGGGCTTTGAAACCTTCGGCACGTTTTTCTGCTTCATAGACATCATCAAATGCATAGGTGTGCTTCCAGTAAAACGCCCATAACTTGCCCATGTCGGTGCGCTTGTTCTGGTTGTCCTCTTCCTCGTTGGTGGCGAATGGACGCAGGTATTGATCGACCCTGTCTGAGCGTGAGACCAACAGCCCGGTCATGGCTTCATAGACTTTGGGCACCGCATAGCCATCCTGCATCCCTGGTGTTCCGGTAACCCGAAGACCGTTGCGCGTCGTATCGCCATCTTCGCTAACGATCAATGCCTCTGGTACTTCTGGGTTGTCATCAAAAAACTGAAACAGCTTTTCGATCATGGGTTGGGCGTGAGTAGTGTTGTCTGCGTCTTGCCAGAGAAACAGCGTCACGCCGAGCGTGGCGGCATTTCGGCCACTCCAAATATTGCTCGCAGAGCCAGTACTATTGAGGCGTTTGAGAGGACCAAGCGCAAAGGTCGGCAAGGGCCAGTAGGCCACGGCATCGCGGGCGGAATGGCGGAAAGCGGCGCGGGTATTGATCGCGGCATCATCACGTCGGGTGCCCGCACTATAAGGATAATCCTGAGCGTTCTGTGAATGGATTGAACTGAAGTTGTCGTTTTTCTTTTGAATCAGGCGCCAAATACCGGATTGCTGGTTTTCATCCACCGCCAAGCCCGCCGCCCTGATCTCCAACGCATAAGTCCGTTCACGTTCGGCAATCTGCTCCGCGGTCAATGGCACGGGTTGCGCAACAACAGCAGCGCCGCCATTGGCCCACTGCATCACGGCCTTGCCACCCCACACCACGCCATACAGCAACGCCACCACACCAAAAATGGCAGCAAGCCCAGCGAGAGTGGGCAGCCCAACGGATCTCATCGTCATCTCTTCAATCTCTATATATTTCATCACTTCGTGGGTCACGAACGTCAGCCACCCGAGAACCAGTACGAACCCGATCCAGAGGAAAACCGTTAAACGCGGTCGGCTGCTCATGATTGACCTCCTGGATTGCCGGGTCTTCTGACCATGGGCGGGGGCGTCATTGGCACCAGTTCAGGGGAGGGGAATGTTCCTTTGTCGTAATACTTGTAGTTGGCGGTAACCAATGCCTGCGCCTCAGCACTTAACTTTGGCCATCCGGGCATTTGTGTAATTTCGTTTTCGAATGTTTTTTCATCCGTCCGCCAATCCCCCATCGCAATCAACACCTCCCGAATCTGCGGATCGTCCAAACATTTACCCTGCCCCACCGCCACATCCATCGCCGTCACCCACCGATGGTTTTCCGGGCTGCGCAACACTGCCGAGTGATAGCTGTTGTTGTCCCATTCCTCGGGATCTACCGCCAGACGGGCGCGGATTTCGTTGGGGGTTTCTTCGCGTTCTATTAAAAAATGACCGACCGGGCTGAGCATCGGGTTGCCCGACATCCCCTGGCGCAGCACACGGGTCTGGTCATCCGGGTGTTTATCCTGATTCCAGGCAATCAACGCCTGATCAAGGTCCACCCGCTGTGGGCTTTTGCGCACTTCAACCCATTTGAACGTGGCGTTTTTATTGCCCAGCGCATTGTTCTGCGACACCGCGTCCGGTGCGTCGATACCTGGACTGGTCGGGTTACCCGTGATGGCTTCGCCGCCGAACATCTGCGGCGCATGCGGCGGCACCAACGCTTCGCCGTTGATATAGCGGGTTTCGTCGATGCCGACGGAGGCCTGCAATATCGCTTTGAGGGGATCATATTCCGCCGCGTAGCGCTCACCCCAAACCCGCAACGGCACCAGGGCTGGCGCTGCACCCACGTAGATCGGCTGTTCATTGCGGTGCCGCATGCTCCACAACCGCTGATAGAAGCCCGAAGGCATGGCGGCCATGGCAGGCTGGCCATCGGGCAAGTGCGGCGGCACCCCGAAGGTGCCAATACCGCTCACATCGCTCAGGCCCACGGTCGAGTCGTCATGGCTGAAATACAGGTACACCTTGCCGCGATTGTCACGCTCGGGAAACACCACCGTGCGGTCGTCCGGCCCCAGGCGCTGGCCTTGTCCGGGCGACCAGTTCGGGCCGGTGCGACCGCCATAACCGGGTTGCGCGTATTGCATCGCCGTGAGGGGCGGTGCTGGGTGAGGCGTGTCGGTAACGGCCTGCACGATATCAAGCAGGGTGCCGAGGGTGTCGGAGCCTTCCGGGGTTTTATTCGGTAAGAGTGAATACGGCGAGGCAACCATGATCGCGCAGTCGGCGCAGCGCTGGCCGCGATCCACCAGTAATGCCTGCGCGAGCAGGGTGATCAGCGTGCCCTGGCTGTGGCCCATGATGGTGATGGTTTCATCGGGGGCCAGGCGGCGCGCTTCGCTGATCAGCATGGCCAAGCGATGGGCGGCCAGGACGAAATAGCGGCGCTTCGGGTTGGCGCCCATGAACAGTGGATTGGGCAGAGAAAGATTAGCGGCGTGCCGGGTGATTTTGTTGAATCCCTCGCCAAACATTTCCAACAGATTGTTGGTGGCGTTGGCGAAGAACCCACCGCCCTTGGCGAAGTGCCGGTCCAGACGGTTGTCGAAGTTGTCCTGGTACTGGGTGCGCAGTTTGGTCGGGTCGCCGTTTTTGTCGCGTTTGATTTCGTCGGGCGCGGCGCGATAGCCCCAGTAGAACGGGATGAAACAACTGCGGGTGGTTTTGTTGGTGCTGCGTTTGTAGAGGTAGGTGTCCGGGTCGTCGAGCCTGTCTTTGTTTCGTGCAGACAGGCGCTCTACCGGAATCGCCTTTGCCGCCGCAAAGTCAGCGCCATAACTTCCCGCGTATAAATCCGGGCGGTGCAGCCGCTCGTTCAAGCCTTGAAGCAACCCGGTTTCCACCGACTCATACGAGGCGCCAGGATCGTTAACGCCATGCAAGAAAATCACGATGCCGGGCATGTCACGTGGGATAGCGACCAGACGATCACCCGGTCGATTAGGGACAAGCCGACTGCGTTGTTCCGCGATAACAGTGTAGTTAGGTTCGCTCATGCCTTAGTTCCTTTGGCTGTTTTTTCATGCGCCACGCGCATTGCGTGCGCTGAGGCCATTTCAGGCCACGTTGTCCGGTGGACTAGAGCAACGGCCTCAACGCATTCACATTCGCCAACTGCATGGCTTCCCGCTGAATCTGTTCCGTACCCCCGTCACCTCCAGTGATCCCTCGCACCACGCTGCCATCCTCCAACGTGACGTTGTAAGCCTGCGATAACGCAGCAGCCTTTGCGTCACCCTCAAAGTGCAAAACGTGACGCTGATCTGCCCCAGTACGGCCAAACGCTGGCATCGGTACGCGGTCGGTCTTGGGACCCACCCAGTCATGGTCTGCCGCGTGTACGATGGCGCTGCCCGACGTACCAATCTCGATGCCGCCGCCAATCTTGATGTAGCTGCCGTCATCAGCGACCAAACGAATGGTCGGCGCCGTCAGGACGATTTCACCTTCAGCCGCCGAGGCGTGCAGGTTCTTTTGTGCATTGAGGGCGATGTCGTCGTTTTGAGCCTGCACAAGTACTTTGCCGCGATTGGCGATGGCGCTGATGCCAGCGTCCTGGGCAAACGCGGAAATACCTTGGCCCGCGTGCAGGCGCATGGCCGCGCCGCTGGTCATTTGCAGATGATCCTGGGCGGTCGTGTCGTGATTGCCCCCGGCGTAATGGGCTTGGGATGCAGGGGTGGCACTGACGATGCCAGCCTCACTGGTGATCGCGATCAGCGGTTCACCGCTGGCTGAACTGTCGGCAGCGGGCCACTGACTCAGGGTTTGGCGCAGCGCTTCGATACCGGCGTGATCGAGTGCCTGGGCGCCTTGTGCGGTGGCGGTTTCACCCAAAGACTTAAACAGGTCGGCACATTGGCTGAGTAATTCCAGCAGGGCTTCACGGCTCAACTGCGGGTCTTGCGCCTGATGCTTGGCGTAGGTGGTCAGCAGCAAGCCTTGGGCGGCGCGTAAGGCTATTGCGGCATTGGTACGCAGTTCTGCACCGTTGCCCAGCGGTTGGGCCTTGCCTTCGTTGCGCGGCGTCGTCAGTTTGCCCAGGTTCAACGCGCTGTCCTGATGTCGGCTGGCGAGTCGGGTGCGCAGTTCACCTGCGGTGTCATCGAACAGCAACTCGTTGTAGCCACCGCCTTGGTGCTCTTTTGTCTTGATTCCGCTCAAGGCATTGTTGTTCGGCAACTGCTTCAACCCTGCCCCATCGCTGAAGCGTGGCGAGTGGTGACGGCTGTTGTAAACCGTGCCGGTGATCAAAGGCTGGTTAACGTCCCCGGCAATAAAGCTCACCACCACTTCCTGCCCGATACGCGGCATGAACTGATGACCAAAGCCTTCCCCGGCGCTGGGCTGGGATACCCGCAGCCACGCGGTGTCTTGCGCATGTAGCTTGGCGCTGTCGCGCTCATCGGGCTGTTGGCGTTGCCAATGAAAGCGCACCTTCACTCGCGCCCACTCATCGGTATGCACTTCCCCCAAGTTCTTATCGCCGACCACGATGGCGGTCAGAGGCCCGGCAACCACTGGGCATGGCGTCAAGCATTGAGGGCGATAAGGAATATGGCGACGGATGCTGGTGAAGGTGTTGCTGTAGTCCGCCTCAGATTCGTTGAGGTAATTGTTGTGTCCCTGATGCTGCACGCTCAGCAGCAGAAACTCATTAACCGTGGCCCCTGGCTCGCGCTGATTGTTGCGGCTATTCGCCTGTGAGGGATCATGTCGGGGATGCTGCGTCAGCGTAAAGGTGTAACCGGGCACCATGGCTCGGCAATTGCTGACGCCGCGAAAGGTTTTGCCTAGCGCATGCACGGCATCACGGCGCCAGCCGACACGATTGACAGTGTCAGCACGGCTACCCGCGTTGTATTGACCTAAAAATTCGTACTGCTCAAATCGTACGGAGTCGCTGGCAGACTTCAGCAAGCCTGTATCGATGTGTTCCCACGGCTCTGCCTGCTTGTAATCGAACGAGGGAACACTGATGGCGTCGGATTGCTGCTGGCGTTGGGCAGTCCATTCGCTGATGGTGTCGGCAGTGGCCGGAATCGAGTTCTGATGGTATTGAATGACCGGTTGCTGCTCCAACGGCGCGAGCCTGTCGGAATCATTTCGCACCACCAGCGTGTGGCTTTGCGCGGTGTGCTCGAAGTAGAACAGCAAGCCTTCTTGCTCAAGTAGGCGCCGTGCAAAGTGTTCGTCTGTTTCATTGAACTGCGTGATGCAACTGTGGGTTCTGAGGGGCTCGTCCTGCGCAAGATCGAATCGGAACGTGGCCAATGCGCCGTAATGGCTGAAAACTTTGTGCAACACGTCGACCACGGTGAGGTCTTGGAAAATACGGGAATCTACCCGCTGGCTCAGATACCAAAACCATGGGCTCATCGTTGCCGAGTAATAGCTCAAGCCACCGTCATTTTTCAGGTGGTTGAAGCCCGTGATGTGACCGTGAATGCAGCGGTGAGCGCCATTGGCCAATTCGACTTCAAGCAGCGTGGGTTGGCCGATCACGGTCTTGAGCTCAAGCAGCGGATCGCGGCTAAGCAACGCTAAGTCAAAGCTGAACGGTTGGGATATCGCTTCATGGCCACTGAAACTGTCCAGCAACAGTTCGTGATCGGATTCGGCGTGAACAGAGAGTTTGATCAAACGATGTTTTTGAGAGGAAAGAAGTGATGCTGGATCGATGAACATGCTGGCCTCTATATTGCGGAGGGCGGCGGACGTTCATCTACTTGATGGGGATGCAGGTTCGCCTAAAGGCAGGAATTTGAGCATAGAGGGAGGAAAGTGGCGTGTCGGATGGCAGCCTCATTCGAGTAGGAATACTCTGAAAGCACTAAATTATGGGAGCCTACAGTATTCTGAAAAATCGTACGTTAAGGTTTTCCGACCTGTCGTAGCGGCCTGAATTTCCCGTCTTCCAGCTTGCGGCTCTGCCGCCAGACGTAATCGCCGGTCAGGTTGACGTGCTCCCAGCCCAACGGCGACAGATACTGATACAGGTCGGTATTCACCGGCTTTCCGGCGTCAGCCAGCCCTTGGGTGGCCCGTTCCAAGTAGACCGCGTTCCACACACGATAGCGGCGGTCACCAGGTTGAGGCCGCTGGCCCGGTAGCGTTGTTGCTCGATGCTCCTATCCCTAATTTCACCAAGTCGGTTGAAGAACACCGCCCTGGCCAGAGCATTGCGCGCCTCGCCCTTGTTCAAGCCTGTATGCACGCGTCGACGCAGCTCGACACTTTGCAGTCAGTCCAAGATAAAGAGCGTGCGCTCGATCCGGCCCAGGTCCCTGAGGGCCCGGGACCTGATGCATGAGGCGTTCGGCGAGCCCGACTGCCGTGTGGCGCTGAAGCTGTTGGGCGAGACCCTTTCTGCCTCTGCCGACGCTCATGTGTTGCTGTACAGCGAATTCGCCCTGACCCGAAGTCTGTGCCATGACCATGTGGTACGCGCGTTTTCATTCGAGGTAGACACCACGCACCAACTGGCATTTTTCACGATGGAAGTGATGCCGGGCCTGACCCTGGATCGCATGCTCCCGGAGTGTCCGCAGGGGCTGGCATGGCAGGAGCTGCAACCCATGGCCCTGCAATTGCTGGATGCACTGGCCTATACCCATCGGCAAGGCGTCCTGCATGGGGACGTGAAACCGGCGAATATCATGGTGGGGGAGCAAGGGGTACGCTTGTTCGATTTTGGCCTGGGCCATGCCGAGACGCAGGCAAAAGCTGGGTTACCGAGCTTAAGCCGCAGTCGCCTGAATGCCTGGACGCCGGCGTATGCGGCGCCAGAGCTGATAGCGGGAGGGTTACCGTCGGCCAGTGCCGATTTGTACGGGGCTGCCTGCGTGCTCTATGAACTGGCCGAAGGCCGGCGCCCCGGCGAGCGCCAGCAGAATCAGCGACTGCGTCGGCCCAGGCAACTGCCCAGGCACTGCTGGCCTCCGTTGTGTTCAGCATTGGCGATGGACCCCGAGCAGCGAACGGTAGGCGTCGCCGAGTTGCGCGACGCGTTGGCGGGCTGGCGTCGTTGCTGGTTCCTGAGCTAGTGCGTCAACCGGGGAGGTCATGCAACTGGCAGTACTCGCTCCAGCCCAGGCCCGCCATCTGCGCCACTTCCCTGTGCACCTCAAGGCGCTGGGCTTCGAAGGCTTCGGCGGACTCGGAGGTCAGTTTGAGGGTCAATTCCCAGGCAAACAGGCCTTGGCGTTCGGCTTCCGCTTCGAAGGCTTCATGCAGCCGCTCGGCGCGGTACTGCGCCAGGGTTTCGCCCTTGGCCTGGGCGGCCAGCGGGTTCAGGCTATTGAGTTCGGAGGCCACATCGGGGTGTTCGTTGAGGAACCTGTCCAGTGCTAGCTGGTGGTTATCGCCAGGTGGTGACAAAGGCTTGCTCCAATCAAGGGCCGGATTCCGGTCGGTGGGATGCACAGAGGCGACGCGCGCGTTTGCGCAGCCGGCGGTAGGTCCAGGCGCGTATAGGGTTGAGTAAAAACAATAACAGATAGGCGCTCAGCACGAGGGCCAAGTCCACAGAGCTATCGCTCGGGGACCCGGTCGCTCGTTCAATAACGCCCCTGCTGGTCAACAGCAGCGCAACGCCGAACACCCACAGCAGCACGTTGAAAAACAGCGGGTGCCCCTTCATTGGCAGCTTACTTTGCATAGCCAGCTTATCTCCCTGGTGCCTGCTGCCTTCGCAAACAACCTTCCTTGATCAGTTGAGTCCCCGGCGCCGCGAGCCTGCGCACATAAACACACAGACAGTCAGTATTGAAGCAGACTCCGCGATTGGCCCAGCTCAGAAAAGTCAATTATTTGGAAAACTTCAGCGAATTTCCTGTCATCCATTGTTGAAAAAACACCCGGATGAATGGCAAAAAGCTTTCGCTCACTGTGCCAGCACGTGTAGCGTTAGCCCGTGTTTCCGGCGCTGCCTTCCAGGGACAGTGGGCGATGGGCAGAGGGATGGGTTATGGCGCAAACGCTGTTCAAGCTTTTCTTCACCCAACGCCTGGCCGCCTTGGCCAGCACTGAGTCGCTGCGAGCGATCCGCGAAGGGTTGTTGTGGATCCTGCCGTGCCTGCTGGTGTCGGCGACCTTTCTGATCCTGTCTGAATGTGCCCGCGTGCTTGGCTTCGACCCGCCGGTGGTGGCGTTCCTCGCCGGCCTCCACAATCAGATCAGCTCCGTCATTCCACTGCTGGTGGCCGCTTCCATTGGCTACATGCTGGCGATCCAGCATCGCCTGCCGCAACTGCCGGTGGCATTCCTGTGCCTGGCTCATGTGGTGGTGGCGACGTTTGTCCTGAGGGACTACCCGCGCGCCTCGGCCACCTTCGTACTGTTTATCGCGATTGCCTCGCCGCTGTTGAACGTGCCGGCCATTGCCTGGCTGCACCGTTACCGCTGGAGCCGGCTGGTCAACGAAGACCTGGTGGGGCACAACCTGCGGGGCACGATCAACATGGTGGTGCCGGGGGCCATCACTGCCTTGGCGTTGGTGGCAGTGCTGTCCTTATTGTTGCAGGTGCCCTATATGGCCCAACTCCAAGGGCCGCAGGTACTCAATGCGTTGGAATCGCCCTACGGCAGCGGCCTGTTTGTGACATTGATGAATTCGCTGCTGTGGTTTTTCGGGATCCACGGTGTGTACGCCATGCAACCTTTGTTCGATGTGCTGGACCAGGCCGTAGTGCTCAATAGCACGGCGTCGGCAGCGGGCGAGCCGATCAAGTATGTGTTGAACAGCGGCCTGTTGGGCAGCTTTGCGTTTATCGGTGGTTCGGGCGGTGCATTGTGCCTGTTGCTGGCGATCCTGCTGTTCTCCAAGAGCCAGTCCATGCGCCTGTTGGCGGTGGCGAGTTTGCCGCTCTCACTGTTCAACGTCAGTGAAGTGCTGCTGTTCGGTTTACCGATCATTCTCAACCCGCGCTTGTTCTTACCGTTTCTGATCGTACCTGCGTTGAACGCCACGGTGGCGTTAACCGTGGTGCAGATGGGGTGGGTGTCGCCAGCAGTGGTCAGCGTACCGTTCACTGCGCCTGTGCTGCTCAATGCCTATCTCAGTACCCACGGCGACCTGGCGGCGGTGGCGCTGCAACTGGCGCTGCTGGCCCTGGGCACGCTGGTGTATGCGCCTTATGTGCAGGCGATTCATCGCCAGGCCACTGAGGGCGGCACGGTATACCTCAAGTCCCTGGACATGACCTTCCGCGGCCTTGAGGAAAAGGGCCGGTTGCGCGAGCTGGACCCGGTGCTCGCTTCGCACAAGACCTTGGCGCGCCAGGCCACTGAGCTGAGCCGCATCCAGCAGATCAGCGACTACGAGTTCTACCTCGAATTTCAGCCGCAGGTCTCGATTCGCACCGGCCTTTGCACCGGCTGTGAGGCGCTGATGCGTGCCCGTGACGCCCAGGGCACGGTGCATTCGCCGTGGGAGTTCCTGCAATGGCTGGCCCAGGCGCGGTTGATGCCGGACGTGGATGTGTGGGTGGCATCCCAGGCGGTTCGCCAATACCAGAAGTGGCAAAAACTTGGCTTTGCCTTGCCGATGACCATCAATATTTCCAGCGCGACCCTGACCGACGCTGCCTATGGCGAGCGCCTTGTGGAGATTCTGGCCCAGGCCCACGGGCAGGTATCGGTGGAAATCACCGAGGACGCGCTGGTCAGTGATATCCAGGCCACGCGCCGGACCATCCAGAAGCTGCAAGCCATCGGCGCCAAGGTTTACATCGATGACTTCGGCACCGGGTTTTCGGCCTTGAGTTATCTGCACCAGTTTCCGGTGGACTTCATCAAGATCGACCGCAGTTTCGTGGTGGCCCAGCATGATCCCAAGGGCGCTCAGGTCATGACCGGCCTGTTGCGTTTTTGTGAGGCCCTGAACCTGGGTGTGGTGGTGGAAGGGGTAGAGAATGCCGAGCAGTTGGCCTTCCTGAACACCGGCGCCGAATTGATTATCCAAGGCTGGTATTTCAGCAAGGCGCTGCCGGGCGATCAGTTGGAAGGCTTTGTGCGAGCGCGTGCCGCGTTAGCCAAGGGCTAATAACCGCGCTGGGTCTGCTCGATTTCCTCGACCAGGCCGTCTATCCCAGCCAGACGTGCCCGGTTGTCATGGTCCCAGGGGTGAAAACCGGGTTTGAAGTAATGCAACCACGGCACCAGCATCCGTGGGAAAACCCCCTTGGGCCCATACAGAAACTTCAGCATGCGCCAGAAGCCTTTCAGGTGCCCCCCCGATTTGCGGTCGGCAATCAGCAGCCGCAGGTGGAAATCGAATACCACCAGCCAGAAGAGCAACGTGGTGGTCAGCATGGTCCCGGTGCGTAGCAGGTAACGCTTGGGGCCGGGCTTGATCACGCGGTTCCACACATCGAAGGCCACGGCCTTGTGTTCGGTTTCCTCCAGAGCGTGCCAGTACCACATCTGCTGGTAGCCTTTGAGTGAATGGCCGAAACGTGTCGGGTCGCTCAGGAGTATTTCCGCCAGCATCGCGGTGTAGTGTTCAAGCGCAATGGTCACCGCGAGGTTGAAGGACGGCGGCAGATGTTTTTTCTGCAGATCGAGGATGAATTTAAGCCGTCGGTCCAGGGTGTGTGCCGGCAATCCTGCATCTTGCAGCAGGTTGTTGTAGGCCACGTGCTCACGGCTGTGCATGGCCTCCTGGCCGATAAATCCCTGGACCTCTTTCTTCAGTTCAGGATCATCAATGTGCTGGCGGTAGTGGCGCACGCTGTCCATGAAAAACAGCTCGCCCTGGGGGAACAACAGCGACAAGGCGTTGAAAAAATGCGTGATGAACGGACCCTGTTCATGCCAGTCCTTGATGCGCTCGGCGGGCAGGTCAAAATGGATGTCACGGCGGATCGGCAACATAGTGCATGCTCCTGTTCAGAGGCGGGGCTCGTCGTTGGTTTCAAACACCGGCGTGCGGGCTTTTGGGGCCATGCGCTTGCTGGCGAGTACCACCAAGGCTTGATAGGCCGCCGGCAGGCACCGGGCGAGCAGGTCGAGGAAATACGCGTCGCGGCCGATCAGCACACGACGCTTGTTTTTGCGCACGCCTTGCAGGATCACTTTGGCGGCTTGGTCTGCGTCAGTGATGAACAGCTTCTCGAAGTCGGCGCGGGCCTGCTGTTCGCTGTGGATCAGGAAACCCGTCATGTTCGCGTCGATACGGCTGCTGCGACAGATATCGGTACGAATGCCTCCCGGGTGTACGCAGGTGGCAGAGACGCCGCAGCGCTGCATATCCAGCTCTTGGCGCAGGGATTCGGTAAAGCCGCGCACGGCGAACTTGGTAGCGTTGTAGCCACTCATGCCGGGTTGGGCAAACAGGCCGAATACGCTGGACGTGTTGACTATGTGGCCGTCACCCGAGGCTTTCAGATACGGCAGGAACGCCTTGGTGCCGTGGACTACACCCCAGAAGTTGATGCCGACAATCCATTCCAGGTCGGCGTAGTCCACACCTTCCACCGTGCTCGACAGGGCCACCCCGGCATTGTTGAACACCAGGTTGACCTGGCCGTGTTCGGCAACGCAGCGCGCGGCCCAATCCAGCATGGCCTGGCGGTCGGAAACATCCAGCACCTGGGTGGAGATCAACACGGGGGCCAAGGTCGAGGTCTTGATCAACGCCTCGGTCTGTTCCAAGCCTTGGCTGTTTTTGTCCGCCAGCGCCAAGTGGCAACCTTCCCGAGCCAGGGCCAGGGCGAGGGCGCGACCCATGCCGGATGCCGCGCCGGTAATGGCCGCTACGCGACCGTTGAATGACTTCATGACAGGCTGCCTTCTGCGGTGGAGTGGGGCGCCGACACTGGACGGCTGGGCGCGTTGACCGGTAGCAGGTCGGCCACGTAGTCCTTGAGCGCAAACTGCCGGGTGACCTGCTTGAAGCGCCAGGTCGAGCCGGGCCATAGGGTGGTGTTCTTGCCCGTGCGCGGGTCGAGGTACCAGCTTTGGCAACCGCCGGTGTTCCAGATGGTGCGCTTGAGCTTGTCTTGCAGCTGTTGGTTGTAGGCGCTTTCGACACTGGGTTTGACGTCGACAGTGGCGATGCGATGCCGCTGCATGTGCTGGAGTGCGTCGAGGATGTAGGTGACCTGGGCTTCGATCATCAGGATCATCGAGTTATGCCCCAGGCCGGTGTTGGGCCCGACGATCAGGAACAGGTTGGGATAGCCCGGCACGGTGGTGCCCTTGTAGGCGTGGGCGCCGTCTTGCCAGGTGTCCATCAGGTCCACGCCACCGCGCCCGATGATGCAATCGCGGGGCAGGGGATCGGTGGCTTGGAAGCCGGTGCCGAAAATCAGGCAATCGGCCGGGTGCTTGATGCCGTCGGCGGTGATCACACCGTCAGCTTCAATGCGTACCACGTGTTCGGTGACCACATCGACATTGCTGCGCGACAACGCTGGGTAGTAGTCATTGGAAATCAACACGCGCTTGCAGCCGATGGTGTAGTCCGGGGTCAGCGTTTTGCGCAGCGAAGGGCGAGCCACTTTTTTATGCAGGTGGCGCAGGGCGATTTTCTGCACCATCTTCATCAGCCGTGGGTGCAGGGCGAAGCCGATTACGCGGCCTTCCAGCGCCCAGTAGAAGGCGCCGCGCACCAGGCGCTGAGTGAAGGGCAGGTGCTTGAACAGCCAGCGTTCGAAGGGCGAAACCGCGCGGTCGGGCTTGGGCATGATCCACGGCGGGGTGCGCTGGAACAGGTCCAGGTGAGCCACCTGCGGCGCGATCTGTGGCACGAACTGAATGGCACTGGCGCCGGTGCCGATCACTGCCACCCGCTTACCCTTCAAGGCGTAGTCGTGATCCCATTGTTGGGAGTGAAAGCGCTTGCCCTTGAAGCTGTCGAGCCCGGGAATTTCCGGCAGCGCCGGGCGCGACAAGCCCCCCATGCCCGATACCAGTACCCGCGCACTGACCTGACGGCCATCGCTGAAGCTCAACTGCCAGCGTTGCTGTTGGTCGTCGAACACCGCGCGTTTGAGGCCCATGCCGAAGCGCAGGTAGGGCGCCAGCCCAAAGCGCGTGGCGCATTGTTCCAGGTAAGCGCGGATCTCTGCCTGCGGCGCGAACTGCCGCGTCCAGTCCGGGTTGGGAGCAAAGGAAAACGAGTACACATGCGACTGCACATCGCAGGCGCAACCCGGGTAGTGGTTGTCCCGCCAGGTACCCCCGAGCGTGTCGGCCTGCTCGGCGATAAAGAAGTCGGTGAACCCGGCCTCCTTGAGCTTGATCGCCATGCACAGGCCGGCAAAGCCTGAGCCGATGATGGCAATGTCGATTGAATCACTCTGGGCATTCATAAGCAGTCCTTCGTGGGCATCGGGTGTGCTCCCTTTCTTGTTTTGTCTTTTAGATAGAACACCATTGCAAAGAAAAATTGAATTACTTATTTTAAAAAAGATTTTAAATAATCTACCTGAAAATATCGCCTACGCTAGTCCCCGGTTCCTCATGTGCGATTTGTCCGACGGACAGGCACGACGTTAGGTCCAGGGTGTGGACGATAGCTGAGGCCTTGATCAATTCCGGTCGGGTCGCCAGCAACAGGGATGCAGAGGACCGAGCTATGGCTGTTGAATGGGTTATTGCTGCGGCTGTGTTTATGGGCGTAAGCGCTGCTTTGTGGGGGTTCAGTGTCTGGATCACGCGGCGTATCGAAGCTGCCGTTCCGAGCAACGGGCGTTTTGTGGACGTGAATGGCGAGCGCTTTCACTATTACGAGGAGGGCAAGGGCCCACCGCTGTTGATGATTCACGGGCTGATGGGCAGCAGTCGCAACCTCACCTACGCCTTGTCCGGCCAGTTGTGCGAGCACTTTCGAGTGATCACGCTTGACCGTCCGGGGTCGGGCTATTCCACGCGCCATAAAGGCACCGCCGCGGACTTGCCGGCCCAGGCGCGGCAAGTGGCAGCCTTTATCGACACGCTAGGCCTGGCCAAACCGCTGGTGCTGGGCCATTCCCTCGGCGGCGCGATCTCACTGGCGCTGGCCCTGGACCACCCGCATGCGGTGTCCGGCCTGGTATTGGTGGCACCACTGACCCATCCGCAACCCACATTGCCCTTGGTGTTCTGGTCACTGGCGATACGACCGGCCCTGCTTCGGCGTTGGGTGTCATACACCCTGACCGTGCCAATGGGCCTGCTCACGCGCCGCTCGGTGGTCAAGGGCGTGTTCGCTCCGGACACTGCCCCAGAGGATTTTGCTACCCGGGGCGGCGGGCTGCTGGGCATGCGGCCCGACAACTTCTATGCGGCGTCCAGCGAGATCGCGCTGGTCAACGATTGCCTGCCGGACATGGTCAAGCGCTACCCGCAACTGACGCTGCCGATCAGCCTGATCTATGGCGCGCGTGACAAGGTCCTGGACTTTCGCAAACACGGGCAGGCCCTGGCTGACAGGGTCCCCGGCCTGAAGCTGCAGGTGGTGGAAGGGCGCGGCCATATGTTGCCGATCACCGCCACGGCGCGGGTGGCCGAGGCGGTACTGCAATTGGCCAAGCGTGCCCGGCCGCCGGAAACCGCGGTGATCCTGCATCCGCCATTTGCCTTGGCGAACAAATAATCGTGGCCTCCACTGCGCGGTGGACGGTCCGAGATGCTTGCCCTAGAGACCTGACCAAACGGCAGAAAAACAGACTGCCCAGTCACGCGGAAAAGGCCTCGAAAAAGTAGTTGACGACCTATCGATTCCGCGCTATTTATTTAAAAAAATATTTCAATTTTTGTTTTGAAATGATTTTTGAAATGCCTAAGAGCGAATAAAAATGAAAAAAACGCCTTTTATCGCATGGTTGATTTCCCGGAGCATTCAGCGCTCCCTGAACCTGTTTTCTGCCTCCCTGCCACGGAGGTTGCCATGAATCAGACTCTGGCAGCCCCAAGCGTATGGACCGACGGCAAGCGTCACCTGTGGTGGCTGGGCATCACGCCCCTGGCCACGCCATTGCTCTCCGGTGCACTGGCCATCTGCACCGGTATCCAGCAACTCTGGTGGGTCGGCGTGCTGGTGATCTTCGGCCTGATCCCGCTGATCGACGGCTTGCTCGGTGAGGATGTGAGCAACCCGCCCGAATCCGCCGTGAGCCACCTCGAATCCCAAAGCTATTACCGCTGGATCGTCTACACCGGCGTGCTGTTCGTCATCTCATCGGTGGTGATCACCGGTTGGCTGGCCGCCGGCGGTATCGACTGGATCATCCGGGGTGGTTTGTTGCAGGCTGCGGCGAACCTGGAACCGTCCAACTGGCTGTCCCACGCCGCCAGCTACATCACTGCGCGCACTCAACTGCATGGCGAAGCGAGCTGGTTTACTTACCTGGGCATGGCCATGTCGACAGGTGCCGCTACCGGCATCGCAATCAACACGGCCCACGAGCTGGGGCACAAGCCCAACGCGCTGGAAGTGTTCCTGGCCAAGGTCACCCTGGCCCCGACCTTTTACGGGCACTTCTACACCGAACACAACCGTGGCCATCACGTACGTGTGGCTACCCCGGAAGATCCAGCCAGTTCGCGCCTCGGGGAGAGCTTCTGGGCCTTCCTGCCGCGCTCGGTATGGCTCAGTGCCCGTTCGGCGTGGAACCTGGAGCGCGAACGCCTGCGCAAGCTCGGCTTGCCGGCCTGGCACTGGCAGAACGGGGTACTCAGCGCGTGGATGTACAGTGTGGTGTTGTGGGGCGCGATGATCGCCTGGTTGGGGGCGGCAGTGATCCCGTTCCTGATCATTCAGGGCATCTACGGCTTCTCGCTGCTGGAAGTGGTGAACTACGTCGAGCATTACGGGCTTAAACGCCAGAAGTTGTCCAATGGTCGTTATGAGCGTTGCTCACCACGGCATTCATGGAACAGTAACCGTATTGTCACCAATATCTTTCTGTTCCAATTGCAGCGGCACTCCGATCACCATGCCAACCCAACCCGTAGTTATCAGTCGTTGCGCCACTTTGATGAGTCGCCGCAACTTCCCTACGGCTATGCGAGCATGATTGTCTGGGCCTATGTGCCTTACTTGTGGCGACGTCGCATGGATCATCGAGTGCTGAATCATTACGCCGGGGATATCACCCTGACCAATCTTCAACCGTCACAACGCTTGAAGTATCTGGAGAAGTACAGTGGCAGTGCCAAGCCGTTCTGATGTGAATTAAAACGTGTGTTGCGCGCTCGGGATCTGTGCATCGCGCAGGTCTCTATCGCCCAGGATTCTCAAAATGAGTTGCAAAAAAGTTGTTTGACCCGAACAAAAATAATTTCAAGGGAAGGACGTACATCATGCAATCACCTGCCAAGTTGACCACCCATATCGTATTGGCCGCGCTGGGCCTGATCGTCTACCACCAGGCTCAAGCTGCGCGCATTGAGCCTGCCGGCAGTGCGTTTACCGCCCAGGGCCCCATCAGTTTTTCCAAAGGTGCGCTGATCAGCGCCGACTGCACCATCAAGGTCGCCGGCAAAGTGGCGGCCGACGGCTCATCGGTGAATGTCGACAAAGTTGAATTCGATGGCGGCCTCAAATGCAGCCGAGTCGAAGCCATTAACCTGCCCTGGGTATTAGTTGCCAAAGACACCAAGAGCGGTTCCATGTCGAACATCAGCGTAGATGTTCATGCGTTTGGCCTGGGTGGCAAGTGCGGGCCTTCTACCGCCGAGGGTACATGGGATAACGCCACCGGTAAGTTGGAAGCCGCGAACGTACCGATTGGCGAAGACTGCACAATCAAGACGGTGTCGATCAAGATGCCACCGAACTTCAAAGTGGTTGAATAACAGCAAATGTTGTTGCGGTAATTGAATTGAGATTTGGCTGGAAAGGGAAGTTCTGCAGTTTCACCGTGACCTCTCGTTCATGGCCATTACCCCCTGGCGAATGACTCGCCATAACATGTGAGGAAAAACAATGAAAAGTTTGAAAACCCTCGTATCGTTGTCTGCTTTGGCTGTTTGCATGGGTGCTGCTTCGATGGCCAATGCGGCTTCGATCAGCCCTGAAGGCCCCTTTACCACCACCGCAGGTTCCATCGTGGTGCAATCACCGTCTTCATTCGGCGGCAGTGTGACCTGTGGCATTACTTTCAGCGGTACTGTCAGTGGCGGTGTTGCCACTATCACCAATGCCGCACTGACCGGAGGTGGCTTGTGTGCTTTGCCTACGCTCAAGAGCATTCCGTCGCCAGGCTGGGTGCTGACTGCGTCGTCGGCCACTGAAGGCAAAGTGGCAAACGTTGGTTACACCATTAAAAAGACTTTTATTATCCCCGGCACCGACTGCGGTCCATCCTCCATCAATGTGACCTGGAATGCTTCGTCTCACACCCTTACCGCGGCAAACCAGCCTCTGAGTGGCGGTTGCAACATTGTATCGCTGACTACCACTGCCTCTGGTCTGACGGTTAACCCATAACGGGCACACGTTACGGAACGCAGGGTTGATCACCCTTTGAAAGGCCGGTGCCTCGTTTGAGGTGCCGGCTGACGTAGAAAGCCGGCAATGCCGGAAGCGAATAATAATAAGGAGTGCCGCATGATCACTAATAAACAACAGGCTCATACACTGTTGGGGTTGGCAATACTGGGGGGGCTGATGACGGCCGCTACCGTGCAGGCGGGTGGGTTCTCTACGCCGACTTACGGTGCCCCAGGTTGGGGCCGGGCGTTCGGCGGCGGTTCTCTGTTCAAGAATGACCCAAGTTCTGCATACAACAATCCGGCAGCGATGGCGTTCGTCGATCAATCCGTGGTTCAACAAACCGTCGACTATGCCCGGATCAAGATCAAATACACGGGGCAGTCTTACGATTACACCGGTAATCCGGCCAGCAATACTGCAGTGTCGCCCGATGGTAGCTTTGATCCGAGCACTGCAACCGTCAATAACAACAATGGCGGCCAGGGTGGTTTCACCGCGTGGCTGCCAACCGGGTTTCTGGTGATCCCGATTGGCGACCGCTTTGCATTCGGCCTCAGTCAGGTCGTGCCGCAAGGCATGCGCAGCACCTGGAATGAAAATTCCAAGTTTCGCGACTTCGCCGTGGACACCAAAATTGAAACCGTCGGCTTGACGGGGTCCTTATCCTTCAAGGTGCGCGACGACTTTTCCATCGGCGGTGGCATGATCGTCCAACGTAGCCAAGGCTTCGTCAGCCAGAACATCGATCTATTCTCGGCTGCTTCGGTCTCTCCCGGCTTGGGTAACGGGGCGTTCCCGCCAGGCGTAGGTACCGCGCTGATGCGGGTCAAAGTGGACAATGTTTCCGTTGGCTGGTTTGGTGGCGTTGTGTGGAAACCGACCGACAAAGACTCCTTGGGTCTGAACTACCACGCCAAAATCAAAAACAAGCTGACGGGTAAGTACAAGGTTCGGGCCGATGCGCTGAACAACGGCTTGATGACGGACGATTCGATCTTTGGTGATGGCAAGACGCTGGTTGAAACGGCGTACCCTGGACTGAAGTTGTTCCCCAATGGCGCCAATGCCAGCACGCAGTTGGATATTCCGGCGACTGCCGCTATCGACTGGGTGCACCAGTTCAATGATCGTTGGACGTTAGGTGTCAGCGCCGTGTGGACGCAATGGTCGTCCTTCAAGGACCTGACACTCAAGTCCAATGGCTCGACGATTGTTGCCATTCCTTATAATTATCAGGACACGTGGATGTACTCCCTGGGGGGCGATTTCAAGGCCACGGATGAGTTGACCTTGAGGGCAGGCGTGGCGTACGACCAGACGCCGACCCGTAATTCGACGCGCGATCCGCGCATCCCCGACGGCGACCGTTATTTTGCATCGCTGGGCGCGGGTTACGACGTCAAGGCCATTCCCGGCCTGACGCTGGATGCCGCGTATTCGCACCAATTCGTTCAGAAGGTCAATATCAAAACCCAGAACGTCGATCGTCTTGGTGGTGGCCGTCTTGACGGCACTGCCGAGTCTTCAGGCGATGTCGTCAGTTTGTCGGCCACTTACAAGTTTTAAGGCAGCTATGACGCGAACATCAAGCGCATTCTGGTCTTCGCGTCATGCACCTGCCGCAATGGCTGGCCCAATCGGCTGAGGGGTCAGCTAATTTTTTTTGCCAAACAATTAAATTAAAATTTAAAAACAAGATTTGAATTTGATTCCAAATTTTGTAGTGTGGCGCCACGCAGGTCACTTCGACCGGCCGCGCATTGGCAATACCCTGAATCGAATATGAGGTATCCCCATGGTTATCTGGTTATTGATGGGCCTCGCCGCCGCGATTGCCCTGGCATATCGACAAGCCGCCGCGACCCTGTGGTTGTTCATTGGCCTGATCTGGCTGGCGGCAGGTTACCTGTTCAACGTGGTCGCCGGTTTCGGCGTGAGCGTCGCGGCGGTGCTGGTGGTGTTGCCGGCGTTGTTGATGACGATCAAGCCCCTGCGCCGCACCTTGCTGACTCGCCGGGCCTTGAGCCTGTTTCGTACGATTATGCCGGCCATGTCCGACACTGAGCGTGCCGCTATCGAGTCTGGCACCGTGTGGTGGGACGCCGAGTTGTTCAGCGGCAAGCCGAATTGGCAGCGCCTCTTGCAAGCTGCTCCGGCCAGCCTGAGCGCTGAAGAACAAGCCTTCCTCGACAATGAAGTGGAAACCCTGTGCGACATCGCCAATGACTGGGAAACCACCCAGGTCTGGCAGGACATGTCGCCGCAAGGCTGGCAGTACACCAAGGATGCCGGGTTCCTTGGCATGATCATTCCCAAGCAGTACGGCGGCAAAGGGTTCTCCCACTACGCGCACTCGCAAGTGGTGATGAAGCTGTCGACGCGCTGCTCGGCGGCGGCGATTTCGGTGATGGTGCCCAATTCCCTGGGCCCGGCGGAGCTGCTGTTGCATTACGGCACCGATGCCCAGCGAAATTACTACCTGCCGCGTCTGGCGCGGGGCGAGGACATCCCGTGCTTCGCGCTGACCAGCCCATACGCCGGCTCTGATGCGGGGGCGATTCCCGACCTGGGCATCGTCTGCAAAGGCACCCATGAAGGCGAGGAAGTGCTGGGTTTTCGTGTGACCTGGGACAAGCGCTACATCACCCTCGGCCCGATTGCCACGGTGTTGGGCCTGGCATTCCGCGCCGAGGACCCGGACGGCTTGCTCGGCGCTCCCGGTTCACTCGGCATCACCTGTGCACTGATTCCAACGTCGCATCCCGGCGTGAACAGCGGTCGCCGTCATTGGCCATTGAATGCCGTGTTCCAGAACGGTCCTACCACCGGTAAGGATGTCTTCATCCCACTGGAATGGGTGATCGGTGGCCGCGAGCAAATCGGCAATGGCTGGCGCATGTTGATGGAATGCCTGGCCGCGGGGCGGGCGATTTCCTTGCCGTCGGCCAACGTCGGCCTGGGCAAGGTCGCGGTGCGCGGCACCACGGCCTACGCTGCCATGCGTAAACAGTTCGGCCTGCCTATCGGGAAATTCGAAGGCGTGCAGGCGCCACTGGCACGCATGGCTGGGCACCTGTATGCCTGCGATGCGGTGCGTAAAGTCTCGGTAGCGTCCCTGGATGCGGGTGAGAAACCCTCGGTGATCTCGGCCATCGCCAAGTACCACGTCACCGAGCGCGCGCGCATCATCGTCAATGACGGCATGGACATCGTTGCTGGCAAGGGCATCTGCATGGGCCCGAACAACTTCCTGGCGCGTGCCTATCAGCAAAGCCCCATCGCCATTACCGTGGAAGGCGCGAACATCATGACGCGCTGCCTGATCATCTATGGCCAGGGGTTGATTCGTTGCCATCCTTATGTGTTCCGCGAAATGGAAGCGGCACGCAACCCGGACCGGCGCAAGGCGCTGGAAGCCTTCGACAGCGCGATGTTCGGCCATGTGAGCTTTGTGCTGGCTAACACCGTACGCGCGGCGGTGCATTCTCTGACGGCGGGGCGGCTGATATCCGTACCGGCCAAGACCGACCCCGCGCTGGCGTCCTACTACCGCCAGGCCAATCGTCTGTCGGTGGTGCTTGCGTTGATTTCGGACGTTTCCATGGGCGTACTGGGCGGGGCCCTCAAGCGCAAGGAAAGTATCACCGGGCGCCTGGGGGATATTCTGTCGCAGCTGTACATTTTGTCCTGCGTGCTCAAGCGCTTCGAGGATGACGGCCGGCCCCAGGCGGACCTGCCGTTGGTGCACTGGTCGGCCCAGGATGCATTGCTGCGGGCTCATGAAGCGCTGGCCGAGGTGCTCGACAACTACCCGTCAAAAGCGGCGGCGGCCGTGGTGCGGGCGTTGACGTTCCCGTTCGGTATCCCGCTGCGCAAACCTTCGGACCGTCTGCTGGCCGAGGTGGCGGATGTGGTGCAGACACCAGGCGAAACCCGCGAACGCTTGCTGGCCAATTCCTACATCCCACGTCCGGAAATCGACAAATTGGCCTACGGCGAACTGGGCTTCCGCCTGTTGCCGCAGGTGGAGTTGATCGACGCCCGACTCAAGTCCGCCGTCAAGCAGGGCTTGATCGAACCGATGCCGATCTCAGCCACAGCCTTCACCGCCTGGCGCGTCAAGGCGCGGGCGCTGGACCTGATCAGCGACGACGAAGACACCTTGCTCGGTCGCTATGTGGAATACGCCGACCACGGCATCCAAGTGGATGACTTCCCGCAGGACTTCGGGTTGCTGGAGGCGTTGCAGCGGCGCAAGCAAGCGCTGGAGCCTATGCCAAAGCGCCGAACCGCCCAAGGTGAAAACGCCTCGGTCAATTGAGTGGCACTGAATGTACACGGTCAGTGTGGGAGCTGGCTTGCCTGCGATGCTGACGACTCGGTCCATCAGAAGCACCGAGGTGATGCCATCGCAGGCAAGCCAGCTCCCACATTGATCGGGTTTACACGCCAAGACAGTGGGTCTACTTATGAGTGACAGCTACCTTTCTTTCGTCAATTCCCCTTGGGGCCGTCGCCTGGCCCAGGCCGTTGGTCTGCCGCAACCCTTGCCGCTGCAACGTCATCGCAGCGGCCAGCAAGGCCTGGCCAACCCGGTGATCCTCGCCGGGGCAGGGCGCCTGGCCTTTGAGGTGCAGCGGATTTTCGCGGCCACCGACACAGTCACCGCTACCCCGGCCACGCTCAAGGCGCCGTCCACGGTGAACGTGCAGGGCGCGGTGTTTGACGCCAGCGCCGTGGCCGATCTGCAGCAACTGGATGAGCTCTATCTGTTCTTCCACGCCAACGCCAAGCGCCTCGGTCAGCACGGCCGCGTGGTGGTACTCGGTACCGCGCCGGAACACTGCCAGGACTTGCCCCAAGCCATCGCCCAACGCGCCCTCGAAGGCTTGGTGCGTTCGCTGGCCAAGGAGTTGCGCCGCGCGGTCACCGTGCAATTGATCTACGTGGCGCCGGGCGCAGAAGACGCACTGGACAGCAGCCTGCGGTTCTTCCTGTCGCGCCGTTCGGCGTATGTCTCGGGGCAAGTGGTGCGCGTGGAAAAGCCGGTGGACGGCCAGGTTCCCGTCGACTGGGACAAACCCTTCGCCGGCCGCCGCGCGCTGGTCACTGGCGCTTCCCGTGGCATTGGTTTGGCAATCGCCCAAGTGTTGGCGCGCGACGGCGCCCATGTGGTGTGCGTGGATGTACCGCAGGCCCAGGCGTCGCTGCAACAAGCGGCGCAGAGTGTCGGTGGTTTGGCGCTGCCCCTGGATATCACTGCAGCGGATGCTGCCGCACTGCTGCAGGCCCATGTCAGTCAATACGGCGCTTTTGACGTGGTGGTGCACAACGCCGGGATCACCCGCGACAAAACCGTCGCCAAAATGACCGAGGCGGCGTGGCGCAGTGTGCTGGCGGTCAACCTTGAGGCGCCCCTGCAACTCAGCGACGCGTTATTGCAAAACCAAGGGTTGAACCCCGGTGGGCGCATCGTGTGCGTGTCGTCGATTTCCGGCATCGCTGGCAACCTCGGGCAAAGCAATTACGCCACTTCCAAGGCTGGTGTGATCGGCCTGGTCCAGGGCCTGGCACCGCGTGCGGTGGCGCAGCACGTCACCGTGAATGCGGTGGCGCCGGGGTTTATCGAAACCCAAATGACCGCGAAGATCCCGCTGATGATTCGCGAAGCGGGGCGGCGCATGAATTCGCTGTCCCAAGGCGGGCAGCCGATCGATGTGGCCGAGACCATTGCCTGGCTGGCGCACCCAGCGTCTGGCGGGGTCAACGGCCAAGTCGTACGCGTGTGTGGTCAAAGCCTGCTGGGAGCCTGAGCCATGGACTACGTGACACAGATTATCGACCCACCGCCATCACGCACCCGCTTGCTGCTGGACGGCGTGCGGGCCTTACGCAAGCCAGCGCTCGACGGTGCGCCTGTATTGCCCAAGGAACGCCTGGTGCGCTCGGCAGTGGAGTTATCCGCCGCTGGCATCGCCGCGTATGGCCGTGCCTGTGGTTTTCGCCGCGAGCAAGGCGTGCCGCTGTCTTATCCCCATGTGTTGGCGTTCCCGCTGCACCTGATGCTGCTGACCCGCCCGAGTTTCCCGTACCCGGCCAGCGGCATGGTGCACCTGGCGAATCGCATTCGTCAGCACCAACGCCTGCACGAAGGCCAGGCCTTGCGCCTGGAAGTGTATTGCGAGCGCTGGGTCGCGCATCCCAAGGGGCAGGCGTTGAGCATCGCGACCCGTGCCTACAGCGCTGGCACCCTGGTATGGGAAAGCGACAGCCTGTACCTGCGCCGGGATGTCAAAGACCCGGTCGGCGAGCCCTGGGACGACGCGTTGCCGTTGCAGGAAGAAGGGGTGTTGCGCACTCAACGTTGGGTGCTGCCCGCCGACCTGGGCCGGCGCTTTGCCAAGGTCTCGGGGGATTTCAACCCGATCCACATGTCGCTGATCGGCGCGAAAATCTTCGGCTTTCGCCGTGCCATCGCCCACGGCATGTGGACCTTGGGCCGTGCCCTTGCTGCGCAGCAACCGCCCGGTGGGCTCGACCAGGCCGAGGCGCATTGCGACTTCAAGCTGCCGATCTTCCTGCCCGGCCAGGTCGCGCTGTGGAACCGTCCGGCAGCGGGCCCGTGCCGTGAGTTTGAAGTCCGCAATTTCGCAGGTGACAAGCCTCACATGCGTGGACTGTTCGTCTGGAAAGAGAGCCTTAAATGACTGATTACAGCTTCAACCCAGCCCCGGTTCGCCGCGTCGCGATTATCGGCGGTAACCGCCTCCCTTTTGCGCGCTCCAACACGGTGTATGCCCACGACAGCAACCAGGACCTGCTGGTCGCCGCTTTGCAGGGGCTGGTCGACCGCTACAACCTGCACGGCCAACGGCTGGGTGAGTTTGCCGCCGGCGCGGTAATCAAGCATTCGCGGGATTTCAACCTGGCGCGTGAGTCGTTGTTGTCCACCACCTTGTCTCCGGATACGCCGGCCTATGATGTGCAGCAAGCCTGCGGCACCGGCCTGGAAGCAGCATTGCTGGTGGCGAACAAGATCGCACTGGGCCAGATCGAGGTGGGCATTGCCGGTGGTTCCGACACCACCTCCGACGCCCCCATCGGGATCAACGAATCCCTGCGCCACACCTTGCTCGCCGCCAACCGCGCCAAGGGCATGGGCGACAAGCTGAAAGCGCTGCTCAAGGTTCGGCCGTCGATGTTTTTCAAGCCCTTGCTGCCCCGCAATGGTGAGCCACGCACCGGCCTGTCCATGGGCGAACACTGCGAGGAAATGGCCAAGCGCTGGCAGATCAAGCGTCTGGCCCAGGATGAGCTGACACTCACCAGCCATCAGCGCCTGGATGCCGCATACAAATGTGGCTTCTTCGACGACCTGATCAGCCCCCATCGCGGCCTGGCCCGGGACAATAACCTACGCGCTGACGCCAGCCTGGAGAAACTCGCCGGGCTGTCACCCGCTTACGACCGCCAGAACGGCACGCTCACCGCAGGCAACTCCACGCCGCTGACCGACGGCGCTTCGGTGGTGTTGCTGGCCAGCGAAGAATGGGCGGCCGAGCACGGCTGGCCAGTGCTGGCTTACCTGCGGACCGGCGAAACGGCAGCCGTGAACTTTGTCGACGGCACCGAAGGCCTGCTGATGGCCCCGGCCTACGCGGTGCCACGCATGCTCAAACGTGAAGGCCTGAGCTTTAATGACTTCGATTTTTTCGAGATCCACGAGGCCTTTGCCGCCCAGGTGCTGTGCACGCTAAAGGCCTGGGAAGACGCCGATTATTGCCGCGAGCGTCTAGGCTTGGACGCGCCGCTGGGGCCCATTGACCGGTCGAAAATGAACGTCAACGGTGGCTCGCTGGGCTGCGGTCACCCGTTCGCCGCCACCGGAGGCCGGCAATTGGCAGCGCTAGCCAAGATCATCCATGAGAACGGCGGCGGGCGCGGCCTGATTTCCATCTGTGCGGCAGGCGGACTGGGCATTACCGCCATCGTCGAAAAGTAGCGCTATCAAAAACAACAATAAGGAGACTGCCATGAACGCTGTAAGCCTGGAACAAACCGAACGGATCTGGCTTGACGCTTACCTGCCTGGCGTCCCGGCGGATATCGATGCCGCGATTGAAGATTACCCATCGTTGCGCGAGGTGTTCCTCGAACACTTGGAGAAATTCCACGAGCGTGTGGCGTATGTGAGCATCGGCACCGAAATGACCTACGCTGACTGGCAGGTGCAAGGTATTGCGTTCGCCGCCTGGTTGCAGGGCCAGGGTGTGCAAAAGGGCGACCGCGTGGCGTTGATGATGCCCAACTGCTTGCAGTACCCGATCTGCCTGCTGGGTACGATCCTGGCCGGCGCGGTGGTGGTCAATGTCAACCCGCTGTACACCTCCCATGAACTCAAGCATTTGCTCAAGGACAGCGGCGCGCAGACCGTGGTGATCTTCGAAAACTTCGCGCATACCCTGGAAAAAGTCATTGCCGGCAGCAGCGTCAAGCGCGTGGTAATCGCGGCCATCGGCGATTTGCTCGGCACCTTCAAGGGCGCAGCGATGAACTTTATCCTGCGTAGCGTGCAAAAGCAGGTGCCAGCGTTCAATCTGCGCGGCTCGGTGCGGTTCAATCAGGCCTTGAAACAGGGGCGCGGGCTCAATCATTTTCCGGTGGAAATGCACCTCGATGACCTGGCTTTCCTGCAATACACCGGCGGCACCACCGGCGACGCTAAGGGCGTGATGCTCAGTCATCGCAACATCATCGCCAATCTGCTGCAGGCCAAGGCCTGGGTCGGTGACCAACTGGACAAGCACAAGCAGGAAACCAACGTCACCTTGCTGCCGCTTTACCACATCTTTTCGCTGACGGTGAACTGCCTGATGTTCATGTGCCTGGGCGGGCGCAATATCCTGATTGCCAACCCACGGGACGTGAAGCGGGTGCAGATGATCCTGCGCAAGGAGCGCTTCAACGGCATTGCCGGGGTCAACACGTTGTTTAATGGCTTGCTGGAAAACAAGGCGTTTTGCGCGCGGGACTTTTCCGACCTGCGCATGGTGATCGCGGGCGGCATGGCCACCCACACCGCAGTGGCCAAGCGTTGGAAGGAAGTCACCGGACTGCCGATCATCGAAGGCTATGGCCTCACCGAGTGTTCGCCGGTGGTGAGCATCAGCCCGATCAATATTGCGCGCATGCGCGAGATGGAATTCACCGGCAGCATCGGTGTGCCATTGCCGTCGACCTGGGTGCGGTTTATCCGTGAAGACGGGGAGCTGGCCGAGATTGGCGAGCAGGGCGAACTACAAGTGCGCGGGCCGCAGGTGATGCAGGGCTACTGGAAACGCCCGGAAGCCACCGCCGAGGTGCTGGATGCCGAGGGATGGCTGTCGACCGGCGATATCGGTGTGATGGACGAGCGTGGCTATATCCGCCTGGTGGATCGCAAGAAAGACATGATCCTGGTCTCGGGCTTCAACGTGTACCCCAATGAAATCGAAGACGTGGTGGCGTTGCACCCAGGGGTGGCGGAAGTGGCGGCGATTGGGGTGGAAGATGGCGTGACGGGGGAGAAGGTCAAGATCATCGTGGTGCGCAAGGACCCGAACCTGACGCAGGAGCAGATCCTGGCGCATTGCCGCGAGTATCTGACGGGGTACAAGGTGCCAAGGTATGTGGAGTTTCGGACCACTGAGCTGCCTAAGACCACCGTGGGTAAAGTGCTGCGCCGAGCCTTGCGCTGACTCGAAGGTTTAGGTGATCCAAATGTGGGAGCTGGCTTGCCTGCGATAGCGGTGTAACCGTTACACCGCT
>NZ_CAXAQM010000024.1:0-78168 GCF_963970525.1 Pseudomonas sp. EA_65y_Pfl1_P113
CCTATTCCAAGTCCTTCAAGGCCCAGGTCATTGCTGAGTGCGCCCAACCTGACACTTCAATTGCCAATGTCGCCTTGACCCACAACCTCAATGCAAACCTCGTCCATAAATGGATTCGGGTGCATGCACAGAAAAACCTGGCACTGCAAACTGCCTTCATCCCGGTCAAGACTTCGCCGCCGGTGCCGATGCATCAGGCCCTTCCTGCCACGATCCGAATCGAAGTGCCGCATCCAAAAGGTGTCGTCGTGGTGAGTTGGCCAGCAGAAAATGCAGCGGCGTGTTCTGCTTTCCTTCGAGACCTGCTGCGATGATCCGCGTCGATTCCATCTGGCTCGCCACCGAGCCCATGGACATGCGCGCCGGAACTGAAACCGCGCTCGCACGGGTCGTGGCGGTGTTCGGTGCGGCGAAGCCGCACTGTGCCTATCTGTTCGCCAACCGCCGCGCCAATCGAATGAAAGTGCTGGTGCATGACGGCGTGGGTATTTGGCTTGCCGCCCGGCGTTTGAATCAAGGACGCTTCTTCTGGCCGGGTGTGCGACACGGCTCCGAAGTTGAGTTGGATGCCGAGCAACTTCAGGCCCTGGTGCTCGGTTTACCTTGGCAGCGCGTCGGTGCAGGCGGAATCATCTCGATGCTTTAACACCTGCCATGGCGTGCTTGCCAGCGCAATTGGCCCATCAGTCTATCGTCGCAACCAGCCCTCTCTGGCAAAATAGGCGGCATGAGCTTGCATCCAAATCTCGATCAATTAAACCCTGAACAACTGCGTGCCCTGGCGGCGCAGTTGATCCAGCGCGTCGAGACAATGGACAAGCAAATCACCCATCACAAGTCGGTCAACGAGAAGCTGGCCCACGAGATCGCGCTGCTCAAGCGCTTCAAGTTTGCCAAACGCAGCGAGCAACTAAGTCCAAATCAGGCCAGCTTGCTCGACGACTTGATCGATACTGATATTGCCGCTATCGAAGCCGAGCTTGAGGCGCTGCAACCGACACCAGTCGAAGCCAAAGTGCGCCAGCAACCCAAGCGCGCAGCGCTGCCGCCGCAATTTCCTCGCACGCTGATCCATCACGAACCGGACAACAGCCATTGCCAGTGCGGTTGCGCCCTCAAGCGCATCGGCGAAGATGCCAGCGAAAAGCTCGACTACACGCCCGGTGTGTTCACCGTCGAGCGTCATATCCGTGGGAAATGGGCCTGCGAGCAGTGCGAAACGCTAATCCAGGCGCCGGTACCGGCGCACGTCATCGACAAAGGCATACCGACCGCAGGTCTGCTGGCCCATGTCATGGTGGCCAAGTTCGCTGATCATTTGCCGTTGTATCGTCAGGAAAAAATCTTCGGCCGCGCCGGGCTGCCCATCGCCCGTTCGACCTTGGCGCAATGGGTAGGCAACTGCGGCGTGCAACTTCAGCCGCTAGTCGATGCGCTGCGCGAAGCCGTGCTGACGCACGGCGTCGTCCACGCCGACGAGACGCCGGTACAAATGCTGACGCCTGACGCTAAAAAAACTCATCGCGCTTATGTCTGGGCCTATGCCACCAGCCAGTTCTCCAACTTGGCGGCGGTCGTTTACGACTTCAGTCCGAGCCGCGCTGGCGAACATGCCCGAGCCTTCCTAGGTCGTTGGAACGGCAAGCTGGTCTGCGATGACTTTGCAGGCTACAAGGCAGGCTTTGAACTGGGCGTTACGGAGATCGGCTGCATGGCCCATGCCCGCCGAAAGTTCTTCGACTTGCATGCGACCAACAAGAGCCAGATCGCCGAAAAAGCGCTGCGCTACATCGCGGCATTGTACGAAGTTGAACGAGAAGTCCGCGAGCTGGAACCGGGTGATCGACAGCGAATACGGCAGGAAAAAGCAGCGCCAATCGCCGACGCACTTCATACTTGGATGACCTCCCAAAGACAGCTTGTGCCTGAGGGTTCGGCCATCGCCAAGACCCTGGATTACAGCCTCAAACGCTGGATAGCGCTGACGCGCTATCTCGATGACGGTGCTGTGCCCATAGATAATAACTGGTGCGAGAATCAAATTCGTCCGTGGGCTCTTGGTCGCTCGAACTGGCTGTTCGCGGGATCGTTACGCAGCGGTAAACGTGCAGCGGCGATCATGAGTTTGATCCAATCGGCGCGACTCAACGGCCATGATCCGTATGCTTATTTGAAGGACGTCCTCACGCGCCTGCCGACGCAGCGGGCAAGTGAGATTGCGGAGCTACTACCGCATAGGTGGCGACCGGTTTAGTTGCGCAAGACGGGATGCCCGGACGCACCTCCAACTGGTGCCATTACCGGTCTACTTAGCCTTTATGCTGGTTATCCATGCATTCCTCCCTACAGCTTCGCCCGGTTCAGCCGATAGTTTTCGTACCAAGAGAAACGCGGCAATTCGATCCTGTAACAAAGGAGGGTAAGCGGCTTTTGAGGAAGATCTCTTGGAATGCTTTCATTACCTCATAACCATAAATGAGAGATGGGCACTTTTTAACGCCTAAGAAAGCACTCACAGACCTTGAGTGATAGAGAACCCGATGAATTTATTAGCGCCTGCCCTGTTCGTTACCAACCGTGTTCGATTCCCCATGAAATTCGTAATTTTGGGATTTATTGTCCTGATTCCTCTGCTCCTGCTAGGCACCCGGGTGATGCTTTCACTGAACACGAGCATCACGGGCATCAAGCATGAACAGGTGGGTCAACAATACTTGTTGGACGTCACCCCTATCCTGCGTCTAACCATGATTCAGAGGGCGCTGACACACGGCATGCTCAGCGGTGATACCAACGCAGTAGCCAATGCAGCACGCAATGCTGAAAAGCTTAACGATGCCTATGCGACTCTTGCTGCGCAGGACGCAAAATTTAGCACCCAACTGGCAACGACAGACCGAGTTCAGACGTTGCGTACCGCTAGTGTGCAGCTGGTTGAACGCGCCAAAGCAGGCGAAGCACCTTTGGTGATCTTTTCCGCGTGGAACGACCAGTTAACCGACCTAATGAATTTCGTTTACTACATTACGGCCACTTCCGGCATGATTTTGGACGAAGAAGCAGGTTCGTTGTACCTCATCGATCTAAGCTCTATACGTCTACCTCGGCAAATAAATCTGGTCGGACAGATTCGCGGTCTGGCCAGCGGTTTTAGCGCTGACCGTCCTCTGGACGACACCACTCGTATTTTTGCCCAGACTTTGTTGAAACAGGAGCTGCTAATGCGTCAAGAGTTGCAGCAGAGCCTTTCCCTGCTTCGCCGAGAAGAGCCGAAATTATCTGGTGTAGTTCAGCCGTCTGTAACAACAGCCATTACCGACCTGGAAAATCTGCGTAAAGACCTGGTGGACTACCTTGATCCGAGCAAGCGCTCAACCGTGAATGCCAACACCTTGGGCGAGCGTGGAAACGCCGTCGTTGCTCAGTTTTACAAAGCTCAGGATCAGATGCAGGAATCGCTGCGAATTCGAGTTGATGAGCGTCTGAATACACTGAGTAATGAGCGTACTTTCGGCACTGAGCTATTTATCGCCATTGCGATACTGCTGCTCTATGCGTTCGTCGGCATCTACAAGGCTCTGCGGATTGGGGTTGATGAGCTCCTAGCTGTGACGGCACGTATTGCTCAAGGCGATCTGAGCGCGCGCGTCCGAATCAACAGCCACGATGAAATCGGTGATGTAGGCGAGGGACTTAACCGCATGGTAACGGCCTTCTCGGGCTCACTGAGCCAGGTGGAGCGTAGCTCGCATTCAGTCTCAGATGCGGCAAAGCGACTAGAGATCTCCATAGGCCAAGCCAAAGCCTCAATGAACTCACAACAGGCTGAAACCGAGCAGGTTGCTACTGCCATCAACGAAATGACCGCGAGCGTTGCCGACGTGGCCCAGAATACCGAGGGCGCAGCACGTGCTGCTGAATCTGCAAGCAGTGCGTCTAACGACGGCTTGAAAGTTATGATTGAAACAAGTGCCGCTATTGAGGCGTTGGCTAACGAAGTGGAGCTCAGTGCAAGCAAAGTCGAAGCGTTAGCGACACACAGCAAAGAAATCGGTGGTGTCATCGAGGTCATCAGTACCATCGCGGATCAGACTAACCTGCTGGCCCTTAACGCGGCCATCGAGGCGGCGCGAGCTGGCGAGCAAGGCCGTGGTTTCGCGGTCGTGGCTGACGAAGTGCGGACTCTGGCCTCGCGCACACAAAACTCCACAGAAGAAATTCGACGGATCATCCAACAGTTGCAAGGCGCTACTGATGCCGCTGTTCAACAGATGAAGGCTGGGCAAACCCGAGCTAGGGAATGCATTCAGGCAGCGAGCCAAGCGTCTGGCAGCCTGAACCAGATCAATGAAGCAGTAGACGGAATTGTGGGCATGAACACTCAGATTGCAAGTGCGGCGGTGCAGCAACATTCGGTCTCAGAGGATATCAATCGCAACGTCATCGGCATTCGAAACAGCAGCTTAATCGTCATGGAAGGCGTAGAGGACAACGCCGTAACGGCTGACGAGCTTTCATTGCTCGCTAATGAACTTCGCAGCGTAGTCGGCAAGTTTAAGTTATCCAGCAACGCTTGAAAGGAATCTCAAGCGTTTCAATTGTTGATAGCACGAGAAAGTGCTTTGACAGGGTCTGACTGGGGTGATGATGCCCGGCAGTCCCTGATCGACATTGAGGGCTGAGCTTCATCGTTGCGCAATCTCGTAAAACAATAGAGCCAGCTACGCTAGATGACTTGCCCGGACGGTTACACTGAATTAACACGCTAGCCATATCGCCAAAAAGCAGGATCTGCGAACCGATCCCGACAGTTACACCTGTTAGCGCGGAAGGAATCATTTCGGCCAAATCTGAATCATTTATCATCGTGCCGTGCTCTTTTCATACAGGTGGTTGTTGAAGAAGCATAGGCCTGAATCGGCTCTCATTTAGTAGGCAGATCATATATCCATTTGTTAGCGCGGCCACCCAGGCTGACCGTCCGACGTTAGCGGAAGCGGCTTGGGTGACGTCAGCTTTTGGCCGAAAACGGTACTTGGATGAATGACCGCTTTTAGCCGAAGACTGCCTGTCGCCAGCGGCAGCAATGGGCAGCTCTCTACCGATCATGTTTACTAAGCGTGCTGGTCAAATCCGATGCAATCGGTGGTCTAATCGAATGCAAACGCTTGGTCGAGTGCAATGCAAACGAGTGGTCAGTACCGATGCAATCAGATGGTCAAGTGGAGTGCAATTTCGCAAACTCGGCATCGGCGCCAACAGTCTGGCACGTTCTGCTAAACAACAGCTCGTCTAGAAAACTCCGTCTCTATCACCTAGCCATTACAATGAAAAAGGGGACGGATTTATTTACCTGAATATAAATCCGTCCCCTTTTTTGGTCTTCCCTTCTTGATCAGTAATACGGAACGACGGTGGCTACCCCGTCGTTCACGTGTAACTCGGCGATTTTCCATTCGTCGCCCGTCGCTGGCAGAGTTGCCGGGTAATGCAACACAGTCGTTTCCTTAGCTGTATTGATACTGCAGTGCAGCGCCTGCGGCGTCATCTGCCCGGATCCGGAGTAGTTAGTCGCGAGCAATTCGTATCGACTGAAATACCAGCGACTTATGTCAATGCACTCGGATCCTGGCCCTTCGCGAACGTCCTCCTCAAAACGAGCGTAAGGTAGCGCATCGAGAGCTCCATGATTCCGAAAATCGATGGACTTGATTACGCTCCCGTCAGGACTAATAACTCGCAGCGCGAGATCCATGTCTTTCAGGCTGGCATCCCACACAAGCTGTACGCTGCACACTATGCCCAAAGCCATCGCCGTATTGTCGGACATCAGCGCCACTGTGCTCACGACAGTTTTCGGCAGACCAGGAAACAACGTCTTCCGGATCTCGGCGCTCAGAGCTCCCGTCTCGGTCTCCTGTTTGGGTGTTGTGCCGCCGAGGAACTTCGCCCGGGGTTGCAGTTCGTTGGCCAGTGCGGCCGTCAGTATCGAATCATCTGCGGGCCCATGATTGACGATATGCACAACAGCGTTCGGGCAACTGCGAGCGTAGTCAGTGGCTGCCTGGGTGAAGTTTGATTTACTGGCGTTGAGGTAGTGCTTGCACTCGAGCACGTAGACCGTCTGCGCGCCGGCTGACTGCAACAAGTTCACCTTCAGGACACGAAAATCGGGCTGTATACCCTTCTTGCGTTTCGAGCTCTTTCCGACCAGAGCAGAACGCAACTCTGCCCATACGTCGAACTGCTTGTTGTCCCAGTTGAACGAGGCTAGGCGGCTGCCACCAAACTCGAATGATAGAGTGCCATCGACGGTATGGAAACGCATATCCGGAACCGCATGTTTTATCACACTGAGCATGCGTGTCCCCACCCAGACGGAGTAAAGCTCATGACGCCGACGCCAGACTGGAAGGTTCAGCAGATCCAGCAACTCCTGGAAAGTGTGCTCTACCCAGACATCTCCCCACTCGATGTTCCTGAGCGCGTCATCCAGAGTCTGAAGTACCGCTCCTTCGGCCATTGGCCCTGACGCCACCTGACTTGCCAGATCCTGCATTCCAGCGATCATGCCGATGTCCCAAAAATCGCTTGTCGGGTACAACTGTCCGGATAGTTCCCGCTCGGCAACAATACTGGAGTCACTCAAGATCTGAGCAACGGCCTCCACCTGATCCCGTGTTTGACCGTGTCGCAGCCAAAGCTCTCTGAAGGCGGATACCAGCCGAGTCAAGAGTTCCAATCGCGCATCGATTTCGACGTGACCGGTCGCAGTGATCGCAGGTATCGGAGGAAAATCGGCTGATAGGTGCTCGGGGAAGCCGATCAGCGACTCCCTCAAGGTAGACGAAAGCGACCACATTACGTTGCTATTCGGAAGTTTTGGACGTCTCTCCAGGATACGTTCCGTGCGCTGTATGGTTTCCCCAAACTGTTCCAGCGTAGCCTTGATCGGATCGTTCACTTTGTCGAACTTGAACTCAACGCTGAGTTGATGTGTTGCCTCTCGGGTCTCGGCCAGAATCAGGACATTAAGAATATCCTGCATCATCGAGGCGAATCCGACCTGACTCTTCAACACTACGACTAGCAACTGCTCTGTACTTACCTGTGGGCTAGATGAAGCAGCGTCGGCTACCAACCATGCGGCCAACGAAGGCGAATTGGCAGGCACTTTCAGCGCCTGTCTCACCGCATCCTCGACATCAGTGTCCCTACCGGGCCCTCCACCCTTTAGTCGAAGTTCCAGCCCGGCGCTCTCGCACAGGCTCTTCCACAAATCCGCTGCCGAAGCGATGTGCATCATTAATAGCCCCTTCCCTGACAATGCAGCAATTAAAAAACAGCGGCGTTTGTTTATGGACCTAAAAACGTCCCAAAAAGGAGATGATTTTTTCCTCGCATAATAAATCTGTCCCCCTTTCTTTACGTACGCTTCATAGATAAAGCGCGATAAAAACATCTTGCCAGTCGACCTTGTCGAACGGGACTTTTGTCTCCTTCATCTTCTCACGACACCAAGCCTCGAGATGTTCTAGGTCCACTTCACCAGGGGAAACCTGCCAATAACCGACACCTCGCGCGCCCTCCTGATATACGTCTTCAGAGCCAAATATCCAATCCACGACACTATCGGTGGGCGTCCGATTGGATCTGGTGGCCTGAGCAAGTTGACTGAACTCGGCCGCCTCTATGGCGTTATGGGCTGTAGATCCGTGAGTCCCCCCGGATTCTCTAGACACCTTGCAAGCTCATTGCCTAACGCTTTTCAAACTCTAGGGCCATCCTGGACTAGGTGCTTCAAGGCGGTAGCCATAGGAAGCACAACGTTTTGGGACGACTTATCAAGCCAGACGCAGGTGTCGAGCATTACTAAATGCATTGAAGCTCCCTTTCAGTTTGCCGATTGCTAGACTTGACCGTAGCCATCACCGGATAATGGCTATCAACATACAGGAGCGTAAAATGTCTCGTCTCGCAGAATTCCGTCAGCTTGAAAAACACCTGTCTGAGCAACTGGCCGCTCTTGAGGCTATGAAAAGCGACGAAGGTCTAAAGAAAGAGGTCGAGTTCGAAACCAAACTTCGCGCACTGCTCGCTGAGTACAGCTACAGCCTGCGCAACGTGATCGCTATTCTCGATCCTCAGGCATCCACACGCGTTGCTACCGCAGCCGCTCCAAAGGCTGTGCGCAAGGCACGTGACGTCAAGATCTACAAGAATCCTAATTCGGGTGAGCTGATCGAAACCAAGGGCGGTAACCATCGTCAGTTGAAAGAATGGAAAAACGAGTTCGGCGCTGACGTTGTTGAGTCATGGCGCACTCAGTAAGACTGTTTGAGTAAAAACAATCAGGGCCCTGCGGGGCCCTTTTTCATGAGATATATAAATGTTCAATTGTAAGCGGATGGGGTCGGGATAGGGATGACAGTTACCTGACACCCCCGCTCAGATCCGTACGTGCGGAACTACCGCATACGGCTCTTGCCTCGGGTACCACAGCAGCAATTGTCGGCCAGGTGGCGGGGGCGTATTACGGTGTGCAGGGGATTCCAGAGGACTAGTTGGGCAAGGTGTTGATGCGTGAGCACATTCGGACGGTTGCGGATGAGCTGATGCAAACGGGGCCAAGATCGTGAGCGAACATTGAAAGCCGTGACGCTGTGTTGTATTAGTCCTCCCATAACCAGCCGATGATACCGCCAACCACTGCACATGCCGCAACTACGGGTAGCACAATCGGTGCTGCACTCAGCCCCGCAGCAGTTGCTATCCCGACGGTTGCCCCCCCTGCGAAGGTCCCCGTCTTCGCCCCTACGAATCCACCAGCAACGGCTCGAGATAGGGCATGTTTCACTACAGCCTCGGCTGGTTTCTGCATAGCCTGTCGCGCAGCATAGTGAGCGCCCCCGGCCGCCAATGCCTTACTGGCCGAGTCTTGCACCTGCTCGCTCGTCGCGCACCCCGTCACGCACCAGGTAGCAAAGTGTTCGCAGTTGCTGAAAATTAAATGATATTTGACGTTGCCGTCTTTGAGTCGCTGGCGAGCGCGTTGCCCGATACGAGGTTGCGAGTAGTGGGGGGCTTCGTAACGCCTGATTGAGTAACCGTTGCCTGCAGAAAACTCCTTCAGCGAGGTCTCTTCGATAGATCCCTTTTTGAAGGCCTCACTGTACCCGGCGTGGTGAATCACACGGTCAAGTCCGACATAAATGCCATGGTGTTCGTAGCCAAACCTAGGCGAGTGAAGATGTGCACCAAGAGGGATCCAGTCCTTACTCATAGCTCGTCAAACCGATTGTTTGATGGAGTGCGCTTTTCAACGGGTTTTAAATGGTTTTACGGTGAAATTGAGGCGGTGTCCATATCTCAGGACATTTTCCGAGAGGTCGCCTGCCAGAGCGTTTCTATGTCTCAAGGTTCTCCGCTCATGCCTTCATGCGGCGCAGCCTTCGCCCCTAAAACAACCGACTCCACCCGATATGGCAAAATCCCCACTCGCCGTGCCTCAAGCTTAAATGTCACCTGCTCATTCTCATCCTGATCCTCCCATGTATCCCTCACCGTGCGCCCCTCCAGGTATGTTGTCGCTGACCGAAAACTGACCCAGTAGAGGCTGTTCTGCCGACTGAAAACTGACCCAGGTGTTCAACTGCTTCTGCTCACTTTTTGAGCAGGAGAACACAGGGTGATCAGCATGGAAATGTTGGGAAAAATCCGGCGGATGTATTTCCGCGACAAGCTCTCGCTGCATCAGATAGCCAAGCGTACCGGGCTTTCTAGAAACACCATCCGTAAATGGGTCAGAGCGCCCGAAGCCACTCAACCAGCGTACCAACGGTGCGCAACCCTCAACAAACTCAGCCATTTCCACGAGACGCTGGAACAGGCGCTCAAGGCCGATTCGTTCCGGCCAAAACACAACCGCAGGAGCGCCAAAGCACTTTTCGAGCAGATCAAGGCCGAGGGTTATGACGGCGGTTACAGCCAGCTCACGGCGTTTGTCCGCTCTTGGCGGTGCGAGCAAGGCAAGTCTGTACGCGCTTTTGTACCGCTGACTTTTGCCCTCGGTGAGGCCTTTTAGTTTGACTGGAGCGAAGAAGGCCCGCTGATCGGTGGCCTGTTTCGACGTATCCAGGTCTCCCACATGAAGCTGTGCGCCAGTCGCGCATTCTGGTTGGTTGCGTACCCCAGCCAAGCCCACGAGATGCTTTTTGATGCCCATACCCGTTCGTTTGGAGCGCTGGGTGGCGTGCCACGTCGCGGCATCTACGACAACATGAAAACGGCTGTCGACAAGGTCAAAAAAGGGAAAGGCCGCACGGTCAACGCCCGGTTTTCCGTGATGTGCGCGCACTATCTGTTCGATCCGGACTTCTGCAACGTGGCCTCTGGCTGGGAGAAAGGCATCGTCGAAAAGAACGTGCAGGACAGCCGGAGACGAATCTGGCTCGATGCTCAAAACTGCATGTTCCATACCTTCGAGGAGCTGAACGTCTGGCTCGGCCAACGCTGTCGTACGCTCTGGGCTGAACTGTACATCCACAGTACAACGGTTTGACGGTGGGAGAAGTCCTGGAGCTGGAGCAGGCTGAAATGATGCCGATGCCGATGCCGACGGACTTTGATGGCTACGTGGAACGCACCGTCCGTGTCTCTAGCACCTGCCTGATCAGCGTGGCGCGCAATCGTTATTCGGTGCCTTGCGAGCGTGTTGGTCAATGGGTCAGCAGCCGTTTGTACCCTTCGCGGATCGTGGTCATTGCCGACGAAGCGGTGATCGCCAGTCACGAGCGCCTCTTTGATCGAAATCAGGTCGGTTTTGACTGGCAGCACTACATCCCACTCATCGAACGCAAGCCTGGTGCACTGCGCAATGGCGCTCCATATGCTGATCTGCCAAAACCTTTACAGCTTCTCAAACGCGGACTGAGGCGTCACACCAACGGTGATCGAATCATGATGCAGGTACTGGCTGCTGTGCCAATTGCGGGTCTCGAACCAGTGCTGGTGGCGGTGGAGCTGGTACTTGGATCGGGAAGTCTGAGCGCCGATCACATCCTCAATGTCGTTGCCCGCCTGACCTCCACCGCACCACCTCCCTCTGTAGAAACCAGCCTGCAACTCAAAGTGGCGCCTGTTGCCAATACAGCACGCTACGACCGGCTCCGTACGACCGATGAGGAGAATCGCAATGCGTGACCTGATGACTGAACTCAAAGAACTGCGTCTGCACGGCATGGCCAGTGCTTGGGAAGAACTGGTCTCTCAAGGAACAGCGTCGACGGCTTCATCGAAGTGGCTGCTGGAACATCTGCTTCAGCAGGAACATGCGGATCGCGCGGTGCGCTCGTTGAATCATCAGATGAACATGGCAAAACTCCCCATGCACCGTGACTTAGCTGGCTTTGACTTCAGCGCTTCCAGCGCTGATGCCCGGCTGGTCAGCGATCTATCAAGCTTGTCGTTCACTGAAACCGCGCAGAATGTCGTGTTCATCGGCGGCCCTGGAACCGGGAAAACACACCTGGCCAGTGCCTTGGCTGTATCCGGAATCACGGCCCACAACAAACGCGTGCGCTTCTTTTCCACGGTGGATCTGGTGAATCTGCTGGAACGTGAGAAGTACGATGGCAAGGCAGGGCGAATCGCCCAGGCACTGCTTCGCACAGACTTGGTGATACTGGATGAACTCGGATATTTGCCCTTCAGTCAAAGCGGTGGCGCCCTGTTATTTCACCTGCTGTCCAAACTGTACGAACACACCAGCGTGGTCATCACCACCAACCTGAGCTTCTCGGAATGGTCGAGTGTGTTTGGCGACGCAAAGATGACCACAGCGTTGTTGGATCGGCTGACACATCACTGCCACATCGTCGAAACGGGCAACGAGTCTTACCGCTTGCAACACAGCACCTTGGCGGCCCAGACAAAGATCAAGTCACGGGAACGAAAGCGCAAGGACGGAGATGATATCGAGGACGATGAGCCATTTTGATCCGCACCATAAATACCCTGCTGCATGCATACATGCGGTGGGGCTTGATGCGTCTTCAATCGGCACACTGCTGCTAAGCTTATCCACAATTGCTGGGACAGAAATCAGCAATCCGTCCTGGGTCAATTTTCAATCGGCAGGGTGGGTCAGTTTTCAATCAGCGCCAACAGGCCGATCCACATTGTGTGACCACCGATGCGGCACGGGGTATCTTCAAAGTCACTTTCTTGTGCCCTCGATCTGGATACGCAATATTGCCGGTAAATCCAGCCTGCATTTAAGGCCATACGATGAACGATATTGAGTTTGCGCACAGCGTCAGCCCTCAGTTGGGCAACTTGTATGAACAGGCAAAGAACCTGGGTGCTTCGACGCCGGGTTACGCCGTTACTTTCTTGCGAAGCTTCGCCGAGGCGTTCTGCGAAACTCTGGTTCCGAATATGGATCGGGATCTGAATCTGGATCGCAAGATCGCGTACCTGCGAGATAGACGTTTGGTAGACCACAGGGTGCTGAGCCCGTTACGCACCCTGCAAAAAAACGGAAATGTTAGCGCTCACCCCAAGGCGTTTAGCTATACCTCCCACGACGCAACTGAAATGCTTAACGAGGCGCTACCCGCTGCCCTCGAATTGCTTGAGTATCTACATACCCGAAGTTCAGTGCTCGGTGAGTCTCCTGAATACACGGTCACGCCGCTCACACAGCATAACCTTCAAGCATTGAGCTACAGCGCTGTTTTCGAGGAAGACTCTGAAGCACGCTATACGCTCGGAATCCATTTCAAAGAAAAAGCTGATGCTCTAAAAACCGCGGAGGTTGTGTTCAGAACTGATGACGGCTACGGTTTTGAATCCCGTAAATCTATTGATCAAGCCAATATGTGGTTCCAGCTCGCTGCTGACAGTTCGCATGTCGAGGCAATGTACGAGTACGGGATTTACCATGCGCATCTCCAGGGCGATGAGTTTAAAGAACAACGCCAAAAAGGTGAGCATTGGGTTTGGCGGGCAAGTGCTGGAGGCTATGCCAATGCAATGGCTTTTATTGGTGACTGCCATTTTTGGGGGTCGGCTCGATACGAGCAAGATCTCGAGTATGCAAGAGATTTGTATCAGCAGGCTGCCGCCCAGTCTCACCCAGGAGCACTTGCTCAGTTGGGGGAGATGCATGAGCGGGGGCTCGGCGGTCCGATAGATTTCAACGCTTCATTCGAATGCTCTTTACAGTCTGCTGAGGCTGGATTTCCGCAGGCACAATTTCACTTGTACACGCTGCATAAACAGGGTCATGCCTTCGCCAGTGACCGCCTCAAAGCTATTGCCTGGTTAGTCGAAGCGGCAGAACAAAAGTACCCGGAAGCGATGCTTGAGCTCGGCAAACTGATCAGCCAGAAGCGCATTCCGGGCCGAAGCGAAATTGATGCACAAGCGCTTTATGAACAATGCATCAACAGCGAAAAAACTCGAATAAAAGCCCGGTATGCACTGGCTCACAGCCTGGTAAAGCAACTAGACGATCTGGACGCATTGCAATCAGCGTTGGCGCACATTACTAACTGCCAGGATGAGATCACTGCAACGTCACAACATAAGGATCTGCTTCCAGCGTGCCGAAGGCTTGCCGTATATATCTGGGACAAGATGCAGACAGCCATGGCTAACGCATTTCCTCAATTTGCTTTTCAAATAAACAACCCACCGGCCGCAGTCACAACCGAACCGTCCCCACGGGCCTACCTTGGCTCGCCGGTAGGCCGGAACGAACCATGTCCCTGCGGCTCTGAAAAAAAATACAAGCACTGCTGCCGTTGACGGCAGCATTGGCTATTGAACGGTATCTCCCAATTTGACGCGGCCAAAAACGAATACGTTTGCCCGGTTGGAGAGGCGCTAATCTGGCGCTATACCAACGTTGAAAAAGGCCTGACGTTGCACCGTTACTGGAGTTCGAAATGCCAGGGCTGCGCGTTGAAATTGCAGTGCACACCGAGCACGGAACGACGAGTTCGACGCTGGGAGCATGAGGACGTATTGGAGGAGATGCAGCTTCGGCTGAGCAAAGCTCCAGAGATGATGCGAGTCCGAAAACGGACGGTTTAGCATCCCTTCGGGACGCTCAAACAACGGATGGGGGCGACGCACTTACTGACGCGAAAGCTGGTTGGGGTGAATACGGAGATGAGCTTGAATGTGCTCGCCTACAACTTGAAACGGGTCATGAAAATCATTGGTGCCAATGGTTTGATGAAAGCGCTGTCAGCCTAAAAAAGGCCGGTTTTGACCCGGCCAGAGGCTGTAAAACAGCGTTGGCGTGCTCCAGGTCGTTACTGATGCAAGCCTTGACGCTGACTATGCGATAACTCAGCCGACAAACGTTGATACTCCAAGACCGATGAGCAATCAGCGTTTTTACACACGCTGGGCCAGTAGCAGTCAACCTATACCCCTAAAAAAACCGCGGTAATCAATTATCCATGGGGTTTACAACATTAGGAGGCGAACTTTGAGAATATCACTCACCGCAATTTCCGCTTAGCAAGCCTACCGGTTCATGCTCGACTCCAAAAATAGCTGCAGCATCAAGAAAATGGTTCGAAGCATCACGGGATCGTTTTCGCAGCATCAGCCTAGCCTCCCTCTCGAATTGATCTTTCATGAGCCACTTGATTGTTTTGGCCTTACGTTTGCCTTTCATGATCAATCTCATTAGGTCTAATCGTTTGGAGCGCTTTGGGGTGAAAGTATCACCAAACGCTGCAGCATGGTGGTTCACAAGGCAAACGGTTCAGCCACTTGAATCAACATCATCTCAACCGCTCTTGTGTCGGCAATGAACACAAGGGTAGCGCTGCCGTGGTGATGCATATCTACCGGCGTAAAATATCCGAATATATCCTGCTGATTATAAATTATAGTCAGCAGGATATATTCGGATATACACCAAAATTCATACGCCCTCTATCGGGACTGATTTGCTGCCCAACGCGCATAGTTTATATTCTGAATGATCAATCAGCGGGCGACTGCTTGCTCAATAGCATTTTCGTCGAGGACTGGCGGAGGTCTGGCGCGCAGCAAGATTGGAGATCATTATGACCGATATTGAGCGTTTCCGTATGAGCCTCCCCATAAGCCCAACCGACTCGGAGGTCGAAGTCAAGTTCCAGCTGAACGAATCCCACGCCAAGATGATAAAACAAAATACGCCATGGATGAAGACGCGGCCCTCAAGTCTTGGCCCGACGCAAAAATCTGGTGCATGCGCACTTACATTCTAAGTACCCCTTCTGACTCCGAGATGGAAAGTATCGAGGGAGTCTCGCCCCCCGAGTGAGATAAGTCGCTCACAACTCGAACCGCGTCTAGAATTCCTCCACAACTTAGCTTTTCTACCGTACGCAAGACCGCTGATCTAATCAGCGTACGGGAGTCTGAGTTACCAGTCGCCAACAAAGGAAAAGTTCGTCTCACTTTCTTACGGCGGCATACTTGAACCATGGTATTCTCTTGCAATGGTCGCTACTTAATCCCGCGTCATCTGATCAACAATAAGACCGACGACTGCTTCCTGAGCATCAGGCTTAGTTTCACAATCACATAAAAGAGAACTGTAACCACATGAACGAGGCAATCGCCAAACGGCACTGAGGTTGAATTCCCAAGATGGGAGACCACCTAAAGGAAATTTGCTGAAATGAGTTTGATCAACGAATCCCGCTCCACCGAAGAAGCTATCAAAGAGCTTAAAGCTCGTTTGAACTCTTCGAAGTCCAATGACGGCTTGCAAAAAAACTTGAGTTCGAAACAAAGCTGAAAAATCTGATGGGCGAGTACAGCAAGAGCCTGCGTGATGTGATCGCACTCCTCGACCCTAAACGCGCTGGTCGGCCAGTCAGCGCTCAAACGAAAAAAGCACTGAACGTGCCGCTCGCAAAGTCAAACAATACAACAACCCGCACAAAGGCGAAGTCATCGAAACAAAAGGTGGAAACTACAAGATTTTGAAAGAGTGGAAAGCCAAGGGGGGCGGTGACGTAGTCGAAGGTTGGGCTACTGTTCAATAAGTTTTACCATAACACCAAAAGCTAGGGAGGTATCCCAGGTTTTTTATGAATGGCCCGTCTAATCCACGACAACTGACGCGTCCACACGAGCATGCAGAACCTCCTCACGTATTCACATACCCGGCCGATAACTACTATACCCTTCTGGGTACTGGATAACGGAATTAGGGATGAACCGGATGATGTTTCGCAACGCTCTCGCATTTACGCTGGCATTAGTGGCCTGTAACTCAATGGCAGCAAGCTTTGATTGTTCCAAGGCCGCAAATTTTGCGGAATCCAGCATCTGTAAGGACGGCTATCTGAGTGGCGTCGACAGCATTCTCGGTCGAGCCTATCAAAAAGCCCTCGCTGAAACAGAGCACCCGGATGATCTGCGCCAGTCACAACGCGAATGGCTGTCCGTACGAGATCAGTGCACCACCCAGAAGTGTCTCGATCAAACCATGGGAGCTCGTGTCACCTTTCTGGATAGTTACTCCCGCGTTGAAAAAAGTAAGGCATACGCGGCAGAAGAGAAGCTGCGCAAGGATGAGTATGAAGCTCAGCGCCAGGCAGAGGAACTTGCCAGATCCCAAAGAGATGAGCAGTACCGGATCGCTCAGGAACAATCCCGTCAACAAAGACAACAATCTCCTCAGCAGCATCAGGTGGCTCAGACACCGTCTCAAAGTGTGCAACCGGCGCCCTCCTCTCAGAGCCCAGCCTATGTGGTTTCGGCACAGCAAGTGCGCCCTGCTCAGCCTGTAGCTGAGAAACCAGCAGTGCTACACATGTGGCAGGCCTTCTGGGCAGGCCCGGCATGGAAATACACGCTTTTGATAGGTGCTTTGATCACCTGTCTGGCGATCTGGAGACACCACACAGAGGCTGCCACGATCTACACCGACTACACCGATGCTGCGATCACGAATGCGCTGCCCGCGATCGGTGCCGTTTTGGCTCTGATCCTTCGCTGGCTTGAAATGCCTGGCTTGGTCTCAGGGATAGCGTTGGGTACCGGGATTATCTTGGCCATTGCATACGCCGTATTCGCGACCTTCCGGACTAACCAGGGAGTTCTGAGTATCACCCTAGTTATTGTTGCCAAGCTCACTCTCATCACAGTGTTCTATGCGGTGATTGGAATGCTGATCGCGTCTCTCTTTTCGAACAGTGCTCGACGCAAAGGTGAATCTCAAGCGCGTGCTGCTGCGAGAAACAGTCGAGAGAAGAAGCAAACAATGGCTCTGATCACAGGCTTGTCGGTGGCTTACACCGCTTTTACTGCCTGGGTCTGCCGGCGACCTGAGTTCACCTCACTTTCCGAATGCCTGGAATTTGACACAGCACCTGCATAAGCCAGGGCGATCGGAACGCGATCGCGTGCTTCAGCAAACAAGTAGCCTGGGAGATTTCCTAGGCTTTTTTTGAGCCGTCGTTACTATCACTGCAGCACCTACACATTTGCTAACCAAGTTTAGTAGCCCCCCAGCGGTCAAAGGTGAAAACCCAAGATCGATTTGGGGCAGAATTCGACGATCAAAATGGAGCACAAATATGATGTGGATCAAAGGAGTGGTTATCGGCGCAATCTTGCTCGTAATCACTGGCGCGGGATTGGGTCTGTTTTATGTTTTGCCGCAGTACGACGTGGTGGCCATCACCGGCGTTGAGGTAAAACGTGTGGACGATGACGGCGTCATCAATGCTGAAAACCCAGCGGACGGCCCAACCCGGGATGTGTATTTCATTAACACTGAACACCCAACATCTAAAAAGGTAATGGTCTATCGCAATGAAGATACCGGGTGGAGTTTTCCGTGGTACTTCAAGTTTGACTCGGCCGACGTTCAGGCAAAGGCCCAGGGTTACTCACGAGATGCCCAGCAGCTGGCTCTCATCCGTTATTACGGCTGGCGCATTCAAATCTTGTCCGTATTCCCAAACATCACAGACATCGAAGCCACGAATAGTCGCGAAGAGCCGTTTCCTTGGTTCAACACGATTTTCCTAACCGTAGGCACGCTGCTTATTTTGTTTGTGGTGTTTTTCCTGCGCCGGCGATTCAAGCGCAAGACCAGGGGCGAAGTACTGGGTTGAGCGGTTGAACCACTCGCCTTTTCAGCTTGGAAGATCGTTAGCCGCAGAATGAAAAATGCCAGTCAGTTACCTGACTGGCATTTTTTGTAGGTGAGATTCCTTTATCCGGCTTGGTTAAAGCAAGCCAGTCAGCGCTTTACCATTTCACACTGACGTCGCAAGTCATCGTTTTTGATGCTCCCGCAACTGCCATTGCCAGTCTTGGCGTAGCACAAGTATCGCTGATCGTCGTCACGGATACTCGCGCAACTCCCGTTGCCTGTTTCGACGTAGCAGGAGTTACGTAAGTCGTCATTGTTGATGCTTGCACAGCTTCCGTTGCCCTCTTTCACGTAGCAGTATTTGCGTTTGTCATCATCACGGATACTCGCACAACTGCCATTGCCGGCCTCCACATAGCAGGTAGCGCGCAGATCGTCGTCCTTAATGCTCGCGCAGCTCCCATTCCCCTCTTTGACGTAGCAGTAGGCGCGTTGATCGTCGTTGTTGATGCTGCCGCAACCGGCGTGAGCGAAGCCGCTGAGCACCAGCAGCATTACCAAAATAAACCTCATCCCACCCTCCATGAATTGCCAAACGCTACCTCGAACTGTTCGTAGTAACCGCGTCGATTACCGTGGTTCGGAGCAAATGAAGGATCAGCCGCGGGCATCCTTTCGGAGGTCGTCCAGTTCGTCGACAATGTCCTCATCGCGATCCTCGAACGCCTTGGCCATATCACGCTGCAGATCCACCTGGACGTCCATGGATTTTTTTGCCAGCTTCATGCCGTCCTTAGAGCCCATAATAATTTTCATCGCCTGATCAGGATGCTTGTTGGCCTCGATCATCAGTTCCAGCTCGTCGGCATCAAAGTGATTTGCATATACCTGGACCAAGGTATCTTTCAAGAGGTCCTGGGAAATGTTGTCCTCGATCACGGCCTTGATTTTTTCTGGCGCGACTTCGCGATATTTGGATGCATAACCCGACGTTGCGACTTGCACTACCATCTTGTATTGGACGTCCATGCCCATCAACTTGACCAATTCTTCAGCTTTGTCCTGGCTTGAACCGCAACCAGCCAGCAGCATCGAGCAGAACGCCATGATTGCCCATTTGGAAACATTCGTCATGAAATTCCTACCTTTGTCTTGAGATTTTTTTAGTGACCGTGGAGTACGGCGGACCGTACTCCAGGTTCTAGGAAATTTGGTGATCAGTTCGTCTCAAGCGTGAAGCTTTTGCTCACGAAAAGGCCGGAAAATAACGACTTGTCCTCCTTGAAAATGTAGGACTCTTGAAACTTGGCATCGGTGGCCAGCTTTTGAGCGATCGCGCACTCCGAATCGCTGTGATCCTTGGCCCTGACTCCAAAGTCACTCTGATAACCTGATAGGCCTGTTTCATTGCAAAAGCCGGTGAACTCCTCACGCTTGGTAGCGGCCTTGAATTCGTCGAACGATTCCTTTAACTGGTCGAAACCCTTGTAGGTAAGCGAGTAGCTGGCCACCTTGGTCTTACGAGCAAAGTCACCTGCGGCTTCGGCAATTACGGCCTGGCCCATGGATGTACTGTAAGCCCCCATGATGAAGCCACTTAGCGCGCTCTTGAGTTGCGCCTGGACATCGTCAAGCTCTGGGATGGACGCAAATTTAGCCTCGCGCACAATCCGGCCAACTTCACTGCCGTCATTACGATGCACCACTACAAACTCGACCGAGCCTTCACCGTCGCTGGAGCGCGTGAGCTTGAAGTCCAAGTCAACTTTGGTGCCGAACGCCCCTGTAGCGCCGGTGATAAATGCACCAGTGAACGGCAGACGTTGGACGATATTGCTACCCCACGAGTAGGGCGACTTGACCACGCCTCCGTACTGATCCATTTCCGCGCGCGGCTGGATCTCATCCGCTACTTCCGAGGGCAGGACCACATCCGCGCCTTTGTGCGACAGGTAAGGAGAACTCATGTCCATGCCCAACAATTGGAGATGAATCTCGCCCTTCTTGTTATCACCTTCGCGGCTAACCTTGAGGGCGTCGGCCTTCAAGTAAACGCCACCGGCACGACCGCCACCAGTACTGGACGAAAGCAGATACCGTGACCATTCGACCAGGGCAGACTCTTTTGCCCCGGAGTCCATTCCACCGAGCAGCCCCATAATCCCTTTCAGGAATTTATCTGCGCCGTTGGTCTCTGCTGCAACCAGGCGGATTTCTGGTGTTTCAACGGTGACGTTTCCCGACCAGAAGGAATAGGAAATATCTCCCTCGCTCAGGACGTTTTCTAGGAAGTACTGTTCCTTCATCTCATCGTACTGACGCAGCGCTTGCTTCTTGCCGGAGCTCGATAACCCCACACCAACTGCAAGAATCGCAATACCGGCGACCGCAGCGGCGATGAGGATGTGCTTCTTGTTCATCGTTTTCATAGTCGGTTGCCTAACTGAATTTGAGCGGATGCTTGCTGCCAATCAATCACGTGCTGCTGAGAGACTGCAGGCGTCCAGTTGAAGTCGATCCCGGCGCCAGGAAATTCCTTGGCCAGTACGGCACCAAATGACACTCTGTCAGCACAGTGGTCTTGCTTGCAGGCCTCAGCCGCGCCAGCGGTATACACGCGATACGTAGGAACGGCGCGACCGTCTTCGAGCGGCAGGAAGGGTGTCATGTTTGCCGCCGGCAGCACGTACCACTGGCTCTCCAGTTCAGCATCAGTCTGTACACGCCCCTTACGTGGGAAATCGACCTCGTAGTAGTCGCCGCTCTTTCCAGTGACGTGAATCATCATCGGCACAGCGGACTTTGAAGAGTTCGGGTCCTGCATTGCGATCGGCGATGGGAAGGTGACTTTGATGCCGGCCATCTGCGCCAGCGCTTCAGCCTCCCGACCTTCGAATTCCTTCATCCCAGATTTGAGTTGTTCGTAACGCGCCAAGACGCGTGTGTGCAGCTCAGCCATTTGCTGCTGCAGACGAAGTACTTCTCTCAGGCGGATCTCCTCGCGACGCAGGGCGAAGTTATTGCCTTGGCGAGCATCGAAGTAAAACTCACCACGGTTCTCGCCCATACGCGTTTTGAGAATGCTGTCTTTGGTTTCCGACGCGTATCCCTCGGGGTAAAGGGCTTCGAAGTTCTTGGCGAAGAAGAGGTTCGACAGGCCGACGGTCGTTGGCGACGTTGCCTTCACCAGTTGGTAGACCTCAACCACAGCGCGCTTCAACTCGACCGCATCAAGCGCAAATGCCTCATCTGCAGTGATCACTACATAATACGGATCACTGGAGAACGGCGACAGAACACGGTAGTTGGGGCGCTCAAAGGCCAAATACACCTTCATGTTACGCGCAGGCAGTTCACCCACCTGAAAGAGTGCTTGGTCTGCCCGGCTATTCAGGAAAGAAAGCGCCTTGCCTTTCACCGCTGGGACCAGTGCCTGGTTGAACATCAGACCGCTCGGGTGCACGGTTGTTTTTGACCAGGTATCACCGCGATAGGTGTTGGGTACCGCCCAACGCAATTTGTCATAGGACCCCTCGGCATAGCCTGATGCAGAGCAAGGCATGGCGGGTGTCGACTGAAAGGACAGACTTGGATCGGACTCATCAGTTACCGACTTGCTGATAACCCATTTGCATCCGCTTCCGTCGGTAATCCCAATCAGGTTCTGGTTGGCCAGCACCAATGAGCGGCCGAAGTCACCGGTAGGAACTGCGGCAACAGCGGCCGGCGCTTCAGCTGGAGCGGCAGGGTTAGGGGTGGCGGCTGGAGCTGCCTCCACAGGTACTGTGGCCACGGCAGCTACAGGTGCAACAGGGGCAACCGTCACAGGTACTTGAGCCACCGGCACCGGTTGCACTGGCGCGGGTGAAGCCTCTGGTGCTGGTTGTGGTATCACAGGTGCCGTTACAGGCGCTGGGGCCGGTGCAGCAACCACAGGCGCAGCGGCGGCTGGTAGTACAGATGCAGCCGCCACAGCTGCTGGTGGCGTAGGAGGAGAAGCCACGGGGGCTACCGAAACAGCGGGCGCGGCAGCGGCCGGAGCGGCAGGCGGTGAAGTCAGCGTGGCCAGGCCCAGATTGGTCGCATACCCCGCGCCGGTGGCGTAAACCGCCCCCTTTGCGTCGACTGCTTTCCAGGTGACCTTGGCCGTCGGGCATTCCTGGCCGAGAATATACGGGAGCTTCGATAGAAGCGTGTTCAGCGGCTTCTGGTCATCCCACGTTGGGCGCTGCATGGTGATGGCCACTTCAGGTTTGCACCAGGTGGTCGCCTCACCATCAACGTTCACTTGGATCTGTTCTGTCTTCGAGTAGGCGAGCTGGTGAGCCCAGGCTTGCGGCGCGATGCCGCAAGCACCCACTACAACGAGAGCGAGTGCGCGGTTTTTCATGAAGATCCCTTAGATGAGTTCCCAGGTGCCGTTGGCTTGTTTGCAGAAGGTGTTCTTCTCCTGCACAGTGTTTCCGTCGGCCGCTTTGAGGCTCACGGTCACCGGCCGGCAAGACGTTTCAGCAGCGACCTGCTGAGTTGGCAACGTCGGGATCGAATCCAGATCGAAGGCCCTTGTTTCCTTGTCGGCAGCGACGTTCATCTCGTCCAGGTTGGCCGCGGACTTCACACGCTTCGCAACGGCTACTGATTTTGGTTCAACCAAATCTTTGTGGACGTAGCCGACAGTTACACCTTTGCGGCCGACAAGAATCCAGTCGCCTGTCGAACCAACGGCAGTGAACTCGGTGCCAGGTTTCAAACCACCCACTTTGTCTGCGCCTTTTTCAGGCGCGGCGCGCACATTCGAACTACTTTTGGTGACGTACTGTTCGTTGATGAGCTTCATCGAAGGGACGGCGACGATCTTCGGAGCACGTTTCACTTCAACCGTTTTGGTTTGGGTGAACTCTTTGCCCTGAACGATCTCCGCCGACGCGCCAGAATGGGCCGATGTCCAGGACACGGGCAGACTGGACCCGCTCGGCGAGGCGTTCAATGCATCTTGCGTGCGTTGTGCTAGGGCCTGCTGATCCTGCTCATCGAGTTTTGCACCGATTTTGTTACCGATGTAACCGCCCAGTGCACCGCCGACCAGGGTTGCCACGATCCGTCCGTTGCCTTTCCCGATGAACTGCCCGATGACAGCGCCAGCGACGACACCCACTGCGGTACCAGCCTGTTGCTTGTTGATACCCAACTCAGCGCAGCCAGAGGTTGATGCTGCGATGGTCAATGCCAGTACTGAAACGAGAAACTTTTTACGCACGGTGACTCTCCCTTTGTGTAAGTCACTCTGCTTTCAGCAGAGGCCTTGTAATGTTGTAAAGCATTGCTTCTGAGGACATGGCCCAATGGAAAACGGTGGCAAGCACAACTGGCTGTTTGCCCAAGCTCCTGAACGCATCTCTATAACCGGGGCTATCGACAATTGCGTTGCCAACAACGAGAGGCACCATAACGATCGAAATCACGGCGACCGGTCGAACGAAGCGAATTCGCCCGGGGAGGCTTCGAAGCGCCTCAACACCCGAGATGATCAAGACCACAAGACTGATGCCGCCGAAGAACAACCCGCTAAGAAGGGAGAAGGGGATAAACCACATATTCTTGAGAACGTTCAAACCTTCAGCGCCGTGGATGTCGGTGTGAGCGACGTCATAGGCCATGTTGTCGGCAATGCCAGGCAGATAAGCCTGGTACTGCTCTCGCGTAGCTAGAAGGTTCATGCCCTTCACATAGAGAGGACCGAGCTTGGTCTTCGCCATGTGGCGAACCTCGGTGGTGTTGGCCAGAGCATCCCGTGTCCGCACACCGGGATTGATTGACCGGGCGTACTCGTCAATGGTCGGCTGGTATCCCAGATCGTCCCCTGCATTCGGCCATTTGATCGGTCGCCACTCACTCCCCGAGATGCCTCCCGCACGAAAACCTTCAATCTGTGCATACGCCCTGCTGATGTCACTGATGGAGGGCACGACAGTTTCTTGCAAGCGCTCGTATAACGCGTCTCCATTACGGACGGTGTAGCCACGAAAAACTGCAGCTGAAAAGCCTTGGAAGTTCCTGTCGATGCGCTCGACGTAGGAGCCTTGAACACTCATCAGAACGCCGAGGTTTGCTATAAAAGCCTTCCCCTCTCCCTGATCCTTGTAAGCCTTATAGGGGATCTGCGGAATAGTCAGGGAGTCATAGAGCAATCCCTTTTTGGTGACGTATGCGTAGAGGCTACTGACCCGTAGCGAGCCGGGGAACTGCTCTGCGACCCAATCCGGTGCCGCACCCTGAAACCACCACGTCAACGGCGTAACGACAAGTGTCGATGCTCCGAGCCAAACCCACAGCACCCTCCCCTTGCCTTGGTATCGTCGATAACAGATTCGCCATACCAGCAAGCACATACTCGTCGCCGCCAGGATCTGGCTATAGGTCTCAAGGACTTCGAGTTTTCGGAGGGGGATATCAGCGCCAGCCATGTTGAGCAGCTCGGCGTTGAACAGCAGACTGCAGATCAAATAAAGGGTGTTCAAAACCACAAGTGCGATTAGCATCCAACGTGTCCTTGTCAGAAATTAAACGCCAGACCCTGGATGATGAGGGGGAGCGCAAATAGATGTAGCATATTGCCATCTAGCAGGAGACCGCACCACTCAAAATGCCTTGTCGAATTCCGGTGCAGCACGCCGGGCAGATGTTTTTGTTTCCTACGATCAGAACTTAACGGGACTGAGAGGACTTTCAATGTCGCGCACAACATTCCCTCTCGTACGTTCCAATCTTGGGTTTCAGACGGTGTGTAAATGGTGAATGGATGTCTCGGCGGTCGCCGGCAGCCAAGCCGTTAAACTGCATCAATGCGATCAGTACCAATGAGGGGATTTTTCCCATTGGCCGGCCTTCGCGCTCAAACAACAAAAGCGCAGCGCATGAACAATGCGTCACGAAACCCCATGGAATAGGCGGCATGAATTGAATCAGTCACTCAAACCCGGCGAGAACACAACGATCTCTTCCTCCCAAGGGCGGGTGGAAGTTACCCATGCGGCAGGTAACAACCTGGACGTAAACCTTACTGCGTTTTTGGTCACCGACACTGGCAAGGTAGTAGATGACAGCGGCATGGTTTTCTTCAATGCACCCGAGCACTCTTCAGGCGCGGCGACATTCGCGCCCCCGGTCGCTCGTGGCGACACGGTGAGTCACAGCATCAGCTTCAACTCGTCTCGACTCCCAACCAACATAACGAAGATCGCTATTACTTTGACGCAAGACGGCAGCGCCGGCGGCTTCGAAGCAGTCAAAGACCTACGCGCTATCGTCATTGCCGGGGACCAAACCCTGGAACTGGCACCTGAGCCCTTCTCACAAGAGACGGGCATCATCGTGCTTGAGTTGTACGTCCGGAACGGCCAGCTCAAAGCGCGCTCTGTATGGCAAGGTTTCGCCTCAGGTCTTGCCGGACTTTGCGGGTTTTATGGCATCGAAGTTGAAGGCGATGCATCCTCCGGGCGGGCGGTAACACCTGAACCGCCTCCGAAGCCCGTCAACATCGCTAAGACCGTGGTAAAACTGGACAAACCTGGCAGCAGCCACAAGGTGTCCCTCAAAAAAGGGCCGTCAGCTCCAAAGGTAATTCGCGTCAGCGCTACGTGGGTTGATAACGGCGACGGATCTGACAACGACGACCTCGATCTGCGAATCGGCATCCTTCGTCCTGATGGACGAATGTCCATCATCCAGGCACCTGACAAGCGTGGGGCTTTTGACATCGATCCCTTCGTTTTCCATACCGGTGACGTAGTCAGCGCCAGCGCCTCCGCTCCTGGTATAGAAACCGTCGAAATTAACCCAGCAATCTCGCAGCTCATGGGCGGCAAAGTAGCGCTGGTCTGCAGCGTTTATTCAGCAGTAGATAACGGTGCGGTTTCGGTGGCATCGCTGAAACCTAAGATGCGGATGGAGTATGGCGATCAGGTCGTGGAATGCGCATTTGAGTTCAAGTCCGGTTTTTTTAGCTCAATGGTGTACACCTATGTAATCGGGCAGATCGAAATTTCCCAGGACTTTGTCCTGCTTAGCCCGTCTGGAGTCACCTCCAAAGCCGGCAGCGAAGCCACCCCGTGGCTGACTCGAAAGGGAGACAAAATTGAGCTGACCATGGACGGCCCACACGTATTCAAAGGCCACCCAATCGAAAGGAGCGGCAAAAAACAGTATGTCTAAGCTTTCGTGCTAGCAGTCGCTTTCAGCAGACTCATGCTTGACAAGTACTCCCGCGACGGCACACGGCCGCCGTGGGATTTCTATTTTGGTTGTATGCAAGCATGATCGGCCTCGTCAACCCATTATGAATTGCCCCGTGTCCTCGAGAGAATGAACAGTTCTTCCCATAGGAATTTCCCGCTGCGACCTCATTGGCCGTATAAGACTTGCAGAAACGTCGAGCGCCGTTAAGGTTAAGCCTACGGATATACCAGCCACTCGTGTGAAAACGGCTGTATCACCTTGGCCGTTTCATAATCAGGCGCTCTAATCGTCACAAGGAACCATGCATGCAGATCACCCAAGGCCAGCGTATGCCTCTGGCAAATATTCTTCCCGGTCTCTCACTCACTCTCTCGGTCAACATCGAAAGCCCCAGCGCAATCGACTTCGTCTGTTTCGGTGTCGACGAACATGGCAAACTTTCTGATGATCGCTACATGGTCTTCTTCAATCAGCCTTTCACGCCTTGCCGCAGTTTGGTTATCGCCCCCGGTGGCCAGTTTGAAATTAATCTAACCACCCTGCCCGCCTCTATCGATCGCTTGGTCTTTACAGCCTCCATTGATGGTGCCGGGGCTATGAGTGACATCCAGAATGGCAACTTCAAAGTAATCAGCCCATCTGGTGAGATAGGAGCGACCTGCGCATTCTCAGGGCTCACATTCACAACCGAGAAAGCGGTAATGATCGTTGAGCTTTACCGTAAGAATGGGGAGTGGCGGTTGGCCTCAAACCTTCAGGGGTTTGCCGAGGGCCTGGACGCTCTCGTGAGGCATTTTGGCGGCGAAGTTGCTCAAGAGGCTGCACCGGCCCCATCTCCCCCCACAATCTCTCTGGAGAAGCGTGTAGCTGCTGTCGCGCCGGAACTGGTCAGTCTGGCCAAGAAGGCACAGGTTAGCCTCGAGAAAACCTGCCTGGTTGGAATGAAAGCTCGCGTTTTGCTCGTGCTCGACGTCACCGACTCGATGAGAAATCAATACAAAACCGGCCGGGTGCAGGAAGTACTCAATCGACTTGTGCCAATCGCCGTCGCCCTAGATACAGACGCCGAACTTGAGTGTTGGACATTTGCCGAACGGCCGTTGCGACTCTCACCTGTGACACTGAACAACTACCAGAACTTTGTCGCGGCCGACAACAATGGCTGGACCAAGTGGGACGTGGGTCGACGCTACAATGATGAGCCGAGAGCGATCCAAAAAGTGATCGAGTCCTTCGAAGCGTCTAAAGACAAAACCCCAATGTTTGTCGTTTTCATTAGCGACGGTGGAGTGTCTGAAAACCGCAAGATCACGCAACTAATGGTGGATGCAGCGAAGCTGGGAATCTTCTGGCAATACGTAGGTTTAGCAGGCCGGAATTACGGCATTCTTGAGAAACTGGACACCATGCCCGGAAGAGTTGTGGACAACTGCGGATTCTTTGCCCTGGATGACCTGCACGACATGACGGAAGAGCAATTGTACGACCGGCTGATGCAGGAATTCCCGATGTGGATCTTGGAGGCGAAGCGCGAAGGAATCATTCGCTAATCCTCTCGTGCCCTGCCCAACAACGCGGCGGCTCAAGCCGCCGCGGTTGTCTTCAGTTCATCACCGACATATCCATCGGTGTCACCTCAACAAAACGCGCAGAGCGGTCCAGCTTTACCACTGCGCCACACGCGTTCAGGGTCGCTGCAGGATCGATCGCATCCAGACGATTGAAATCAATCGCATCCCACTGATCTCGCGTTACCAAGACCGAGAGCACGTATTGATCCTCCACTGTCCCGGTAGCGGGGTTGTCACGCTGGATATAACCCGACACCAGAATCTTCTGGATCGCTGGCAGTAGAGCGAACACCTCCCCTACAACTCGAAACAGAGATCCATAGCACAGCGCGACAAAGTCTCTACGTACCTGGGCATCCGAACGATTTTTGAAGGTTAGTTTGCCGTTGCCACGGGCTTCAGCGCTGCGCTGCGGGATATCGCCCTCATCAGGTAAATCAACATCGAGCGCGACGCCGGTAACGTCTTGTGAGAACTCATAGTCCACTTGGGTTTCTTTTGGCCAGGCAATGCCGCTCAACACATAGTCCAGGGCACGCTCCATCTGAGCACTGAAGCCCTTTGCCGCCAGCCGGAATGCTTTCTCGATTTCGGTGCGTTCAAATTCATGGGCGTCCCGGGTTGCATGCCAGTTCGCGAGGTCTTGTCGATACTGCTCTTCCGCCGACTCAGCCTCACGCTCAATCTTAGCGCTGCGCAGCAGCATTCGATCCATCAAACCTGGCGTCTGCTGAGTGGGCCTCGTGGGTTCTTCAATGGCGAATGGAGCTGGGATCAACGGCATGGCCCCCGGCCGCGGCGTCAGTAGGTGCACACCAAGGCAGGATTCGAGATCCTGATTGACCTTATCAGCTGCTTTCGTCAGCAAGTCCTGAATGGAATCGGCCATCTCGGATTTGACGCGTTTGATGACAGCAGCCGGCAACTCGATGTCATCCATATTCGTAATCAACAACGTGCCATCGTCGTTTACTTTCACCTTTACCTGGCCAGAGTATTCGCTTCCGGCAGGTCCTAGTTGGGAGCTACTCGATCTACTGGGCCGGTCGATCCTTTCACGATATGAAAGACCAGTACCAGGTAATCCCGCATTGAGATAGGTGCCATTGCGACCCATCGTCATACTCAGACCACGAGGCCCTATCGAAGTACTAACCCCTTTGCCGCTAATGTTAAGGCGTACGCCAGGCACAATCGTGATTCGCTTGCTGAAACGAAATCCCATGACTACTCCTTGATCCTTCTTCCTGGATTCTTTGTTGTTTGAAATGCCGGCTTCGGTCGGGCCCCTTAGACTGGCCCGACGTCCATTTACATCGGTGGCCGCGCATGTGGCAATAGCGCGACCTCCGATATGTCACTTATGCCCGTCCGGCTATGTAATCGTCGATCGAACTGAATTGCCGATGCCGGCACATCCAGCCTGAGAGGAATACGAATACAGTCGTGGCAAGGACTGCCCAGCCGCGCCGCCGCCGGGCCTCACTTTTAGTTCGCGCACCGCCGCACAGCAGGAGGGCCATCATCAGGAGGTAGAAAGTCAGCAGAATGACCTTTGCGAAGAGGGATAAAAGGAAAAACCAGATGCTGTTGCTTCTGTACGTTTGGATAAGCACCTGCAATGACATAAGACCACCAAGGACACAGCCAGCAATGATGGAGTAGTTGCGTGGCACCTCGAGCCAGGAACTCGCGACGAAATACGCACCAATCCCCAAGATCGGAGTCAAGGTTGTCCAAAGCGCGTCGGTGTAGTCCTGATAGATCGTAATGGTCCCCCGACGGTGTAGGTAGATGCAGACCAGCAGCAACATTGCCATCACGAACAAGCCAATCTTCAAGTTCAGGATCGCTTGATGATCATCCGTTGCATTTCGCGGGGCTGCCGGCTTCACCACGGGGGGGACCATTGGAGAAGTAGCGGCCTTTGAAATCACTTTCGTTTCAGATTGATCAACCCGGGTTGCGGCAACGGAGGTTGGCGCTTTGGATGGCTGATCCACCCTGGTGCTTAATAGAACACTGAGCCGATCAGTCATCGAAGCGGTTAAGCAACTGGCGGTCTTGCAATTGTCGCGCAGACGCAACCAGTCTCTTTGATCTTGACGGACCTGAGCCTTGTTCGGCGCTGCGTCTAAAGCGCGGACATATTCGGAGTTCATCTGCTCATCCAGACGACTGAGTGCAGAATCTGTGCAAATCGATTTCTCAGCAAAGATTGCAGCTTTGGTGCAATCAAAGCTGGTGGCATTGGAGTGGACTGATACCAATGTGAGCAACATGGCGAAAAGGCCGGGGCCGATGTTGAAGCGCGACATATCCGATTTCCCTTCATTTTGTTTGCTCCAGCGTTTCGCCAGAGTCCTGCCTAACCGTGCTCGAATACATACGGTTAGGTGCCTGAAGCCTGGCTCTTACTTACGGCGTTGGGGCTTGAAGAAATGTTGTACCGTCCCACTTGTAGTTTTCGATGCTCTGAACACTCGGGCAACAATCCGCATCTTCAGGACCGACGGAGAGAACAGTCAGTCTGACGGTTTGGGGATCAACTACCTGAAGGTCCTGGACACCATTGCCGACTACAGCTTTTCCACGGAAGTCCCATCCTGCCGAGTCGCCAATGAACGCGGCAAGGGTTTGGAAGTAGCCATTGCCGCCACCTTGACCTTCGATCGTGTAAAGCACCACGGCATCCTTGATGCCGTCGTTATTTAGGTCAGCAAACTTAACCTGCCGGCCCTCTTTGTATTCATCCCCGCCATCCCGGGCGATTTCACTCGCGATCATCCGATCTGCAGATGCAGCAAGGTCGGATGGCACTAATGCCTGAACAGTCGATTCGACGGCCTGTGCTGCTGGTTCCGCCGGCCGGGCAGTCGGGGTGACCTGAGCCTGAATCGGTGCCTGAGGTACCTTGCCTAACAAGATTGCCTCAGTCTCAGTCATTGGTTCATTAGGCTTAGCAGGTGCTTTGCTCGCGTGAACACCGGAGCTGATCTTTTGAAGCACTGCAGCACGTAATTCTTGCATGTCTGCAATGTCAAAAAGTTGGTTGCGTGTGTTGCCGAACGGTTGACCTTCACCCAGGAACCATCGTGCAAAAAAACCTGGACGCTTGTTTTCCTGTTGATCGACCAAGTGGTCAATTAGCTCATTGGCAGCTTTTGAGAAACGATCAAATCCATCTTTGCCGACGACTTGCACGATCGAATCCTTCTCCCGCTCGATGTTGCTTCGCGCGAGCTCGAGCATGACAATGTTCGTGTCGACCAGTTTGCTTTCGCACTCGTTCGTATAATTTCCAAGGCATGCCTGCCTGTATTCTTGAACTGCATTGTTTGCCTGGAAATCGTTGTAGGCTCCGCAGCCTGACATAGACACCAAAACACCTGCAGCTACAACCCCACGAAACATGCCCATCCAAATATCCTTTTAAACCCGAGAACCGGTAGACTGCCGTGGCGATCGCCAGCAGTCGCTCCTAGTGATGAAATAGTCGAAACCGCCTACAGGACCAACTCCGTGGTCTTTCTGTAGGCAAGAAAAAGCCCCCGTTTCGCGGGGGCTTTCTCAACCCTTGCGGGTTAGCCGATGTTCACGCCCATCGATTTAGCCAGAGGCGCCAGGCCACCAGCAAACCCTTGGCCGATCGCCTTGAACTTGAATTCGTCGCCATTGCGGTACAGCTCGCCGAAGATCATGGCGGTTTCGGTCGAAGCGTCTTCGCTCAGGTCGTAGCGCGCCAGTTCTTTGCCGTCAGCCTTGTTCACTACACGGATGTAAGCATTGGCAACCTGGCCGAAGCTCTGCTTGCGCGCTTCAGCGTCGTGAATGGTCACTGCGAAAACCAGCTTCTTCACAGCGGCAGCCAGACCGTTCAACTTGACGGTGGCTTGCTCGTCATCACCTTCGCCTTCGCCGGACTGGTTGTCGCCCATGTGTTCAACAGAACCATCCACCGATTTCTTGTTGTTGTAGAAAATGAAGCTGGCGTCGTCGAGAACCTGGCCACTTTCACCCAAGATAAAGATCGACGCGTCGAGGTCGAACTTGGAGCCGTCGGTAACTCGTGCGTCCCAACCAAGACCTACAGTGACTTCGGTCAAGCCTGGGGCCTCTTTAGACAAACTTACGTTCCCGCCTTTCTGCAGAGATACGGCCATTTTCGATTCCTTTACATGAGGTAAACAAGGCCTTGAAATCAAGGCCAAGTAAACAAAAAATAGTTAATTAATGACTAAATTTTAAAAATTCATGCCGTAGTTATTGGCCAGAGCTTTCAAGCCGCCGGCATAACCCTGGCCAACAGCGCGGAATTTCCACTCGCCGCCGTTGCGGTACAGCTCAGCAAACACCATCGCAGTTTCAGTCGACGCGTCTTCTGCCAGATCGTAACGAACTACTTCCGCATTGGTCGTATCGTTAACGATGCGAATGAAGGAGCCGCCGACCTGACCGAAGCTTTGCTTGCGTACTTCTGCATCGTGGATGGTAACGATGAAGACCACTTTGTCCACGTCGGCCGGGATGCGGCTCAGGTCTACCTTGATTACTTCGTCGTCGCCGTCGCCTGCACCAGTGCGGTTGTCGCCAGTGTGCTCAACCGAACCGTCAACGCTTTTCAGCTGGTTGTAGAAAATGAAGTCGGCTTCCCCGCGTACTTTGCCATTTGCGCCCAGCAGTAGCGCACTGGCGTCCAGATCGAACTCAGCACCATCAGTAGCACGCGGGTCCCAGCCCAGGCCTACCAATATTTTGGTCAGGCTCGGGTCAGTTTTGGTCAACGAGAGATTGCCACCTTTCTGTAGGGTCAACGCCATGGGTATTACTCCTTGTGGTATGGGCTATTTTTCAGCGGTTTCAGGTTGAGCTTCTTCCTTGCCTGGGAAGACAAGGCTTGCAACCACACCGATCGCCAGTACAACCATAACGATCAGCAGGCTGGTGTTTGCATCGATTGTGTAGCCATGGTGGAACATGTGGTCGGTTGCGTTCAGGCCGAGTTTAATGGCGATGAAGAACAGCAGCGCGACTACAGATTTTTCCAGGTGGACCAGGTAGCGTTTCAGCGCTTCGAGCACGAAGTACATGGTACGCAGACCCAGGATCGCAAACAGCATGGCTGAGTAGACGATCAGCGGTTCACGACTAACCGCGATTACCGCCGGCACAGAGTCGAATGCGAACAGGACGTCAGACACTTCAGCCACAACAAGGCAAAGGAATAGCGGGGTAGCAAAAATTGTTCCTTTTGCTGCCAGGGTCATGCCTTTGTTTTCAGGCTTCTTCAACTCAACCTGAAGCTGTTTACGGCTGACGAAGAAGTTATGGCCATAGAGTTTCGGCCACACAGGGAACAGCTTCTGTGCGAAGCGGTAAGCCATGTGCTTGGAGTAGTCCTCTTCCTCGTCATCATCACCGCCGGCGCGCAGCATCATAACTGCGGTCCATGCCACGATTACTGCGAAGACGATTTCGACCCACGGACCGAAAGCCAACAGTCCGGTACCAATGGCTACGAAGATGCCGCGGAACACGATGGCGCCGATGATGCCCCAATACAGGACTCGGTGACGCATGCCATCCGGCACTTTGAACCAGGCGAAAATCGCCATGAACACGAACAGGTTGTCGACGCTCAGAACCTTTTCCAATGCGTAGCCAGTTACAAACAGGCTGGCGACTTCCGGGCCGTGCTGTACGTATAGGAAGCCGGCGAACGCTAACGAGATAGCGATCCAGAAGATCGACCAAATCGAAGCCTTAGCCAGGGAAATTGGCTTGTCACCGCGGTGAGTGACCATGTCGAGGAGAAGCGCGCTGAGTGCGATCCCGACGAATACCGCCATGGTAAGCGGAGGGAAACCGATGTGAGTGTCCAAAGTACCGCTCCTTAAAGTTCAAAATCAGCTGGGTTAAGGCCCAGCTCAAGGCAGACCAAGCGGCACGCTGCTTTTTCTTTGTCATCGAAGTCGCCGTCAGACGCACCAATGGCGCAGCCGACGCGAACCAAGAGGCGTGCAGCGCCAGCATCGTTCTTGATCTTGCCGATAACCTTCAGTGCTTCGGCCTGGCCAAGCTGAAAATCGAACTCGAACTTTTCGCAGTGTGCGTTGAACGCCTTGATCACATCGCCCATGTCGAACACTTTCAACTCAGGCGAGTTTTGAATGAAGCCGGTCATCTTCTGTTTTTCTTCAGAAGATATACCACCTGACGCCGCCGAGATGAGCGCGCAATTCGCAGTCATCGCATCAAGAAATTTCTGGTTCTTGAACTTCGAAACTTCAGTAGTCAGTGCTTCACGCGCTGCAACTACGTTTTGTTTAAGCCATGCAAACATGTTGCTTTCCTCCAAGGGCGGGGTCGACAGACCCTGCCAGATTTTCTATTTGGAGCCTGCGCGCCAGTTCATGCCCCAGCCGTAAGCTTTGTCCATAACTGCGTGACCTCGATGGAAGTCCACACGCCGAGAGACCTTAACGGCGCCGTTCACATTTTCAAGCATCGCAATGGCACACATTGGTTCACGGCCGCCTTCTTCATTGAGACGCACCTCAATTTCAGGTTGGCCTGGGATGAAAATGGTCACAACACCATCGGTTTCTCTCCAGTTCGGAGCACCCTCGTAGATGAAGGCGAAGACCAAGATCCGGCGGATTTCACTCCACTTGGTCCCGTTGATGTGCATCCACTCACCACCAGCGACAGAGCCAGTACGGTCGTCACCCATCAACTGAATGAAAGGCTCACGTGTAAGACTACCGAACGATTTTCCGAGGGCTTGAACAACTCCCTTCTCGCCGTCCTGCAGTTCGTACAGGCAACCAACGTCCAGGTCGACGGATTGGCTTCGCTTGAAGAACCCGCCCGAGCTGCCTTTGTTCCAGTTCAAGTTCACCTTGATTTCGCCGAAACCGGCTGCAGTCTTTTCAAGACTGATAGACGATCGTGTTTTATCGAGGGTGACCTTGCTCAGACTGATCGTAGATTTAGGTGCAGCGGCCGGAGCAGGCGGTGGCGTTTGTACCACAGGAGCGGGGGCAGGTGCTGGGGCCGGCGCTGGTGCGGCGACCTCTACACCAAAGTGCTTGGCCAACGGCTCAAGGCCGCCATTGAAGCCCTGGGCCACACAGCGGAATTTCCAGTCACCATTTCGGCGATAAAATTCGCCGAGGATGAGTGCTGTTTCCTTCATGCCGCCAGTAGGGATTTGGGCTTCAATGCCACCCGTCACCACAACCGAAAGTTGTGACACGCGCTCAAAGCTCGCCTTGTTCTCGTAGATAGTGGCGGTAAGGGCCACTTTCTCAACTGCAGACTCAAGACGACTCGTATCGAGGGAGAACACTGCGCGCCCGGCCGAGGACTCGGTCAGCTGAACGGCGCCACCCAGAATTTGAGGCTGGCCATAGAAACACATGTCGCCATCGCCTCGGACTTTGGCCGAGGCGCCCAGTGCGAAGGCCGAGACGTCAATGTCGGCCCCTGGGATTGGCGAGTAATTGATATCAACGCGAAGCTGGCCGCTGGCAACCGGCGCATTACCACCAGGTACGAGATTCGCCATTAGCGCAGCGCCTGAACGGCCAGAGTGATCAGGTCGTCGGCAGTTCGACCATTCGTGGTCGTACCGATTGCCTTGAATTCCCAGTCACCATTCTCGCGGGTCAGGCTCGCCATGACGATTCCGGTGTGCCCACCTTTTTCCGATAGGTTGAAGCGTGCTAGCTCATTGTTGTTGCTGCCATTCACGATACGGCAGTAGGCCTTTTCGACCTTCTCAAATGACTGGCCGGTGAAGGAATTCACAGTAAAGATAAGGTACTTAACGGTTGAAGGCAGACGTTGCAGGTCAACATGGATCGTCTCATCATCCCCATCGCCATCGCCTGTACGGTTGTCACCGGAGTGCTGGATCGATCCGTCCAGGGACTTCAATTGGCGGAACCAGACCAGGTCGATTTTCTGAAAGTCGCTGTTGAGCAGAATGCAGGAAGCGTCGAGGTCGATCTCTGTACTGCCACCAAACATCTTGCCAAGGAAGCCTGCCGGCTTTACCGGGTCCCAACCCAAACCTAGGCTAATGCTAGTAAGCGAACTGCCGGCCGTTTTAGCCAGGGAGATGGATTGTTTTTTTTGCAGGGTGAGTGCCATGGTTACGCTCCTTGTTGGTCGTCTGTGTTCATGTGCCGGTCAGCGTTGACCGTCACTTGCAGGTTGGCGTGCGCGACATTGCTCACGCCCCATTCCCGCTGCTATCTGCCCGCAGTCGATAGTCGACACCATGCGGGATGAAAGTTTCGCCAGTATGCTTCTTGCGCCGCAGCCAACAACTCGAAATCGCCGCGGGTGTCGCCCCATGCTTTAAACCGGTAATTGCCAAGTGACCCATACACAGCGTCAAGTCTGAGCACTTTGTTCTCGCATCTACAGTTGTTGCCAGTCATACGCCCGTTCAACAGACCGTCTTCCACTTCAAGCCCGGTACCGATCACCTTGATGCCAAGGCGATCTGCAAAAGGCTGGACAATCAACGCTGGGGATGCAGAGAGCAACGACAGCACCAGCCTCTAGCTCAACTGCGACAGATTCTAAACCTGAAGGCCGCATGAGCTGTACCCAATACAACCCTCAGAATTTCACGGTTCGCTTTTGAAAGCACTTCACATCCTCGCCAGTAAGAAACGTACTGATCAGCTGTGCCTTCAACTCTTCACGTTTCAAATCCCGAGTCAGGAATCGGACGCTTGGCAGCGCAAGCCGCAAAATGCCTCGTTTAAATCCGATGCTTCCGAAAGCGAACTTCAGGAAAGGAACGAAGCTATCGCGCCGAGTCAGTGTGCCGTCGAAGTCTAAGACCGGCATCACCTGTGTTCGCTGCGTGGCTGCTTTGTCAGCTTTCAATGTCATCGCAGGGCCTCAGCCAAGCGGATAGGCGCCTCGACAGGACCTACATCCGGCTGACGAACTCCGTGCCATTCCGCTCGCTCAAGGATGTTGACCGCCCACTTGTAATGGGTCGCAGGCTCGCACATGGCATCGTTGTGCTTGAACACTGCAGGAGCAACGTCACTGACAATCATCTTCGCGCAGTTGAGGTCTTCGAGGCTTACGCGCAACGTGTCCTGGATCGTGCTGATCTGCGATGGATGAATCGCCGTCTTGCCTACCAAGCCATGGGCGATGTCGAGTTCCAGCTCCTCCATCAGCAAATGCGGTGTCGCGAGTTGCTCGAACACTGGTGCCGTCAGTGCGAAACCTTGGGACCCCATGACGCCTGCCAACATTGGGATCACGTAGCCCATTGGGGTGCTATAGAGCGTTGTTGCAGGATTCCGACGAAGTCCAAGACTTCCCATCAGGTCGTTCCCACCGATACGTAGGGCGATAATCCGCTGATTTAGGTTCGCCTTCAGCGCCTGGCCCAACTCGACCATTGCACCAGGGTTGAACACGTCTGTGGTTTCCAGCGTCGGCATAAGGTACAGCGCCGGGTTTGTAACGGCCTGTTCCCATTCCCCGAGGTTGCGCAGGGTCAATTTCGGCACAACGAACCCATCAACGTGGGCCATCAACGACCAATCATTCAGCACAGCAGCCATCACCGAGTCTCGGGGACGAACAAACAGCAGTGGACCATCGGACGGACGCCCACCGCGCTCGTTGATTGCGGTCAGCAGACCATGCAGATTTCTCAAAGCCGTGTCGACGTCAATCTCCGCGACCGCATCCTCAAGGCACACGACCAAAGAACGCAGTTCTGGCAGTTTTGTGCGGAAAACCACATCCAGCAGATCCGGACGCGTGGCCGGCATGTAGAGCGTTGCCCCCAGGGCATAAGGAGAAAGGACTTTCATCAGCTCACACTCCGAATGATAGTTACCGCCCGGTAAGGGCCCAATGCAGCACCCACTTCTTCCACAGCGACCCCAGCGCCCTCAGTCAGGTGCATGAGCAACTGAACATCACTGTCGCTACGGCTGCGGACCAAGACGTGATCCGGTACACGACGCAGTACCGCGCGGGTTGCTTCGGCAATACCAGGCTTTACTCGATTGTGATTGGTAATGCCGAACTGGGAGGCCAGCGATTTGACTACGTGCGAAGCTGCACCCTGCAGTTCAAAGCGCTGGGTATCGGTCCATGGAGAGGCTTGAGGAACCGTCCCCAGCGCCTTTCGCTTCTCCTCGATCTGCTCGATGAACTCGCGGGTGACATCGTGCTCACGCAGATGGTCATAAACCACACAACCATGCAGGCCCCCATCTGCGGGCCATATGGAGCGCGAAACCAGACCAGACACCGTCGCGCCAAGGATGCCGGAGGGGATAACCCAGTCTTCAGCCGACGCGGACAACCACGCCCGGCCGCAGGGATCTGCCAGCACTACAAGCCGGGGTTCCTCAGGGAAGCGCGAGTCGCCATTGAGGCTGCGCTGAATCTCGCCAGAGATTGCGCCCTTCCCTGTCCAGCCATCGACGAAGACGATGTTCTCGGAACCATGTTCCTGAATGATGGCCTCGAGGGCAACTTTGTCGATCCCTCGATCTCGGACAATGCTGATTCCGTAGTGGTGCGCATCTCGACCCATATCGAGCAGGGCCCGTCGCAATAATACGCCGAGCGGCAAGCCAGCACGAACGAACGACACAAGCACAATAGACGGGCCCGTGCATGCCTCGCTCAACGCCAGCGCCAGGGACTGAACGTCCATGGCCATGCGGGTACCGTTTTGTTCGAGTGCGCGCTCGTAGAGGGCTTTGTGCACGTCAGTCGGCGCACTCTCAAGGCTGATCATTTCGGAGTAGTGCTTCTGCTTCGACTGAATCAGACGCTCCTTCTCCAAGACATCAGTGGTCTCCATCTGAACGGCCTGCAGCAGGAACTGAACATCATCTGCTGCATAGCTGCCGCTCCCCACGGTAACCAGACCCGCAATGGCCTTAGTCATGGACTTTCCCTCCAACGAGCTTGGCCAATTGGCTACGCGCTGGGGTCGCCCACATATGGCACTCCTGCATGAAACCGAGGTCAGTGATGCTGTCCCCAAAGCCCAGCACCGGACGCTCACCATTGGCCTCACGATCACGGCGCAACAATTCTTGAACAGCCACTACCTTCGACAGGCCCAGCGGCAAGAACGCGAGGTTGTTGGAATTTCCGTGGATGTGCATGCCTTCCAATAAACCGCGGGCCTGTACTTCAGCGAGAACCGTTTGCAGGACTTCATCATTGGATTCGTTGTGCTTGGTCACTACGTAGTGGCGCAGGCCTTCTTCCTCGACAACCCATCCGCGCAAGGAAATGCCAAGCTCCTTGCCAATGGCGAGGGTTGCTTCACTGAGGCCTGGCAAGCGAGCCTGATAGTCAGCAAGAACATCGCTCATGCGTGCTTGCCATTCCTCGTCAAGCTTTCCATCAGCACCAAGGATCACGCCGCCATGGGAGCAGACGGCACCGTGCATAAAAGGCAGTTGCACACGACTGAATGCTTCAACGCTGCGCGCTGTGACGGGGACCACGTCGGTCGTGGACAGGAGCCACTGGGCGAGTGAGTGTTGTACCGTACTCATGTAGCCATTGGGCTGACCCTCGATATCGAGAGTCGCAGTAATCCGCTGAGAACCTTCTGGCATTTTGCGAGCAGTCTGGAACAGGGTGTCGTCCAGATCGACTAGGGCGAGGGGGCGATTATTGACCATCGACAATCACCTCCGCGCTCAGGGATTCTATCAGCGCGACGGACACAGCCTGCTCAGGTGTTTCCGAGCAAATAAGGACACGATCAAATTGCCCTGGGCTGACATTGTAGAGGAAGTTGGGGATACCGAGACCGTAGTTGTCCGCGAACGACAACGCGTGACCGATGGCATGGCCCAGTGCGATTGGTGAGCGACTGGTCGAACTGAAATGCACATCAGCACCAGCACGCTCCAAGCGCTCGGCGAGCAAAAACGGACGCCAGACGAATTCGCTGGTACCAACCACGAGTACGCGCTCACCCGCTTTGACTTTCAGATTGAGAGCCAAAGTGTCTTCTACACAGCGAATACCATGGCGCCCCCAATCGCTTTCCGCCGACAAAGGCCACTCTCCGGGCTCGATGCTGCCCACGGCCGGCATTTCCGGCAGCGGCGCATCAGCGTCCTCGTGGAAGGTATACGACCCCTGCAACAGCGAAACCTGATGAGCAGAGTCACCGATGGTTTTGCGCACCGCATCGCCTGACCAATCCGTCAGTACGCACGTCACCACGCGCTCGAGCCGAGTCAGGCCGGCATCGACCAGCGCACGGTGAAGATTGATGAAGGTTTTGCCCGTCGAGGCTTCGTCGTCGACCAGCACTAGCGAACGGGCATTCAACATCATTTCCCGAACGTCGGCATCGATCGGCAAATGAATGAGGTGCGCACTGGCGTGGCTATGTTCTTCTTCAAAACGGGCGAACAGGTCATTGCCAGTAGGGTGGCGTGTGCTGACCATATAAACCGTATCCGGGCGCGTCGCGCTGTATGCGCGATGCACACCAGCACCCAGGCCAACTGCTGTTTCAGCCATGCCGATAACGAGTACGGGCCCAGGCAGGTCGTCAGGAATTTGTGCTGCGAGGCTATTGAAGCTTGAATTCATGATCGAAGGCCGCACAGGTATGTGGCGACCAAGTACTTTGGACACGAAAAGAAACGCACGCTTTGGATTACGGCGCTCGGCAAAACCGAACAAGGAGTCCGGGTCGATATGTGTGGCATCGACAGTGACATCGAGACGCCCGCGCATCAGTTGTGCGCTTAGAGCTTGTTTAACTGCGTTGCATTCCATGAAAAAATTCCTAGGGTTGCGTGAGGTCGATAACCTAACGTCTCTTCCGCAGTTTTCAAGTCAAAATAGGGGCTAAAAATTCTTGGCTTCGACGCGCCACATAGATGCTTGGGCCGAACGTGCTAATTCAGCAGTTGTAAACGTCCTGCTGCTGGATGTTTGAACTGCATCAACGCGGCACGCATCCAGAAAGGAGAGGAGCAAAGACGCTTTAACGGCAAAGTTCATATTTTGAGCATCAGGCATTGTAGAAGTTACCAAACCGATAACAGCGCCTGTCGAATCAAATAAGGGGGATCCGCTAGAGCCAGGTTGAATAGCCGCAGTAAATTGTAGAAGGCTAGAATCGTTATGCAGGCCAAACAACGCCGACACGCCGCCCTGGGTCACGTGGACACCACCGCCGGCGAAACCCGACATAGGGAAACCCAGCGCGACTACAGATTCGCCCAAGTCGCAGCCGGAGCCTTCCTTAAAAGTGACAGATCTGAGGACAGGGGACTCCATCACCCTGAGGAGAGCGATGTCATTACGCTGATCAACGACGACCGGCTCTGCACGATAACGACCTTCAAAGGAGGAAATGAATATGTCACTCATGTCCTCGATTACATGAGCACAGGTGAGCACATGGTGCTGGGAAACAGCGAAACCAGTGCCGGTTGCGCCCGTTCGTGCGCGGTCAGCCTCCGCAGAGCTACTGCGCCCTTTTGGATGAGCGTCATTAATATCGATCCCGATGCGGCGGCCTAGAGCGGCTAAACCATAAGCCGAACCCTCAGCCAGTGCGCGAAACTTCCATTGATGATTGCGGATGTAGAATTCGCCGATAATGATCGCCGCTTCACCGTTATCGCGAAGGTCCAACCTATATTCAATCTGTTCGTCAACAAGTAGGTGCAACGAACGAAGATCGCTTACCGGTCCTGCTGCAGAAAAAGTGTATGCGATGAGAAGTAGCCGATCGCTACCGGACGGGAGGGCTGACAAGTTCAATTTACAACCAACCTTTGCTTGGTCGCCGCTCCACTCCATCCAAGACTGTGACGTCTGAAATAGGGCAGCCTCACCAGTGGGTTGGCGTTTGTCATTTACCGGCAGAATGGCAATCGCAGCGTACTCCCCGAAAGCCGAGGAGTTCCCGCATTCCAGAGTCCATTCACTCCGTGCATCTGATACCGCAGTGTTTGCGCCTGGCGCGAGCACCATCATTCCTTGATTACTCCTTAAGTGCTAAAACCACCGCGCTGCAATGGTACCAAACTTCAGGTTTCTCAATGCCTCAGGATGTCATTTTGGCACTACAGCTGCAACGGTGACCCCTTTCACACGTACGTCTGGCCGCCAAACGGTAGCTGGCTCAGGGAGATTCAGGCGGCGCGTAGCAAATATACCCGCCAAATTGACGCCAGCCTCCCGGGTATAACCAACGCCACCAGAGTAGCGCGGGTTGATTTCCAACAAGTGGGGATGACCGTGCACATCATCCTTCGTCTGAACATTCACGATGCCGTCACATTGGAAATGCTCGGCCGCTTTGAGTGCGAGCTCGACCGCCCGACCTTCCTTCTCAAAGATCTGATGAAAACCAGTCTTTCTTCTGGCTACGAACGACACCGCTCGTCCAGCCTCGCAGACCATGTCGACCGAACACTCGCTCCCAGCCATGTAAGGCATGACAAGCATCGCCGGCGGCGACCCTCCATCACAGTACGCATGCATGTAGGTTTCGAAATTCGCAACTCGCGCATCGGGATCTGCAAAACAACGGAAGGGATCGGCGCCTTCCTTGAAACGCCAAAAGCCTTGGCCATAAATGCCGACTGCGGGTTTCACGCATACCTCACCCGACGCGGCGAGGGTTTTGTATGCAGCAAACATTTCATCAGCATTCGTAGCAGTAATCGCTGGCACGCAGGCCAAACCCGCGCGCTCAGCTTCAACGGTGAATTTGCTCTTGTCGTCGACAAGATCGAAAGTTCGCATCGACATCCCGCCGGTTACCAGAACCAACCCAGCTTGCTCGAAGCGTGGTCGGGCCTGCTCAAAGACGCCACCGAGTCGACCTGTCAGGATTACTTTGATGCCATAGGTGCGTGCAGTTGAAATCACCCACGATATCCGCTCTTCATCACCACGAGGCTCGGTAAAGCTGATATCGGCACCGGCCGTGATTTCAGGGCGATCGTCTCGATGCGAGGCAAATATCTTCACGTCAGGCGGCAACGCATCACGAGCGCCTTGAATAATGTCGCGCTGGCTAGACTGCCCTTCGAGAAACCAAATCATGTTTTAATCTCACTTGTAGATGTGCACTGACAGTCAAACCCTATGACGGGAACTGACAGCATCCGATGGTCAACCAAAACATAACGAGTGCTGCGGTAGCGTCAAGGCAATTCAGCGCGCTCCTTCAGGAGAGCGTCATCACAAGACAAGCTCCCATCCACAATTTGGTTTTCAGGTTTTAAACTGGACCGCTTGCATGCGGTTCCTGCGCTCGTAAAGTAATTAGGGACGGTAGTGGTGAGGCAAAACTAAGGGGGGTCCGCCGGAGAAGAACAAACAGCATTGTCATTTTTGAGTCGAGTCCAGTCCAGAATGGGCACCGACCACAGCATTTCCTTGGCAATTTTGCACCGATATCAAGTAAGTCGTCCACAGACATTCTATTTCAGCGTATGAAGCTGCAGGGTAACTGAAGCTCACCCCGTACCGTTCTCAAGTTTTGAACCAGTAGAAGCGCAAGTGGCCCAAGCTATTGAGGCCCTCATGGTGATCAGCCAAAACGCGGACACACGATATGTTTGCGCGACCCCAAGCCGATTGCAGCTCGCGCTTACTTATTATGTACCACATGGCAGGAACGGCTGTACAACTGCACTGTTGGCGCTGATTAAAACTGACCCGGTGGATGCGGAAGAAATCTTGGACTACTTGGAGGCAGTTCGTGCAATCACCACCGCTCAGATCAAATAGGCGGTGCGCCGAGACCGGACGTCAGTCTGGGTGCTGGGCACATTTGTTACGCCATCCGATGCACTGGTCTTGCGGGGGTGATTTGTGGAGCAATGGGGTCACTGGGCATAGAAATTTTTTCATTCGGTTGCTGACATGATTTCTCAGATTTTCCTACTAGCTAAGTCCGCCTCTTGACTGATGCCCAATACACTCAGTCAAAACACCCAGGATGATGAATATTGTGGCAATCATGGCGCGAATATATTTTTATCAATACGGAAGCGAATTATATCTTTGAATAAACCCACAAGTTTTCGACACTCAATTGCATGCGAATACTATTGGTGGCAACATAGGGCTCAGAAGAATCAGCATCTTGGATCACAACAGGTCAGTGTCGTGACGTGTGAGATACGGCCCTAGCCGAGCGGCAATTCATCACAGACAACGGAGTTACATAGAACGCATTCTTTATACGCTTGTTCCACCTTCAGCGCATCAGGAGAGCGGACGACTAAAGCACGAATATCTATAGAATGCATTAACAACGCTTCTAAAATACCAATATACTGAGTGCGCATCGCCACATACATTTTATCAACCTTATTTAACTCACATTGAAGTATTGAAATTCTCTCCTGCAAATTCCTACACTTGGCATCTTTATCAAGTGTCCATTTGGAGATAAGTGAGGATTGCAATACGACATCAATCTCAAATTGATATTTTCTGATAGTCTCCCTTGAGACCCCTGCGTAAATGGAGAATTCTTTTTGACTGTATGTATACTGCACAGAGCGATCGCGATAAAAAACAATCAACTCCAACAGCTTACTTCTTAGATACTCCTTGAGTCTTTCACCCCTATAATTCATACAACCTCCTCAATGATCACTCTTTTTAAAAATCTCTGTCAGCAAAAAATTAGCAGACTGCTCTACGTTTTCAAAATGCTTATATTGAGGACTTGACTGACCACCGGCGTTGACTATATGAACTCTGATCAAACTCGCGTCGTGAGCTATTCGCTGAATTTCAGACCTTTGCTTTTCATTTTGCGAGTCGACAATAAGCACCTCGCAGGGCTTGCCATCACCTCCCTTTGCCAAACAGGAAAGATGATTTTGACAAGGCTTGAGTGCAAGATTATGAGCGCACCCGCCATGAGGCATTGGGTTGATAACACGAATAGCAGCCGTAAGATAATCTTCGGCCGCCTTACGATCTGCTATCTTAAGATTATTGAACGTAGTCTGTATCAATCCCACCGCCTTGTCCTCCCTAACGCGCTGCATCATATCTTGAAGTATAAGTGATCTACTTAATGCCGAGGTGTGGTCGTATATTTGAGCTTGCGTATAATCCGCTCGTCCTAAAATAATATTCACCTGAGCGTCCGAAAGCCCGCCCTGCTTATATACAGTATTGAGCCAATGACGGATATCATGCCAAGTAAACTCTGCAACAGTGCCTGTTCGCGGATCAAGGATATCAAATTTCCTAAATAGTGAGCCACCCTGTGCTGACGTACCGCCCAACCAACTTATGAACATCCCGTCACTAACTTTTCTAAACTCGTTCGACCTTACGGATTTTGAATAGGTCAAAAGATTACGCGAAATAACGAACAACGAGTCCTCAGGCTCCAATAACGTTTTCGAGTTTGCACGAATTGTCGGCGAGATCGAGCAATAGAACTCCTCCTCATATTTAAAGTCGCGTTCAAACGGGTATACTTTATCTTGGAGCTGACATAATAATGCATCATCAAATACCCCTCTCACTACTTCCCGCATCCAACTTCTCGCAGAGACAGTCACCTCGCATTTTTTTTCCATACACTTCGCGGTTATCGAATGAGGGTGCATCCGCAGTTTCCTCTGCCAGTTTTCAACTTCACAGGTCACTGGAGCAAGTTCATCCCAACTTTTCTCATACAGATAAACCTTTTGTGACATCGCGATCTGGTTATTTAACAAACGGTTAAAAACGCGAGTTGTAGTGCAGAGGTACGCCGCTGCCTTCGATGGCTTCTTGAATCGCTCTAGTAATCCTATAGCGTCAACGAATTGTCCGGTTGAAAAATAATAGCTTCCTTTTGGCGTGAACAGGCTATGTTCTTTTGTCCATTCGGATGCAAATTTTTTCGAAAAGTACCTTAGCGATTGGTCCGAACTCAGTATTTTCTTCCAATCGAGGCGCGGAGCCGATCGTAGCTGTTTAACTATATGTCGCCCTTCCATTGTCGTCTTAGCGATGAAAGTCACTGCTGCTTTGATCGCAGGATACATTTCCTGAGGGAAAGGTCTATACAAAAGCGTACCACCCTTCTCAGGAAAAACTTTAAAAGCCCATCTCCCTTGAAGTTTTATCAAGCATTCCAACGGAAGGCACGCTAATTCATTAATTCTGCATCCCAATGCAATATTTATCAATAATGCATTAATGAAAAACTTGTCACGAAGCTCCAACTCCGGGTGATTAACCAATGCGACAATATCTCGAAGAACCTCCGTCGGCAGCAATTTTTTCTGCCTTCCACTTTCAGACCCATGCCTGCCATACTCAAGACGGCTCTTTGGTGCTGTATATAAAATCCTTAATCCAAGCCTCATTTGTAGCCATTTAGAGAAGGCTTGGAGATTGGATAGGCTTGATACTTTTCCTACTACCCCGCGCTCGATATAAGTATTCTCAACTGCGATAAAATCGAGAAGGTTAATCTGGGCAATCGTTTTATCACCAATCACCGAATCAAGCCTTACCAATGCCTCGATAATCGCGAAAGCTCCGCCATCAGCAATTCCCACTTGAACTCGCTTAGCTGCAATGTAAATTTTCGCCACCATCCTCAAAGCATTGTTTTTAAGGCGGCCAAAACGCAGAGTTAAGACAGTTAAATTTCCGGGCCTTTTAACCCAATCCAAAATATCCCAATCATCGCTAAAAACATTAATTTCGGGGCTCAATACTTTCGAGACGGAAGTCGTAAGCTCGTGTAGTGCGATAGGCACTTCCAACATTAATAAACTCTCGCTCATAGAAAGTTACTCACCATTTCCTATTCTCGTTACAACATCTTTAACGGACTGGTAGACCCTTTCTAGATCCTTAAGAACCTTACTACGTTCTTTGCCACCTTCAGCCTTATCCCACCTCGAAAGTTCGGTCTCCAAGTACTGCAAAGACTTTTTATGGTCTGCGTCGCGCCAAGCAATAAAATACCTACACCCATTATAACAACTAAAGAAAGGATGCTGCCCGCACACTCCTTCTTTGCCGCACTCTCCCACAAGAGCGGGCGTTTGTACGACGGGAATCAGTATCGGCGAACCAGCACCCCGAGGACCAACACGTCCGTTAAAAAAGAGACCATTAAGATCTGAAAACAAACCTCCAAGCCTCTCGTTGGCTCGTTCTAGCAGCGGGCAGAACTCCGATGCCAAACAATCTATGTACCAATCTGCTGCGGTGATGGAACTATGTTCTAATACATATTGAATTTCATCTCTTGACGCCCCTTGAACAGCCATTTGTGTAGCCCCACTATGGCGTATTCGATACGGAGTTAACACCAATAGCTCTTTCGTCCTCGGGCTGACGAGGCCTATTTTTTGGCTCCAAAGTGTTAATCCACGACCAAAGTCTGGTCTTTTCCCACCCGACATACTAACCAATAAGGTTTTTCGCGATTTCTGCAAAACTCTCACATGGGGTAGTGCGGAATAATCTCGTATAGCAACCGCCAACTCTCCGGTTATGGGCCATAGCTCTGCCTCCTGACCTCTTTGTTTCTTCGCCTTAGGAATCCTCAAAAAAAACTGCTGGTCAGATGCTGTGGGGTCGGGCGTCCATAGTGCGCTGTCTAACATTTCATGTAGCTGAATGGGGCGTTTTAGCGTTTCAAACGCAATCCATGCGAACAACCGGACAGACGTGTCCCAGGTTGATTCATCGGGTGCCTTGGCCACCATAGCTCTTCTTACAACTTCTATTTCCGAACTGGTCAATGCCCCTCTGGTTTCATGCCATTGGAGTATTATATTCTTTGACTCACCTGGTTTAAACTTTATTGCATCCAGCTCTAACGCATAAACTTCATCGGCGCCGGCCAAACAGTTCTGCGCTGAATATCTATAAAACATTCGAAATTGCCCGCCTGCCTGTGACTCAGCCAATGTGATATCAAACAGATCCCCCAACGAAAGATCGGAAAAATCAGTCCACGAAGTATTCCATTTTGATTCAAGACACAATAATGCTGAACGAAAGCTAGGCAGAATACGAGGACAAACCTTTTTAAGCTTAAATTTTAAATACTCATGCGCAGCATTAATGACTATTTTAGGAAGCTTGTATTCATCCAAACATATTGAATACCGCCGCCTCTGCCACTCAGTTTCAACCCTGCAAGTTGTAACATCGATAAAGAAAGGGTTCAGTGCATCAGCCCGACATTCAACATAAAGCCTACCCTGTTCATCACGAAACTCTTCGAGATGATTTAATTTAATATTCATCTATGATTCCTTCCGTGTTCATCTGAATTAGCCTATTCCTAGTCAAATCCCTGATCGCTCGTTTGGCATAACACCGCAGTGAGTTGGGGCTGCGCCACCCACCCATGTAAACTATGTGATCAATTTCTGTGGCATTATTCTCCAGCGAACTTGCTGCCTCATAGAGTCGATTAAAGACCGCATGCCTAACCACGTGCCAATGAAACTTATCAACACATTCCAAACGTATATCTTTTGAAATCTTGTTAGCTGAAGAGCAAGATAGGGGACGGCCCATATTAGACGATCCATGCGACACAAACAGGAAGTCATGATCCAAGAATACTGTGAAGCCAAGTCTTTTTCCATTTGCCTTTACTCTATACGTGGATACATACTCTTCAATGTACCCGATAACATCTTCGTCTCCCGGACCAAAGTAAAGCAATCGTCCATAGGTTTTAACAAGAGGATTATTTGGCGTCCGTGGATCTACGTAGTTTGCCCCTCTCTCTTCTATACGAACGATTTCAAGCGAAGGATAATCACCTGTAAGATTTATATCTTCCAATCGAAGGGCGAGCGCTTCACCAATTCTAAGACCAAACCTCAGCATCAATCGCCATAAAATATAATTACGCAACTGCAGACCACGCTTTCGTGTGGCGTTGTCCAACCTAGCTTTCAATAATTTCTCGATCAATTGCAGTTCGTCATCAGTTAAATCCTGCGCGATAGCGTCAGCGTTACCGCCAGCCATGACTTCGGACCAAACCTGTTTATGGCTCTCAATAAGCTTAACGTAATTAACATTGCTGTCCACTTGATAACTTACTAACGGAGTGAAGTTCTCCACAAACCACAGCGCGAATGCACTACAGCTGTGAAGCACCTTGGTAACATATCGGCTTATTTGATCACCACCTTGGGATGGCAATATTACGGTTTCGAGCCAGCGCGCGAAGTTCCTGACATTCTTGAAATCAATACCACGCCCTTCTAGCAGCATTACCTCAATATCAACACCATTCTTTCCCGCCCATGTAAAAAGGAATGCCAAATGATAAAATATTGTTCTTATGCTGGATTTAAATCTACGACTACCTAATGAATACGACACTTCGTACACACTTGCACTCACGACAGGTATGAATGTTTTTTCAGCAACCAACATATACCTTGCTAGTTGACCACGAGCAAACTTTATAACTTTGTACTCTAGATATACCCGTTTCGTAGAGGCACTACGATTCGCTAAGTTAATCATGAGCGTTCCTCTCGCCCACGCCAGCTAAATTCGCAAGTTCAACAGCCTGATAAACGTCTACTTCCCGTAAAATAAATTTACCGAAAGAATAATCATTCGCAGCTTTTGACTTTTCTTGATAGAGGAAATTTTCACGCGATCGAAGAGGTGGCTGTGAGGCGCTAAATGTTGATGCCTCACAAAAAGAAGGAATAGGGATGGAAATAGTTAGACGCATAGCTCATACCCCGACGAAAGCTCTGTCATGGGGGTACAGATGCCGGGCCGCGGATAATTCCGACGCCTACCTGCTATCCAAAAACCCGCGGTGCTGCATTGGCACTGTTTTTCAAAGTAGACCTGCCTATCGTAATAATCAACCCCTGCATCACGGCTTAGCGACGACGGCGCTGGACGTTACTCAGACTACACGTATCTAGGCACGCGGCATTAAGGTAAATCATGGATAAAGCCGAAGCTGACCGTCATGACAAGATGCTTGAACTCGCTGAGTTGCTGGCAGAAGTGTTGCAAAAAGCAGTGCCGTCCCTGAGTGAGCAGCAGGTGGAAGAAGCCGGGATCTACATGGCGAAGAACCGCGATGTATTTGCCAAGGCGTTCAAGAGCCAACCGGACGCGTTGTCCGAGTTGCTCAACGCTGCAGCGGAGTAAAGCCAGAATTGAACAGGCCCTGAATCATGGATTCAGGGCCTTTTTAATAGCTGGCTATTGGTACAGCAACCGTTCGGCCAGCTCATCCGCCACCCGTGCGGGGGAGCGCTTTTCGGCCTGGGCGTGGGCGAAGATTTCGGTAAGGCGCGTGCCGATGTTAGACAGGTGCGCGGTAATGATCGGCAACTCTGCGCCGCTGTGCCTAAGAGCCACGTAGATCAGGCCACCGGAGTTGATCACGTAGTCGGGGGCGTAAAGGATGCCGCGCCCTTCCAGTTGGTCGGCCACTTGCAGGTTGGTCAGTTGCGCACTCGCGGAACCGGCCACGGCGGCGCAGCGCAGCTGGCCGACGCTCTGGCGGTTGAGCACGGCGCCGAGGCCGCAGGGCGAGAGGATGTCGCACGGCGTGCTTAACAGCGCCTCGTTGGCGATTGGGTGCGCGCCCAGTTGCTCCATGGCCAGTTGCACCTTGCCATGGTCGATGTCGCTGACCAGCAACTCGGCACCGGCGGCGTGCAGCTGTTCGGCCAGGGCGTAGCCAACATTGCCCAGGCCCTGGATGGCCACGCGCAACCCTTCGAGGTTGTCGCTGCCCAGGCGGGCCATGGCGGTGGTGCGGATGCCGGCAAACACGCCCATGGCGGCATGGGGTGAAGGGTCGCCCGCGGCGGTGGTGCTGGTGACGTAACGGGTGTACTGGGCGATGCAATCCATGTCCGCCACCGAGGTGCCGCTGTCGGTGGCGGTGATGTAGCGGCCGTCGAGTTGTTCGATACAACGGCCAAACGCTTCAAACAGTGCCGCGCGGTTTTCCACGTGGCCTGGGCGCAGTATCACTGCGGTGCCGCCGCCCACCGGCAACCCCGCCAGTACGGCCTTGTAGCTCATGCCCTGGGCCAGGCGCGCGGCATCGGCCACGGCACTTTCGTCGTCGGGGTAGGAGAGGTAACGGCAACCACCGAGGGCGGGCCCAAGGCGACTGTTATGGATGGCGATGACCGCCTTCAGCCCGGTGACCGGGTCGACGCTCAAGTGCAGCGATTCAAGGCGGGTGCTATGCATGAGAGCAAACATCGTCAAGCTCCCGAATCACTTCTGGTAGTGGGCCAAGTATAGGCTTGCGGCAGAAAAATGCCGGACCACGCTGGAATAAGACGCCCGTTTTTGCAGGATTTGGGACATAAGCGCGCTGGATATTTGCTAAGCCACTGGACGAAAAACCCCAGCAAGGCTAAAACGGGGGCCTATGTCGGAGAATGCAATGAATCCCCGCAAAGCCTTTTTCGCCTGCCTGGAACGCTCACCACCTGCGCTGTTTGAAGCGGCGCTGTGGATTGCCGCCGAGCACGACCCGGCGGTGCAGCCTTTGCTGATCCTGCAGGAATTGACCCTGTTGCAACAGCAGGTGAGCCTGGGCATGCCCATGCTGCCAGCGGATGAGCAGGCCCAGCCGCTGCTGCGGCGCATGAATGACCTGGGGTTTGCCCAGGATGAATTCACCCCCTTGCGCCCCGCCGCTGCCCTGCTGGACAAGGTCTTGCGACGCAAACGTGGACAACCCTTGGCCATGGGGCTGATCGCTATGGAACTGGCGCGGCGCCTGGACATCCCCATGGTCGGCGTGAATTTCCCCGGCCACTTCCTGCTGCGGGTACCCGGTGCCGATCACCTGCTGGACCCCTGCGGCGGGCGGCGTTTGTACCCCAATGATTGTCGGGACCTACTGCAACGCCAGTACGGCCCCAACCTCAAGTTGCAGGCCGACCACCTGTACACCGCCGATCCGCGTTCGATCCTGCAACGGCTGTCGCGCAACTTGCGGCAACTGCACCTTTCCAATGACGCCCCGCTTGAAGCGCTGGTCGATGCCGAACGCGTGCTGGAGCTGGGCAACGCCAGCGCCGCCGATTACCTGGCGAGGGCCAGCCTGTATCAGCGCCTGGATTGCCCTAACGCCGAACGCTTCGACCTGGAGCACGCACTGATGCTCAGCGAAGATCCCATCCAACGCCTGCGCCTGACCGAGCGGCTGGGGCACCTGCCACCCAATTCAGTGGTGCACTAAGCCTGTGGCGTCTTGAGAATATCCCCTGTCATCCGGCTCTTCGGCACATCAACCCCGGGCGAACGCACCTGAATAATCAACAATGCCGCAATCACCGCCGGTATCGCGCAGAAGAAGAAAATCTGCTCCACCGGGATATGCATCGCGAGCAGCATGCTGCCAAAGAGCGGCCCCAGGATTGAGCCAAATCGCCCTACCCCCAACGCCCAGCCCGTACCGGTAGCGCGCACATGCGCCGGGTAGAAGTTGCTGGCAAAGGCATTGAGGGTCAACTGGCCACCGATGATGCAAAACCCGGCCGCAAATACGCAGGCCACCAAGTAGCGAGGGTTGTCATGGTTCAGGCCGAGTAAAACGGTGCACACAGCAGCCGCCGCCAGCACGCCTGAGAGTAGTCGTACTTTGCTTTTCAAGCGGTCGGCGAACCAAGCCATGCCGATGGCGCCCAAGGTGCCGGCGAACAGGAACATCGACGTCACCAGATTGGCGTCTTTCAGCGTCAAACCACTTTCCAGAAGCAGCGACGGCAACCAGCTGATCATGAAATACAGCAGGATCAGGCTGACAAAAAAGGTCGCCCAGATCAGCACGGTCGGGCGCGCGTAGCCGTTACGGAACAACTCCACGACCGTCAGCTTGCTGCTTTGCGCCTGTTGGTTTTCAGCCTCGGTCGCCAACGGCGGTTGCCAGTCGGGAAGCATACGCACCGTCACCTTCCGCAACCTTGCGTAGGACGGGGCATCACGCAGCAAACGCGGCAGAGATTCCGGCAGCAGCCACACCAGAAACGGGAACAGCAACAACGGTGTCACGCCTCCTGCAAGAAACACAGCCTGCCACCCGAAGCCTTCAATAAACCCCGCCGCCACAAAACCACCCGCGGCCCCGCCAAACGAGAAGCCACAGGCTGCCAAGGTCACCATCAACGTGCGCAAGCGCGGTGGGGAGTAGTCCGACATCAACGCCATCGCGCTCGGCATCGCGCCCCCCATGCCGATACCGCAGATAAACCGCGCGGCCATCAGCGTGTTCAGCGAGTTGGCAAACACCATCAGCACGGTGAGGCTGGCGTAGATCAGCACACAGCCGAGCAGGATGCGGCGCACGCCAAAGCGATCGGCCAAGGGTGTGACCAGCAATGACCCGAGCGTCAGCCCCAGCAGGTTGGCGCTGAACACCGGACCAAATGCGGCTTTCTCCAGCCCCCAATCCTTGGCCAGCGCCGGCACGACATAACCCAGCACTTGGGCGTCGTAGCCATCGGTGACCAGCAGCAGCGCGAGCAACAGGAGAATCAACCACTGATAGCGCGACACCGGACGGGCGTCGAGTGCCGCGCGAAAGCTGGCAATTTGGTTGTGCATCGCAAGGTACCTATTATTTTTATAGAGATGACGCCGAACAAGCCCGCTCCCACATTCAGGGTTGGGGTGTGTCAGGTTGATTGGCAGGGTGAGCCTGTATAAATGCCGGATGCTGCGCCGCCAGCCCCGCCACACGGCCAATGCGCGGGTACGCCGCCAATGGCACTTTGAAGCGTTCTGCCGCATACAGCTGAGGGATCAGAAACGCATCCGCCAACCCCGGCTGCTCGCCAAAGCAATAACCTTGATCACCAATCAATTGCTCCACCGCGCCAAGCCCCAGGCTGATCCAATGACCGATCCACGCCAACACCTTCGCCTCGTCATGCCCCCATTGCCGCAGCAGGTTCTGGGTGCTCGAATTGTGCAGCGGGTGGATATCACAGCCGATAATCGACGCCACCGCACGCTCATGCGCGCGGGTCGTCAAGTCTTTGGAAAGCAACGGCGCCTGTGGATAACGTTCCTCCAGGTATTCGATGATCGCCGGTGACTGAATCAGCAACTCGCCCTCATCAGTACGCAGCGCCGGCACGCGACCTTGTGGGTTGATCGCCAGGTACTCCGGCTGGCGATTGGCACCACCCGACGGCACCAGCAGGTTGACCGGCACGGCGCTGAAATCCAGGCCCTTGAGCGCCAGGGCAATACGCACCCGGTACGACGCGGTCGAACGGTAGTACGTGTAGAGTTCCATCACCCTGCCCTCCTAGCGCGCCGCGATCACAGTGCCGCGGCACTCGCCGAAGCCGATCGAAGCAAACCCTTCGCGGCTGCAACGGGCGCGCAGGATGATTTCGTCGCCGTCTTCAAGGAACTTGCGCACTTCGCCGGACGGCAACTCGATAGCCTTTTTGCCGCCTTCGGTCATTTCCAACAGGCTGCCAAACTGGCCTTCTTGCGGCCCCGACAAGGTGCCCGACCCAAACAGATCACCCGCTTGCAACTGGCAGCCGTTGACGCTGTGGTGCGCAACCAACTGCGCGACGGTCCAGTACATGTGCAGGCTGTTGCTCAGAGCCAGGCGATGAGCCGGCAGGTTCTGCTCGCGCATGGCGGCGGTGGTGAGCAGTACTTCCAATTCGATATCCAGCGCACCCGCAGCTTGGTCACGCTTATCCAGCAAGTACGGCAGCGGTTGCGGGTCGCCTTCAGACCGCGCCGGTTGTGCCTTGCGGAACGGCTCCAAGGCCTCGGCGGTCACCACCCACGGTGAAAGGGTGGTGATGAAGCTTTTCGACAGGAACGGCCCCAGCGGCTGGTATTCCCAGGCCTGGATATCCCTCGCCGACCAATCATTGAGCAGGCAGAAACCGGCAATGTGCTCGGCCGCGTCACCAATGGCGATCGAATCGCCCATCGCATTGCCCTGGCCGATCCAGATGCCCAGCTCCAGTTCGTAGTCCAGGCGCGCGCACGGGCCGAAGGTCGGCTCGGTCTGGCCGGCTGGCAAGGTTTGGCCTTTGGGACGACGCACCTCGGTGCCCGAGGCGCGGATGGTCGATGCGCGGCCGTGGTAACCAATCGGCACGTACTTGTAGTTGGGCAGCAGCGGGTTGTCGGGGCGAAACAGTTTGCCGACGTTTTGCGCGTGTTCGATACCGACGTAGAAGTCGGTGTAGTCATTGATTTTCGCCGGCAGGTGCATCTGGCAATCAGCGGCGCGGTGCAGCACCTGTGCCTCGCGGGTTTGCAGTGTGCTGCCTTCAGCCAGCAGTTCCAGCAGACGCTCGCGCAAGGCCACGCGCGGGCCACGGCCGAGTTCAAAAAACGCGTTCAGTTGGCCGCCGGCGGTCGCTTCAACGGCGCGACGCGCTTCACCCTCGAACTCATCCAAGGCTGCGTGCAGATCAAGGATGGAATCACCAATCGCCACGCCACTGCGCGGCGCCGAACCGTTGAGGCTGAACACCCCCAGCGGCAGGTTTTGCAGGGGGAAATCCGCGTGCCCATTGGCCGAGGCCACCCAGCTGCGCGTTAGTGTTGGCTGAGTCATGGGTTATCTCCGATTCGGGTTGAAGGTGGCGGGCAGCGAGGCCCAGCACGCGTCGTAAGTGTTTTGCAGTTGCGGGCATTCCAGGGCGAACCGCGTGGGACGTAGCACTTGGCTGGTCTCGAACATGAAAGCCATGGTGTTATCGATCTTGTGCGGCGCCAGATCGACGTTGATCGCCTTGGTGCAGGTCTCGCCGTCCGGGCCGTGGGCGCTCATGCAACTGTGCAGCGACGCGCCGCCGGGCAGGAAGCCTTCGGCCTTGGCATCGTAGGCGCCCTGGATCAGGCCCATGTATTCATTCATCAGGTTGCGGTGGAACCACGGCGGGCGGAAGGTGTTTTCGGCCACCATCCAGCGCGGCGGGAAAATCACGAAGTCGAGGTTAGCCAAGCCGTGGGTGCTCGTCGGCGAGGTCAAGACAGTAAAAATCGACGGGTCCGGGTGATCGAAACTCACGGTGCCGAGGGTGTTGAAACGGCGCAGATCGTATTTGTACGGCACGTTATTGCCGTGCCAGGCGACGACGTTGAGCGGGGAATGGTCCAGTTCACAGGCCCAGCGTTCACCGAGGAATTTTTGTACCAACGTCGTAGGCTTTTTCAGGTCTTCGTAGTGAGCAACCGGCGTGAGGAAATCGCGCGGATTGGCCAGGCCATTGCTGCCGATGGGGCCCAGGTCCGGCAGGCGCAACGGCGCGCCGTGGTTCTCGGCGACGTAGCCACGCGCCTGGGCATCCAGCAGTTCGACGCGGAACTTGAGGCCTCGCGGCAGCACGACGATCTCCAGCGGTTCCACCTCCAGCACGCCCAATTCCGTGGCGATACGCAGCCGACCTTGCTCGGGGACGATCAACAATTCGCCATCGGCGTTGAAGAACACGCGCTCCATGGAACGGTTGGCACAGTAGTGATAGATGCTGATGCCAGAGGGTTTTTCCAGCGCCGAATTGGCGACCATTCCTACAAGCCCATCAACGAAGTCCGTCGGTTCACTTGGAACATCCAACGGGTTCCAACGCAAGCGATTGGGCGTCACCGCGCCCAACGGCCCACCGACCAATTGCCGCTCAAGCCTGACGAACGCAGGGTGATTAGCCGACGGCTGAATGCGGTAAAGCCAGGTACGCCGGGCTTCGCTGCGCACCATGGTGAACGCTGTGCCGGAGAACAACTCGGTGTACAGCCCATAAGGCGCTTTTTGCGGGGAGTTCTGGCCGACCGGCAATGCGCCGGGCAGGGCTTCGCTGGCGAATTCATTGCCGAAGCCCGACAGGTATTCGAGGTTCATGGATCGTCCTCTACACGGAAGTTGTTTTTATCGTAATCCAGTTACGCATAACGTAATTTGATCACTGTCGACCGTCAAGCTATAAAGACGCCCATTCATCTCTCGGATTCTCGCCCTTCCATGGAAAAGCCCCGCGACACCGGTAAACAGAAAGTCCGCTCGGCCGAAGTGGGCACCGACATCCTCAAGGCCCTGGCCGAACTGTCGCCGGCCACCTCGCTGTCGCGCCTGGCCGAGCACGTGCAGATGCCGGCGAGCAAGGTGCATCGTTATTTGCAGGCGTTGATCGCCTCGGGATTTGCCGAACAAAACACCGCCACCAACCACTATGGGCTGGGCCGCGAAGCCTTGCGCGTGGGCCTGGCGGCGCTGGGCAGCATGGACGTGCTGAAAGTCGGCGCAATGCCGCTGGCGGAGTTGCGCGACGCGTTGAATGAGACCTGCTTTCTGGCGGTGTGGGGCAACCAGGGGGCGACCGTGGTGCAGATCGAACCCGCCGTGCGCGCCGTCACGGTGGTGACGCAATTGGGTTCCGTGTTGCCGCTGCTCAGCTCGTCCACCGGGCTGGTGTTCAGCGCCTTTCTGCCGTCGCGGGAAACCGTGGAATTGCGTGAACGCGAGATCCAGGCTGGCATCGCCCATGCCCTGGCCGATGACCAGGCTTACGCCACCGTCTGCCAGCAGATCCGCAGCCGCGGCCTGCATTTTGTGCATGGTCTGCTGATGCCGGGGGTGGATGCCTTGTCGGCGCCTGTGTTCAACGCCATCGGCCAAGTGGCGGCGGTGATGACCGTGGTCGGTCCCACCTCATTGTTCCACGCCGATGAAGATGGCCCGGCGGCGCAGCGCTTGCTGGCGGCGACCCGGGCCGTGAGTTGGCGCATGGGCTATCAGCCGTGAGCTAGTCGTGCCATTGGGTCAGTGCAAGTGCCACGCGATTCTCCAGCGCACGGATGGGCGCGGCATTGCTCAGGTAGTTATTGCTGATTATTGAAAACACCAGGCGCCGGCCCTCGGCGTCGGTGATGTAGCCGCTCAACGAGGAAACCCCGGCCATGGAACCGGTCTTGGCGTGCAGATTGTTTTCTGCAGCCGTCCCACGCAAGCGGTAGCGCAAGCTGCCGCCGGTCATGCGGTCCGGGTTGCCGGCGATCGGCAAGGCGTTGTACCAAGCCTCGAACCAGGGCTGTTTGGCCGTGGCCAGTAACAGATCGGTGAGGTTCTGCGACGACACCAGATTGCGCCGCGACAAGCCCGAACCATCGACCTGGCTCAGCGTCATCGGGTCCAAACCCTGGCGGCGCATGAAGTCCGCCACTGCCGCGACACCGGCCTGCGCCGTGCCTGCATTGGATGCTTTGCGCCCCATGGCCTTGAGCAAGGCTTCGGACATGTTGTTGTTCGACAGCTTGAGCAGCGGCGTGATCAATTCCCGCAAAGGCGCCGATTGATGCTCCACCAGGACCCTGGCCGTCACAGGGCTTGCACCGCCGATCACACGCCGTCCCATCACCTGAATGCCCTGCTGCGCCAATGCCTGTTCAAACAGATTGGCCACCAGTTGTGTCGGCTCCCACACGCTCACCCACTGCCGTCTTTGCTTGCCCGGTGCCAAAGCGCCCGTGAGTTGCAACAGGTTAGTGCCGTGCTGGCGCGTGATGCCGTAGCTGTTGCCTGGGCCGCTGACGGCACGGTTGCTCAGTTGCACATAGTCGGTGGCTGGGCTTATCACCACGCTTACCGGCTGGCCGACCGCGACCGGCGCCTTCGCCGTGACGAGCAAGGTGCCCGCATCGAAGTCCGTATTGGGCGATACGGTCAGCGCCGAAATCTGCGCGCCGTAGTAAGTGCTTTCGTCGTCCTGGGCCCAATCAACACCCAGGCGCTCAGCGTCGAACCAGGTGTCGTCGAACACCAGGTCGCCCTGGATCTGGCGCACGCCTTGCGCCGCCAGCTGCGCGGCCAGCGCTTGGTAGTCGGCGAATTGCGTGGTCGGGTCGCCCAGGCCTTTGAGGTACAGGTTGCCGCTGAGGCGCTCACCTTGCTGCGCGCCATTACTGAGCAGTTGAGTGGAGAACCGGTACTGCGGCCCCAGCACGTCCATCGCCGCAGCAGTGGTGAACAACTTGAGATTGGAAGCCGGCACCAATCGCGTACGTGGGTTGTGCTGGTAGAGGGTGCTGCCGCTGCGGGCGTCGCGCACCATCAGGGAGACGGTGGCACCATGCAGCGCTGGATCAGCCAGGAGATGGTCCAGGGAGGCCTGGGTGGAGGTTGGCGAAACACTCGCGCAACCACCCAGCAGAAACAGTATGACGCTGGCGTATATCCATTTTCCAAAAAACATCGGTGCTTTATTTCCGCAAAAAACTGTGCGGCCACGCTACCAGCTCGCTCCCTGCGTGGCGAGCGCGCTGGTGTAGTCAGCGGGCTCGTCCCGCGCTGCGGGGCGGTGCGATGATTCGACAAGCCCGTTCACGACAAGCCCACATTAGAACTCCAGGGTGCTGGAGACCGACACTTGTCGCGCATCGCCCATGGACACGAACAACCGGCTCGCGGCCGAGGTGTAGTAGACGCGGTCGAACATGTTCTTCACGTTGAGCTGGAACTTGACCTTTTGCCCATCGATTTTGGTGTCGTAGGTGGCAAATGCATCCGCCACGGTGTAACCCGGCAGGGTGAAATCGTTGGCCGCATCACCTGCGCGTTCACCGACATAGCGCGCACCGGTGCCCACACGCAGCTGATCGCCGCCAAAAATGTTGCCAAAGTCATAGGCCACCGACAGCGAGCCAGTGTGCTTGGCCACATTTTGCAGGCGGTTGCCTTCCAGCGTCGGGTCGTTGTCCTTGATGTCTTCGGCGTCGGTGTAGGCGTAGCTGCCGATCAGGCTCCAGCGGTCGGTCAACTGGCCGGTGGCGTCCAGTTCCAGGCCACGCGAACGCACCTGGCCGGCAATGCTGTAGACCGTATTCGCGCCGGAACCGACCGACACCAGTACGTTGCGCTTGTCGATATTGAACAACGCCGCGCTGGCGGTGATACGCCCCGGAATGTCGAGTTTGACCCCCAGTTCCCAGGACTTGGATGCTTCGGGCGTGAGGTCGCCGGTCAAGGTGCTGCCATCCGCCAAGGCAGCAATGGTGGAGTTGGGTTTGAACGATTCGGTGTAGCTGCCATAGAACGACAGCTCATCGGTGTAGCGATACACCAGGCCGGCACGCGGCACCCAGGCCTGGCCATTGCCGTTGGTGTTGGCCTTGAACGGCACGCCTTTGCCGGCGTATTGGTCGTACATCTGGTAGCGCGCGCCGGCGACGAAAATCCACTGATCGGTCAGGTGGATCGCGTCCTGGAAGAACAGCGAGTCGCTGCGCAGCAGGTCGGTCTGGGCGCTGTCGGCGGCGCTGACGGTGGTGCCCGCCACTTCGTTGCCGTACACCGGGTTGTTGTAATTGAACGGGCTGCGTGAATTCTGGCGGATCAGGTCGGCGCGGTAGACCTTGCGGTACTCATCATCCATGCCAAACACAAGATCGTTCTGCAGGCCGAACACATTGACCTTGCCTTCAAGGCTCGCGGTGGTGAAGCGGTCAGTGGTGATCGCGCCTTGGGTGCCGTCCATCCTGCGAGTCAGGTTGCCGTTGGTGGCCACGGCGCTGACACGGACCTGGCTGGCGTCGTAGGTTTCACGGTTCCAGCTGTAGCCTAAATGAGCTTTCCAGTCGTCGTTCAAATCATGGTCGGCTTCGAAGCGGTACAGGTCGGAGCGGCCTTCCATGTTGTTGAACGGCTCGTCCAGACGCCGGGTAGACGGGATGTCCAGCGGGTGGTTGGACTTGTCGATGGCGGTGCCACGGTCGAACGGCGAGAGAAACTCGCGATGTTCGTAGGCCAACAGCAACTTGGTGGTGTCGCCATACCAGGCCAGCGACGGCGCGATCAGACTCTCACGGCGAGTGCCGAAGTTACGCCAGTAATCCTCGTCTTCATGGTCAACGATCAACCGATACGCCAGGCCGCTGTCGCCAATCGGGCCGGTCGTGTCGAGGCTGCCGCCGCTGCCGTTCTTGCCGTCACCGAAGGTTGAACCGCGCACGGTCAGAGCCGTGGACTGCACCCGCTCAGGCTTTTTGCTGACGATGTTCACCACGCCGCCCGGGTCCTGGATGCCGTACAGCAGCGAGGATGGGCCCTTGAGCACTTCCACGCGCTCCGCCGTGGCATTCAGCGCACGCCCCTGCACGATAGGCATGCCGTCGCGCATGATCGAGCCGTTACGGTTGTCGCCAAAGCCGCGCAGCATCACCGCGTCCTGGGTGCTGGCCAAGGTGTTGGCCTGGGTGATGCCGCTGATGTTGGCGAGGGCGTCATCCAGGTTGCGCGGGGTCTGGTCACGCAGTACCTGGGCGGGGACGACGTTGACGGTTTGCGGGGTTTCGAGCAGCAGGCCGTGGGAGCGCATCACCGAACTGGTAGGCGGTGGCTGGTAGCTGGTGCTGTCCTGGGTCTGCTGGCCGACGCCACTGATGGTGGTGGCACCGAGGTTGACCGCCCCCTCGGTGGGCACCGGTTCCAGGGCCAGGGTGCGGGCGTCGATCTGGCGGAAGGTAAAGCCGCTGTTACCGAGCAGGCGTTGCAGGGCCTGGGTCGCGCTCATCTGCCCGCTGACCGCCGGGGCCTTGAGGCCGTAGGGCGCTTCATCGGTGTAGATCACGCTGATCCCGGTGACCCGGCTGAAATCGCTCAGGGCCTGGGGCAGCGGTTTGGCCGCCAGGGCAAAGTTGAACTGCACACTTTGCTGCGCCTGCGCCTGCGCCACGCAGAGGGGTAGCAACGCCAGCCCCGACGCTGCCAATACCGAGGCGCCCAACCACTGTTTAACCAAACCGCCCGCCGTCGACTTCATGCTGTGAGAACCCGTGTAGAAAACGCTGTTAATGCGAATAGATCGCAGTTTCATGCACTACACGGATGGGACGGCAATTTACCTCACTCTTATTTGCAAATATTTTTACTTATTGCGCCTGAATGTGGAAACCGAAGCGTGGGAAATGCACATGCACGGTGCCCGCGCGTTCATCGGTACGCCTCAGGATCAGCTCTTCGCGGCCGGCAAATAGCAGTTCGCCTGCGACCGGGTCGACGCCGTAATCGATCGCCGAAACGGTGACGTGCTGGCCTGCCTTGAAACCATTCAGATCCTCGAACACCTCGTCCGGCAAAGCAGCGGGCGTGGAATCACGCGCGATGTCCAACGCCTGCTCGGCACTCATCTGGCTGGCCGTGCCGTGGCCAAAACCGAGTACGCGGCCCAACCAGGCCAACACGCCCGGATAAGCATCCACCAACGGCGCAGTCACTGGGGTGGCTTTGAGGAACCACAACGAATGCGCCAAGGCAAAGTCGGCAATCGACGGTTCGCCAAACAGAAAATCCCCTACCTCGCGCTGTAGCTGTTGCTCCAGGCGCGCCATTATCGCCGGCCATTGATGCTTGGCCAGTTCGGCCGGGAGCTTGCTCGCGGTGCCACCGCTGAACAGCGCGGCGCGGTCGGCGAGAAACGCCTTGATTGCCTCTGGCGGCAGTTTGCCAAAGCGTACCGCCACCGATTCAGGCTCAAACACCAGGCTCACGGCATGCGCGAACACCACGCTGTCAGCCCAGGTGGCGAAGGTTTGAGTGATCATTTCCTGGCCCAGCGGGAACAGCGCCGGCACGGCCTTCTCCTGCTCCAACCGGCGCGCGATCAAGGCAGTGTCGCAGTAAATATCGGCGCCGACCTGCAACACTGGGGTCTTGCGATAGCCGCCGGTAAGGGCTGTCAGGCCCGGCTTGGGCATCACTGGAGAGATGTGCACCGAGTGCCAGGACAAGCCTTTGAAGCCCAGCAGCAGCCGAGCTTTTTCCGCAAACGGAGAGGTGGGGTAATGGTGCAGGATCAGCTCAGACATGCTTGGGTCCACTTAACAAAGGAACCCGCAGCTTAGCGTGCAAAACCATTGGGTGGCGTGATGGCAATCCATCAGTCAAATCAATGAGCCACTCGCCGCCAGGCATTCCTTGGCGCTCTTCTTCAACCTTTTGATCAGCCGCTCCTGACGCAACGCTTCGCCCTTGCTCGCGCACTGCTCGGTGTACACCAGCGCCACCGCCGGGCTGGACAGGAAAAACCGCGCGCCCCTGCCGCTCTGGTGAGCGGCAAAGCGACGCACCGGGTCATTGCTGATGCCGCAGTACAGCGCGCCATTGGCGGCGCGCACCAGGTAGACAAACCAGGGTTTGGGTTCAGGCGTGGTCACGGGTGCATTCGGTAAGACCAAGGGATGCCAAGCTTATCAACGACTGGCCTGGAATGCCTTCAAGCCTTTGAGCGCCTGGGCGCGCACGGCGTTTTTCAGCGCCGGCGACCAGCCCAGCAACAGCCCCTTGACGCCCAGGGCCTGACGCGACCAGCGCCACAAGTCGAAGTGGTCGTGGTGCGCACAGATCTTGCCATCACGAAATACAAATCGCGCGCCGATATCGTTGACCACCGTATTCCCGGTAGCGCTGAACAGATACGTCGCGACCCAGTGAGCACTGCCGGTGGTTTCATCGCTGCGCACATTGTCGAAGGTCAGGGAGAAATCCTTGGCGCGGGTGGTGAGCATGCGCCACATGTCGCCGGCATCACGGCCGTGCAACTCGCCGAAGGCCGGGTCGCTGAACACCACATCGTCGGTGTAGCAGGCCGCCATGGCTTGCGCGTCGAGGCGTTGAAACGCCTGGTAGAATCGGGTGATCAAGGCGTCGTGGGCATCACTCATGGGCAGGCTCCGCAGTTCGTTGTTATCAGGGCTGCACGATAGTCTGCACGTGAGAGGAAGGCTATGCCCATTTGCCACATAGATGAGGGCGGTGCGGTTAGAGGTAGACGATGTCCAGGGTCGCGCTGCCGTCGATGGGTATTTCTTGATCCTTGGGCAGCGGCGTCCGTAACAGGGTCGTAGTGGATGAACTACTCGCCGCTTATCGCGATTTTGATCGCGACCCATGCAACAACAACCGCCACTGAGATCGGTAATTTATTCATTAACACCCTGATCACCAGCGTGCATCTTTATCGACAAACATAAGGCATACTTGTTCGCCAGACGTCTAAACAGTACGCCTTTGCAATCAAACTAGTGACTGAGGCGCCTACACTCTTCGCGCGAGAGCCTGCAATACTTTACAACGCCGCTATTGCGCACCCAATACAATAATTACGACCCTTCAAGGTCTTCCAAACTAAGGCACCATGCCGGTATCTCGTGCATACGCAAACAAATCAACATCAGTCGAAATACACAACCGCTGCATCGCCGTACTCTTCTGTTTACTGATTGTCGAGATACTCCGATTAACCCGCGCAGCAATCTGGCTGACGGTCATGCCGCTGGCCAGCATGCGCACCACCTCCTGCTCCTTGCCGGAAAGCGTAGGCGCTGCGGTTGGCTGGGCCAAACATGCCTGGTCCAACTGAACGCGCAAACACTCACTGACAAAGGTGCGCCCCTGAGCCACGGTGTTAAGGGCCTGGGGCAATTCCCTGGCAGACGCGCTCTTGGCAACCACACCGCGCGCGCCATGGCCGAAGGCCGCCCGCAGCGTTGCGACATTGGCAAACATCGTCACCACGATCACCGGCAGATCCGGATAGGTGCGATTCAATAATCCCAACAGCCCATACCCGTCAGCCTGCTGGTTTCCGGGCATCGCGAAATCAGTGACGATCAGATCACACGGCACACGACTCACCAACTCCAACAGTTGATCCGGACCCTCGGCCTCACCCACAACTTTGCACTTACCACTCGCCTCGATCACGACGCGTTGTCCAACACGAACTATAGGGTGATCGTCAGCAATAATAATGCGGATCATCGACTGCTCCATGATGGCAATTTGAGACCGGCAAAATACCGCGATAGTCTTTTTGCAACAATAGGTAATAAATCTCCAACTTTCGGTTTAACCCTGCATTTAAAGCCCCAACAAAAGCGCCTACACAAAAGAGAGAAAAGTAATACAGAAAAGTACTACATAACAAAAGGGTGTATTCCTTCAGAGACAACTTAGATAATCCAAATAACGCGCCACTTCATGGCGTAACGCATCCAAGGCCGTTCGGTTCAACGCCATGCCTGTTGAATGCACGCTGTTGATCAACGCCACCGTAGGTCCTTCCAATCCGGTTTCCCCGAGGAACGCCACACTGCCCACCAAGCGGTGCAAACATTGTGCGGCCATCCTCGCATCCAGCGTCGCTTGCGCATGGATCAGCATTGCCAAGTCGGCGTGAGCTTCCTGAATCAGGCTGAACAGCATCGGTTCCACCACATCCCAGGAACCAAATGCCTCGATCAGGCTGGCGCGGCTCGGGAAAGTGCTGTTGTGCGCCACCGTCGAACCTGTTCGCGTCCCGTCGAAAGCGGCGCATTGCGGCGGCGGTAGCCAACAACGCAAGACGTCACGCAACTGCGCAAAACCGATGGGTTTGGGCAACCATCCATCCATGCCGCATGCCACACAGAGGCGGATTTCTTCCGGGCCCAGGCTGGAGGTCATCCCCAGCACCGTAATGGGCAGGCGACCTTCGGCGTGCTCGCGCTGGCGCAGTTCGCGGGTCATGCCGTAACCGTCCATGACCGGCATGCGGCAATCGCTGATCACGAGGTCGAAACGCTTGATCGCCAGCGCCTGTAATGCTTGCTCGCCATTACAGCAGCACTGATGGGCCACACCGAGTTTTCCCAGTAGTGAGCCCAGCAGCAGGCGATAGGTGCAGTGGTCGTCCACCACCAACACCCGCACACGGGACCAAGGGTTCGCCAGGGCTTCTTCGGGCGCACCTGGGTCTGGAAAGTTGCCCGGCATAGAGCCCTCATCAAGAGCGATCAGTCCAACCGTCCCACCTGCGCGAGCAATACGTGGATCACAGCCGACTTGCTCGCAGCGAGACGATTACGCGAGTCCGAATGAAGGCATTCAGGTAATCAAAGAGCGCGGAAAAGTATCCGAATGTATGGGAAACGGCGATACAACAAGTACGACAACCGACGCTCAAGCACGAACTTTCAAGAAACAAGCCCCTTTTGACAGTGCCGACCTGTCATTCGTAATAGTTGCATTTCCTGTATAGGGGCCCGGCGATACATTCTCTCCCGGTTTTCGCTAAAGCTGCGCCCGCCCGCAACAACCAAAAACCCTTGGGCAACTTCACCGCACGAACCTGTCCCCATGGCCCTTGCACAGGAATACCAGACGACATGAAAGACTCTCTCGCAGCCCTGACCGGCGCCCTGCTCATTGCCCACGCCAGTGTGTCAATGGCCGCCAGCACGGTGGACCTAGCGGTCAAAGGGTCAATTACGCCGAGCGCCTGCACCCCCAGCATCAGCAATAACGGGTTGGTGGATCACGGCAAGATCTCGGTACAGGACCTCGAACCCACAGGGCCAACCGAACTGCCTAACGCCGTCCTGAAACTGGGAATTGATTGCGAGGGCGCAAGTTTGTTCGCACTGGCGTCCGTAGACAATCGTGCTTCAGCACCTGGCCCTTCTTCTCGTTGGGTCATGGGGCGTCTGACGCCAACAACGTGGATCGGTTCTTATGTCTTGACGATGCAAAACATCCTGACCGATGACCCTGCCGCCTATGCGATCTACTCCTTCGATAACGGCTCGACCTGGCTGTTCAATTCTGAACAGGACTTGCCGTCCAGCACGCTTATAGCGTTCGGCAATCAGACCTCAGGCATCAGAGTACCGGTCCACCTCACGACCGTTTCTCTAGACCTGTTAGTCGAGTCCTTCATCCACTCGAAAACGGATATTCCGACCGGCACAACGATAGCGCTGGACGGCTCTGCCACATTTGAACTGCGTTACCTGTGACCCCTCTCGATTGGAAATTTCCGCTGGGCGACCGCCCCACGGTAGGCGCGCTTGCCTGCAGGCCGACTGCGCGCCCTCACAAGGACATGTGCTGATGAACAAAACCGCTCTTACCTTCCTGCTGGCGGCGTTTACGCCAGGCGCTTTCGCCGCCAGCAATACCGACCTGAATGTAACCGGGGCCATCACCCCCAGTTCATGCACGCCCATGCTGTCGAATGGCGGCGTGATCGATCACGGCAAAATGACCGCCCGAGACCTGCAACCGACCAAGCCGACCCAGCTTGATCCGGCAGAAATGCGCCTGGAAGTGCAGTGCGAGGGAGAGACTTTTTTCACCCTGAGCACGGTGGATAACCGCGCGGGCAGCTCGGCGATCAACCCGGCGCACCATGGCTTGGGTACCACCCCTGAAGACCAGAAACTGGGCAGTGTGGCGTTCTCACTGTTTGACCCCGTGGCGGATGGAAACGCGGTAAACGTGATCATCTCGCGCAATGGCGGTGCCAGCTGGAGCCTCTCGCCCTACCTGGGCCACAAGGCGCTGACGTCGTTTGCCGCCGTGGGCGCGCCCCCCCACACGCCCATCGCGCTGAAAAAACTGAGCGTCAGGTTCCGCGCCTTCACCATCATCGTTCAATCCACCGACCTGACCCTGCTCGATGAAGTGCCCATCGACGGCCAGGCCACGCTGCAACTGAAGTACCTGTGAGCAGCCGTTTTCAACTTTTCCCGCTAAGGAGCAATACCATGAACAAAAGCCTGAACCCTCTGCTTGCCACTGTGCTGATCGCGAGCGCCGGTAATGCGCTCGCGGCGTCCAGCGTTGATTTAACCGTGAAGGGCCTTATCACGCCGAGCGCCTGTGAGCCGAGCTTGCCCAATGGTGGAAATGTCGATGTCGGCAAAATCTCCGCCAAGGATCTCAAGCTCGATGACATCACCAACTTGGGCGAATACCGCCTCCAACTGACCGTGACGTGCGACGCTGCAACCTTGATGGCGATCGAACCTCAGGACAACCGCGCAGGCTCCAGCTCTGACAGCATCCCGTCGCGCTTCGGCCTGGGCCTGATCAACGGTGCCGAGAAGCTCGGGTTCCTCGAGATGTGGCTCGAAGCTCCGCTCGCCGACGGCGTAGCAGGACGCATCATTGGCTCAACGGACGGCGGCACGACCTGGGTCCGGCAACCGACCCTGGCAACCGGCAACATTACATCGGTTGCCGACAACACGACCATGGCGCCGATTCCGGTCCAGGTGCTCACCACTGATTTGGCTGTCACGCCGTCCATCGCCCCCGCCAGCAGCCTGACCCTGCTCGACGAAGTGGCCATTGATGGCTCCGTCACCCTGACCGTCAAATACCTGTAATGGCACGCGGGCGCAACGCAATGCCTTGCGCCCATCGCCGTTTTCACAGATGGCCCCTTGACCAAGGCTCCAACACCCGACCATGAACATGCTCTCACGCCGTTTGATGCCGACTTTTCTTTGCCTGTGCGCTACCCCTGCCCTGTGCGCCTCATCGGTGGAGGTGACGTTGTCCGGCAGCATCATTCCCAGTGCCTGCACGCCGACGTTATCGCCCAGTGGCATTGTCGATCATGGGCGGGTTCCGGCCCGTTCCCTCAATGAACACGTGTTCACCCCATTGCCCAGCAAGCAACTGGAGCTGCATGTGAGCTGCAACGAGCCGGTGCTGTTTGTGCTGGTAGGCGTGGACAACCGTGCTGATTCGTCAGTGGGGCCCGGCTTTTATTACGGCCTGGGCAACAACATTCATGCGCCCGATGAGCGCCTCGGCTCGGTATCTCTGGCCATCCATGAAGTGATGGCTGACGACCAGCCCGCGCTGGTGCTGGCCTCGAGTAATCAGGGCGAGACCTGGTTTCCGGAACCCAACGCCTACCCCGACAACTACATGGGCTTTGCGCCACCCGGCACCCTGATCCCGGCCCCCCACCGCCTGATCACTGCCACCTTGCAAATCAATACATCGATCAACGCCGCCGCCTACCTGACCCTCGACCAAGAGGTGCCGCTGGACGGCTCCATCGTGCTAGACCTGAGGTACCTGTAGTCATGTTCCCTCTTCCTTGTTTTGCAGTTTTCTCACGGGCCTTCAACGTCGTGCGTTATGCCTGCCTGTACCTCGGCGCGGTAGCGTTGCCCATGTGGGGCCCAACGCTGGTGCTCGCCGACGGGATGGTGCCGGATACCTCAGTGGTGATCGTCAACGAAGCCGACGGCGAAGCCTCGGTGTCGGTGACCAACACCGATTCGAAGCTGGCGCTATTGCACGTGACCCTGGAGAACATTCCTGAAGACACCGCTTCGCGAGTCTTCGTTACCCCCCCCTTGTCTCGGGTCGAACCCTCCAAGAGTCAGTTGATCCGCTTCATCCTGCAAACCCCCGAACCGTTGCAAACCCAACACCTGATGCGCGTCATTTTCGAGGGCATGCCCCAAGGCAAGACCGCAGGCCAGGCCGGGCATGCGCGGGTCGGCGTGACCGTGCGCCAGAACCTGCCAGTGATCTTGCATCCAAAGGGCCTGGCACCCAACCGCACGCCCTGGACCGGGCTGACCTGGAGCCTGCAAAACAGTCAACTGAGCGTGCATAACTCGACGCCCTACGTGGTGCGTCTGGCCCAGGAATTGAAGCTGCTGCCGGGCGATGGTTCGGCGCTGCTGCCACGCACTTACGTACTGCCGGGAGAGACCTTGAGCGTTGCTGCCAGCCAACCGACGGCCAGCACTGTGCAACTGCAACCGGCCACCGTTTATGGCTTTGCCGTGGAACCGTACCAAGCACCGATCACCCTCTGATCGCAGCGCCGGGAGGACTGGTTCCCGGCGCCCTGATAACGAAGTGGCCTCACCGTGAAGGCCACCAGGAGCCTGCCCGCGCCAGGGAGTGGAACGGGAACGCCTCCATTATTTGAGTACGACTTGTGAGCACAGTAATGACTGATCGCGACGGCGAAGCCGAGCCTGGCGTTTCACTGCGCCGGGCGCGCCGTAGGTGGCTGGCGGGCCTGGCACTGGCCGTCGGGACCACCCTGCCAGCGGCCAAACCATTGGCGGATGAGGTCGCCGGTTCGTTCGATCCGCAAACCTTGTCCCAGCGTGGCATCGACCCGACGCTGGCCAACCTGCTGCTGCAAGCACCGCGCTTCGCCGCCGGGCGCCATGCCCTCAATCTGAACGTCAACGGCCAGCGGCGCGGCCGGATCGACGTGGTGTTCAACGACCAGGGCGGGTTGTGTTTCAACCAGGCACTGCTGGACGCAGGCAGCTTGAAAATGCCGGCTGACAATGCCGAATGCCATGACTTCCTCAGCACGTACCCGCAGACCGTGATCGAGCAAGACCCGGCCAGCCTCAGCCTGTTCCTGATCGTGCCGACCGAGGCCTTGCGCCCCGCCGTGCAAGATATCTCCGGCTACCAGACCGGCGGGTATGCCGGCGTGCTCAACTACGATGTCACCGGCCTGCAAAACGAGTACGGCGACGACAACAGCCGCTTCGCGTCGGCCAATACCGAGGTTGGCTTCAATGCCGGCGACTGGATCGTGCGCAGCCGCCAGGTGCGCACCTGGCAAGACAAAGTCTCGCGCACGACCCATCTGGACGCCTACGCCCAGCGCACCTTTGCCAAACAGCAGGCGGTGTTCCAGGCAGGACAGATCAACCTCTACAACCCGGTGCTGGCCGGTGCGCAGATCACCGGCGCCCAGGTGCTGACCGAAACCGCGCTGCAGGACCAGAATCAGGGCGCGACCATCACCGGCATCGCCAACAGCCCGGCGCAGGTGGAGATCCGCCAGAACGGTACGTTGATTCATTCCACCGTTGTGCCCGCCGGGCCGTTTTCCCTGACCGATGTGCGACGCCTTAACAGCCGCTCCGACGTGGAGGTGACGGTCAAGGAAACCACGGGTGAAGAACGCCGTTTCACAGTACCAGCTGCCATGCTAGGTCTGGGTTTGCCGGCGCCAGGTTACTCGGTGGCCGCCGGTCGCCTACGTCAAATCGGTGACGGCGAAGGCGCTGAACCCTGGGTGGTCAGTGGCGGCTGGAGCGGTGCGCTGCACCCGCAAGTCAGCATCGGCGCCGGGGTGTTGGCGGCCGAAGACTATCGCGCAACCGGGCTGAACCTGGGGTGGTTGCCGTGGCAAGACGGCCAGTTTCAAGTCTCTACACAACTCGCCCAGGCCAGTCGCCCAGGCAGTGAACGCGGCGTGCAAACCGACCTGTCGTGGTCGCAGCGCCTCACCGAGAACTGGGCGATTACCACCGCCGGCTCTTGGCGCACGATGGGCTATCGCGACCTTGAGGACTCGACTTACACCACTGACACCCGCGAACAACAGCGCTCGCGCTACCGCGACCAACAAAGTGCCACGGCATCCTGGTCGCATCCGATGCTGGGGGCATTCAGTGCAGGGATCTCGCGCTCGTCGACCTTTACCGGCGACAGCAGCAGCCGCGCGCTGGCGTCATGGGGTACCAGCTTTGGTCAGGTATCGGTATCGGCCAGCGCCGAATGGCAAGTCGGCGGCCGCCAGCAAAGCGATGACAGTGTCTACCTGAACATCAGCGTGCCCCTCGGTGAAAACCGCCGTGGCCGCTCATGGGCACGTCATGCCGGCGGCGAGCATCGCCTCGGCGTGGGCATCAACGAACAACTCAACGACCAACTGAGCTACCGCGTCGGCGTGGAACGCGATAGCCGCGACCGTGCGGTGGAGTCGTCCGTGGGCGTTTCGGCCTTGCCGTATTACAGCCAGTTGGACTTCAACTACACCCGCAACGACGCCGAGCGCTCCAGCTATCAAGGCGGCGCGCGCGGTGGGGTGGTGCTGCATGGCGATGGCCTGACGTTCTCGCCGTACCCGGTACGCGAAACATTTGCGGTGATGTCGGTGGGCGACATGGCCGGGATCAAGGTCAGCACCCCAAGCGGCCCCGTGTGGACCGACTGGCAAGGCCAGGCCGTGGTGCCGCAACTCAGCGCCTATGGCCGCAGCCCGGTGGAGGTGCACACCCGCTCGCTGCCGCGCAACGCTGATATCAGCAATGGCCTGGCCGTGCTTTCCGTCGGGCGTGGCGCGGTGGACAAGGTCGAATTTGGCGTAGCCCTGACCCGTCGTGCACTGCTCAACGTCACCACGAAGGATGGCCAACCACTGCCCCGTGGCGCCACCGTGACTACCGAGGACGGCGAGTTCGTGACGCTGGTGCAGGAAGGCAGCCAAGTGTTCCTGCCCGATGTGCTTGACGGTCGCCCGCTATGGATCAGTGCCCCCGGCCAACCCCGCTGTCGCCTGAGCTTTGAACTGCCCGAGAAAGGCGACCCCGAGGTGTACTACGAAACCGCGCCGGCGCGGTGCCAATCATGAGGACTTCTACCATGGGCCTGAAACCCGTCTTGCTCTCGCTCGGCTTGCTACTGGGCGCCAATGCCTGGGGCGATGAGTGCCAGTTGAGCCTGAACGAAACCGTGTTGGATTTCGGACTGATGAACCGCGCTATCGCGTTGGTTCCAGCAGACGAACGCCTGCTTGGGGAACGGCGTTTAAGCCTGACCCTGAACTGCCCGAACCCCACTGACATGAGCCTGTTCTATCGCGGTATTGCAGCCGGTGCCGAGCGTTTTCAGTTTACCTCGCGCGGCAGTTACAGCCTGCGGGCAAGCGATGCGTTACTCGACGGCCAGGCCGTCGAACTGGGCTTGCTTGCGGGCAGCGGCCAGCCTGCCGTCAGCACCGGCGCCACCCTGCGCTGGCGCCCGGAGCACGGCATCGTGCCGATGCGCGCCGGGGTGCCGGTCAGTGGGCGCAGCTTGTCGTTGCAGCTTGAGGCGAGTGCCTGGGCCAGTGAAGAGGCCTCGCGGGTCAGCGATGCCGTGACCTGGGAAACCAGCGGAGTGTTTGACGCGATCAGCACCGCACGCTCACGGGAACTACGCCTGCAAGCGCGCTTCGCTCCGGCGGCTTGCACGCCGAGCCTGTCCAACGGCGGCACGGTGGATTTCGGCAAATTGTCGGTGATGGATTTGCACATGGACAAGGAAACCGCCCTGCCCGACCGACCGTTGGTGGTCAGCGTCGCGTGCGATGCCCCCACGGCCTTCACCTTGCGTTTGCAGGACAACCGCCAGGGCTCAGCGACCGGTCACAACGACGAAACCACCTACGGCCTGGGGCTCGATGCCAAGGGGCAAAAAATCGGACGCTACGCGGTGATCTTCGATCCCGCGCGCGCCACCGCCGATAGTTTTGCCCAGCTCTACCGCACCGATTCCCCGACCGTCAACGCTCCGTGGAGCAGTGCCAGCGCCAGCCCTTTGGCCATCGGCGCCAGCCGACACCTGGGGTTCAACGCGAGCGCCGGAACCACCAGTGGCCCCGCCGCCATTCAACAACTCAGCGCCACGGCGAGCCTGGAGGCGGTGATGGCGCCGTTGGGTTCACTGGACCTGGGCAGCGAGGTGCGCCTCGACGGCGCTGCCACGCTCGAACTCAACTACCTCTAAGAGCCTCTCCATGAAAAACCTTCTGATACCACTGGCCGTTTTGTCGCTGTTTGCAGGCAGCTCACTCGCCCAGGCCGGGTCCTCCATCGGCCTGAAAGTCAACGGCAAGATCACCCCCAGCGCCTGCGAACCTGGCCTGTCCAATGGCGGCGTATACGAACTGGGCAAGATCCCCGCCAAGGGCTTGAATGTCGATCAACCGACACCCCTTACGGCCAAAAGCCTGCAGATGACACTCACGTGCCAGGCATTGACGCTGGTGGCGATAAGGTCCGTGGACAATCGTCCCGGCTCCCATTACGAAAGCGACAACTCACTCAGATTCGGCCTGGGGCTGGTCAATGGCAACGAAAAGGTCGGAGGCATGGGGTTGAGCTTGGAGTCGATCGTGGCCGATGGTGCCCCGATGTATGGCATCGGCTCCGTGGGAACGACCGGTTGGGGGCCAACGCAAGTCCTGTCACCGGCGTTCCTCACCTCCTTCACCCACGACATAAGCACGCCGGGTATGGCACCGGCGCCGATCCAGCGACTGACCGCTGACGTGCTGATCGAACCGAAAATTGCCCCGGCAAACACCCTGACCCTGACCGGGGAAGTCCCCATCGACGGGTCGGCCACCCTCGACATCACCTACCTCTAGGTACCCTCCCATGAAAACTATTCTGATTGCTTTGCTCCTTCTATCCGGCACTGCACACGCCGCCTCCACCGTCGAACTGACCGTCAAGGGCCTGATCACGCCGATGGCCTGCACGCCGCTGTTGTCCAGCGGCGGGCTGGTGGATTTCGGCAAGATTTCGCGCAATGACCTCAACCTCACCAACGGCACCCGCTTGCCGCACAAGTATCTGACGCTGACGGTCAACTGCAACGCCGCCGGGCGCTTCGCCCTGCGCATGCGCGACAACCGCGACGGCACCGCCCACGTTAACAGCGAGATTTTTTACGGGCTGGGGCTGGACAGCAGCGGCAACAAAATCGGCGTGTATTCGGTGAGTTTTGATCCGAAGCAAACCGTGGTCGACGACCTTGCCGTGGTGTACGGCACCGAGTCCACTACCGGCGGCATGGCCTGGCGCACCGCCAACCTCAACCCCATCGATATCGGCTCGCGCAGTCTGCTCGGTTTCACCGATGTAGGGGGCAGCACCTCCGGCCCATCGGCGATCCAGACACTCACCAGCACCCTGAAGCTGGAAGCCACGATCAACGCGCGGCAGAACCTCGACCTGAGCACGGAAACGCCAATGGACGGCTCCGCGACCCTAGAAGTTGTGTACCTGTAAATCCCTGAGACCTTCTACTTTCCCTAGTGAGGAGCCACACCATGAGCAAGTCCTTTCACCCCCTGATCGCCGCGCTGCTGCTAAGCGCCGCCACCCAGGCCGTCGCCGCCTCCAGCGTCGACCTGAGCGTGCGCGGCCTTATTACCCCAAGCGCCTGCGTCCCTGAAATATCCAACGCCGGGGTGTATGACATCGGCAAGATTTCCGCCAAAGACCTGAATGTCGAAACCTATACCCGACTTGACCCGCACAACATGCAACTGAAGGTGACCTGTGAAGCCGCCACCCTTCTCGCCCTGCAACCCAAGGACAATCGCCCGGGAACGGCATTTCGCGACGAGGGCGGTTTTGGCCTGGGCCTGATCAATGGCGACGAGAAACTTGGCGCCTTTTGGGTCACGTTGGCATCGGCGGTGGCCGACGGCGCCTCAGCTGAAATCATCGAGTCACTGGATGGCGGATCGACTTGGATTCGGGGCGGTTATCTGGCGACCGATAGCATTGCGTCTGTTGCCGAGAATGCCACCCTCGTCCCGACGCCCGTACAGACGTTGAGCATGGAGATGACCGTAAAAGTGATCATCGCCCCCACCAATACCCTGACCCTGACGCAAGAAGTGCCTATCGACGGTTCCGCCACCGTAACGGTCATGTACCTGTGACCCTCAAACTCGCTGCGCTCCCTAGGAACCACACCATGAGCAAGTCCCTTCAAACCCTGATTGCCGCCCTGCTGCTGAGCACCGCCACCCAGGCCGTCGCCGCCTCCAGTGTCGACCTGAGCGTGCGCGGCCTTATTACCCCAAGCGCCTGCGAGCCCACGTTGTCAAATGGCGGGGTGTATGACCTGGGCAAAATTGCCGCCAAGGACCTCAATCCTGACCGGCCGAGCTTTTTCCCCTATCACTCTCTTCAAATGACCGTGACTTGCGACGCGCCGACCTTGATGGGGTTGCAATCCCAAGACAATCGAGCCGGCTCCCATTTTCAAAACGACGAGATATATGAATTTGGCCTGGGCTTGATCAATGGTGACGAGAAGCTAGGCGCCCTGGGAATGCGGCTCATCAAGCCGCTAGCCGACGGTGTGGCGGCCCGCACCGTCAGCTCAGAGGACGGCGGTGCAACGTGGTACAACGACAACTATCTGTATCGCAACAATATAATTTCAGTGGCCGCGTTGGGGACGTTAGTGCCCATTGCGGTCCAAGTGTTCAGCGCGGAACTGGCGATCTCTCCCGCTATCGCCCCCACCAACAGCCTGACCCTCAACAACGAGGTGGCCATCGACGGATCGGTGACGCTGACGGTCATGTACCTGTGACCCTCAAACCCTCTACTTTCCCTAGGAGCCACACCATGAGCAAGTCCCTTCACAGCCTGATCGCCGCGCTGCTGCTGAGCACCGCCACCCAGGCCATCGCCGCCTCCAGTGTCGACCTGAGCGTGCGCGGCCTTATTACCCCAAGCGCCTGCGAGCCCACCCTGGCCAATGACGGCGTGGTCGAATTGGGCAAAATTTCCGTTCAGGATCTTCGACTTGACTGGCCAACCTACCTGCCCCGACAGGACATGCAGATGACCGTGACCTGCGATGCCGCGACGCTGATCGCCATCGCCGCCACAGACAATCGCGAAGGTTCGGACGCCCAATACGATTACTACACCTTTGGTCTGGGTATGATCAACGGCAGTGAAAAACTCGGTTTTCTCACGATATCCACCTCCAATCTGATAGCGGATGGGATGCCTGTCAGAGCGATCGGCTCAAGGGATGGCGGGGTGACCTGGCAACGCGAAGGTAGCTTTATGGATGACGGCCTCACCGCCGTCTCCGAACTGGACACCCTCACCCCCTTGCCAGTACAACGCCTCACTGCCGACTTGCAGATCAAAGCGGCAATCGCCCCAGCCCAGGATCTGACGTTCACCAAAGAGGAAACCATCGATGGTTCCGTCACACTGACCGTCAAATACCTGTAATGCCTAAGGGCGCAACGCAGGCCTGCAAGTACTTGCCGTTGCGCCACGACCGACCTGCCGCTCCTTCGCATACGCTGCGCCGTGAATGCCTTACACCTTCTCGCTGGTGACGCCTACATAACAAGCGCGACCGGCACCCAGCCCGGCAACCATCGCGCCCAGGCCGATTACGCCGAACACCCAGCCGGTGGCCCCCCAGCCACCGGTCCAGTCATGCAAGACGCCCACCGCCAACGGCCCCATGGATGCCAGCGTATAGCCGATGCCCTGGGCCATGCTCGACAGGTTGGCCGCCACGTGGGAATCGCGCGAGCGCAGCACGATCAAGCTCAGCGCCAGGCTGAAGGTGCCGCCCTGGCCCAGGCCGAGCAAAATCGCCCAGCCCCATAAGCCGTCGAGCGGCGCATACAGGCAGCCGAACAGGCCACCCAAGGTCAGCAGCATCACCAACACAATCGCCAGGCGCTGGTCTTTGCCGCGCGTGGCCAACCAGGGCGCAGCCAGGGAGCTTGCCAGTTGCACGATCACCGAGCCGGAGAGCACCAGCCCGGCCTGGGTCGCGCTCAGGCCGCGATCAATGAGGATCGACGGCAGCCAGCCAAACACGATATAGGCCAGGGACGATTGCAAGCCCATGTACAAGGTCACTTGCCAGGCCAGCGGATCACGCAGCAATCCGCGCACGCGATAGGCCACGCGGTGGACGCCGTGTTGGGTGCGCACTTGCGGTAACCAGAACAGGGCCGCCAACAGCGCCGGGAGCATCCAGAAACCCAGGCCAAGGCTCCAACTGTCGCCAAAGTACTGACTCAACGGCACCGTGGCGCCGGCCGCCAGCGCCGCCCCCAGGCACAAAGCCATGGTGTAGACGCCGGTCATGGCCCCTGCCCGCTTTGCGAAATCACGTTTGACGATGCCGGGCAACAATACGCCGATGATGCCGATGCTCGCGCCAGCCACCAGGCTGCCGGCGAACAGCCCGGCTTGACCGAATGAACTGCGTAAAATAATCCCACCGGCCAACGTCAGTAAAATCCCCAACACCACCCGTTCGGCGGTAAAACGTCGCGCGAGAATCGGCGCCAATGGCGCAAACAGGCCCAGGCACAACACCGGCAAGGTGGTCAGCAGGCCGGCGCTGGCCGCCGACAAGCCCAGGCTTGCAGAGACGTCACTGAGCAACGGCGACAGGCTCGACAACGCCGGGCGCAGGTTCAACGCCACCAGAATCAGGCCCAGCAGCAGTAACCACGGGCGTCCCACAACCGGTTGAGCGTGCTGCACCTGGGCATCATCGGCTTCGGCGTCGATCAGCCATTGTTCAACTTCGGCCTTGGGCGAGGCGTGCTCTGAAGGGGACATTGGGTTCTCGGGTTCAAGGTTCATTGATCAACTGCCAGCAAAGAGCGCTGCATATTGGCCGAAAACACACAAAAAAACCCGGCGCCAGGCCGTAATGCTGTTCACTTAAGCATTTGAGCTCACGTCGAAGTTCCTAGAAAATCCGATGCCAGATATCTGGCATCGGATTTTTTATGTCTGTTCAGCAGCACCTGCTCGACCTCGGCGACCTTTTCAACT
>NZ_CAXAQM010000025.1:0-78166 GCF_963970525.1 Pseudomonas sp. EA_65y_Pfl1_P113
AAGGGCGAATCGATGCGCAGACGCGCAACGAAATTGACGACGACAGGGACTTCAGACTAACAATGCAAACCTGCGTCGCTGCGCTCCGACTGCCTGGCCGGATGAGCGTGGAAAGGGTGGCCGGATGGCGTGGAATGCGCACAATGTGAATGTCTCGCTGCACCCCATGGACAAAGATGCCCAGATCTAGGCATTGCGCGAACGCCGCCCACCATTGGTTTCAATCGATTGGTCCCGACAAATCCGGATGGGGAACGGGAGCCGGTACGAACGGAACCCCCTCGGTCATCACCGTTCCCTGAAAGCGGGCGACATGCTACGTGTTGCTGGACTGTCGCGTGGCGAAAAGCTACCGATATCCTACGATACTGGAAGGTCCTCGATGTTTGGCCTCGTAATGTAGCTTCGCAGTTGCTCAACCAGCGATGAGCCTTCTCGTGATCAGGGCTTGGCTGGAGTGCCGCGCGCATGGGGGAGATTTGGCGAAAGTCGCCACCTCCGTCGCGATGCTACACGCCATGGATTACGCGGGTTGTCCCGCTGTCGCCAACCTGTCCACGCTTAGCGTACTGGGAAGACGTTTCGTTCCTTGGTTTGGTTGATCGCAGACGCCGACAGGCTGCCGGTTGCCGCCTTCTGGATGTACGCGCTCCACCACGCCATCATCGGGCGCCGACGGTCGATGTAATCCGCTCGGTTGTAAGCGCTCCGAACTTCATCCTTATCGACATGCGCTAACGCGACCTCAACCAGCTCCGGGTCCCAGCCATGCTCATTCAGGATGGTGCTCGCCATCGAGCGCAAGCCGTGGCTGACGAGACGGTCCTGAAAGCCCATGCGTTTCAACGCCATGTTGGCGGTCTGGCTATTAGCGTGGGTGCGCGGGTTCCTGTCTGAAGGGAATACGTATTCCCTGTTCCCGCTGTGGTGCTTAAGTGTCTCCAACAACGAGAGTGCCTGGTCGGTTAGCGGGATTGTGTGCGGCCGGCGCTTCTTCATGCGCTCTGGGGGAATGGTCCAAATGCGCTTGTCGAAGTCGATGTCTGCCCATCGGGTGGTCGCCGCCTCTGCAGGACGAGTCATCGTGTGCAGTTGCCATTCGATCAGGCAGCGAGTCGTGCGCTTGATGCTGGTGTTCGCGATTTCCATCATGAGTTCGGGCAGCTCCTCGGGTGGTAGCGCGGCCATGTTCTCTTTCTTGGGCTTCTTGAACACCGCTCGAATTCCACTGAGAGGGTTCGCGAATATCAGCCCGGAGTTGACCCCGTAGGTCATGATCTCGTTGAGCCGTTGGCTCAATCGCTTCACCGTTTCGAGACTGCCTTTGGCCTCAATTGGACGGAGGATCTTGATAACCATCGGAGCAGTGATTTGCGAGAGCGGCGTCGTTTTCAAGTTGGGGAAAACATGAAGAGTTAGCGAGCGCCAGATGTCTTCGGCGTAGGCCTTGGTTACGGAGTCTTTCTTCAACTCGAACCAGGCCGTGGCCACCTTCTCGAACGTGTGTTTAGTTTCAGCGAGCTTGGCTTGCCGAACCTCATCGCGTTGGGTTTTGGGATCAATGCCCAGAGCGAGCAACTCACGTGCCTCTACGGCTTTCTTTCGGGCGTTGGCTAACGAGAGGTCTGGGTATGGACCGAGCGCCATATTGATACGGCTTCTGGTTAACGGCTCGCGGTAATTAAAATTCCACATCATCGAGCCGCTGGCGCGTACTCGAAGCTGCAAGCCATCGCCGTCGCTGAGGACGAAGTCTTTACCAGTTGCCTTGACTGCCTTGAGCTGGCGATCGGAGAGGCGTGTTGCGTTAGTAGGCATGGGGGCTACCTCCAGCACCGTTTTGGTATCCTGAAAATAGCATTTGGTAACCCGGGATACCACCTGGGATACCAAAGCGCCTGGAACTCATAAATCCTAAAAAGCCCTCAAAAGAGCTGGAATCCCCGTATTCACTGGACTTCAGGCACAAAAAAAGACGTCCGTGGACGTCTTTAGATGATGAAGTGGTGGAGCCGGGGGGATTTGAACCCCCGTCCGCCAGTACTCCGCTGTCGGTACTACATGCGTAGCCGTTTCTATTAAGTTAACCCTCAGCGACCCGAAGGGCAGGGTGCTTTGGGCGAGTTGTGTAAGTTTTAGCCGATTCGTCCACAACGTACTGCACGGCGATTCTGTTCTATATGACAATCACTTTGGGTTTACAGACATCCCCTGGTGATTGCTGGACCCGAAGGTACCAGAAGCTCAGGGCTAAGGCTGCTTACGCAGCGAGAGCGAATTCCTGGCCGTAGTTTTCGTCATTGGCAACTATAAGAAGTTGCAACAGTGGATTTACGAGTTCTGTTACCAACTCGGCATGCACCTAAAGTTTCGCGACCGGCGTCGAATCCTAAACGGCCCCGTGCTTGTAACTCGTTGTTTCTTAGTGAGTGACAAGCCTGTGCAGTGTACGCCAAACCGTCACGGAAGGCCAACCCGAAGGTTAGCCGTCCCTGACCGTGCTGCCTATTGGCCGCCTTTTTCGCTGTTCTGCAGGTCTTGCAGCGCCTTCGAGGTGATCTCAATGCACTTTTTGTCATCGCCGGCGGCGTGGGCTGCTTTAGCCGAAGACACAGCAGTGTCTATCTCGCCACTTTTACCACTGGTGTCGGTGGCGAGCAGCGCTTTACCGTTGTTGATTTTGTCCAGGTTGATCTGGCACAGGTCTTTATCACCTGCCGCGAAAGCAGGGGACGCCAGCATCGCAGCGGTAATGAACAAGCCAGCAAGAGCGGAACGCTTCATAGGGTATCTCCTTGCGCAAAAGGGCTCGACGCTGCTGGCATTGAACGGCTGCCAGCGACATCAGTGATGAGCCTCGTTTGTCGAGGCCTATGCAGATGACTACACCGGCGCGCAGGGGTTCTGTTTTTTTGCAGGCTCATTTTTGCAGGCTCAGTGGGCGCGAGCCTGCGTGACACGGTCCACCAGGTAGACCAGCCCGTGATAATCAATGCCGCCATGCTGGCTCAGGCCGATCTCGCAGGTGCGGCTGGTGGAGATACCCTCGCTGCAATGCTGCACCGCGTCCTTGAGGGTGCGCAGTGAGTGGGCGTTGAGTTCCGGCGTGGTGAAACCCTTATCGCCAGCAAACCCGCAGCAATGAATGCCTTCCGGGATGACCACGGTGTTAGAGCAGCGCCGGGCCAGGTCGATCAGCGCCTGGCTCTCGCCCAGATGCTGGGTGCTGCAGGTGACGTGCACGGCGATGGGGGCTGCCTGTGGTGTGAAATCGAGGCGATCCATCAGGTGAGTGCGGATAAAACGCACCGGATCGTAAAGATCCAGCCGTGTTTCAGCCAGATCCTGCACCAGACGCAAGGTGCACGGGCTGGTGTCGCAGTAAATCGGGTCGAGCCCGCCGCGGCTGGCGTGGAGCAGGGCGCCGATCAGTTCCTGGCGCTTGTGTTCGGCCTGTTCAGCGTAGCCTTTGGAGGCAAAGGGCTGGCCGCAGCACAGGTTGTCCTGATTGTCGGGGAAGACGACTTGGTAACCGGCCTTTTCCAAGAGGCCGCGGGTTTTGTCGTACAACGACATCTGTTCTTTATCTCCCGCCGCCGGGCCCATGGCGCGTGAGACGCAGGCGGCCAAGTAGACCACTCGTGGCCGCTCGTCCGTGACCGCCGGGCTGAAGCGGATGGCTTTCTCCGGCTGCGGCATGGCGTTTGTCCACTGCGGAATCTGCCCCTTGGACAGCTTGGTGACGGTGGCCGATAGCGTCGCCAGGCGCGGTGCGCCCAGCAGCATGCGTGCGCCGTTGGCGACATGCAGGGTAAAGCGCGCGCCCTGCAGCGCAGTGGCGAAATGATTGGCGAGCCATTCGGCCGTTTTCGTACGGTCGGCGTCACGGCTGCGTAGTTTTTTCACCAGGTCGCCGGTATTGATTCCCACCGGGCAGCGTTGAGCGCAAAGGCCGGTGGCGGCGCAGGTGTCGATGCCTTGATAGTGGTAGGCGGCTTCTAGCTCGGTGGTGTCGACGCCCGCTCGTTTCTTCGCCTGGATATCGCGCCAGATCACGATGCGTTGGCGTGGACTCAAGGTCAGGCCTTTCGACGGGCACACCGGCTCGCAGAAGCCGCATTCGATGCACTTATCCACAAGCTCGTCGGCGGCGGGTAGCGGCTTGAGGTGTTTGAGGTGGATTTGCGGGTCTTCGCTGAGCACCACGTCCGGGTTGAGAATGCCATTGGGGTCGAGCAGGCGTTTGAGTTGCCACATCAATTGATAGGCGTCGCTGCCCCACTCCAACTCAACGAACGGCGCCATGTTGCGGCCGGTACCGTGTTCAGCTTTCAACGAACCACCAAACTCCACCGCCACCAGGTGCGCCACGTCGTCCATGAACGCTTGGTAGCGTGCGACTTCTTCCGCGCTGTTGAAGCCTTGGGTGAACACGAAGTGCAGGTTGCCTTCCAGCGCGTGTCCGAAAAGGATTGCTTCGTCGTAGTGATGTTTGTCGAACAGTTCGATCAAGCGATTTACACCGATTGCCAGTTGCTCGACCGCAAAGGTGACGTCTTCGATGATTACCGTGGTGCCGGTTTTGCGTACGGCGCCGACGGCGGGAAAGGTGTCTTTGCGAATGGCCCACAGGCGCGCATTTTCTACCGGGTCTTCGGTGAAATCGACCTGTTTCTCCACAGGGAAATCGGCCAGGGAGGCCATGATCAGCGCCAATTGCTCATGCAACAAAGACGGCGACGCTGCGCGAGATTCGATCAATAGTGCGCAGGCATTTTCCGATAGATGTTGTACGAAGGCGGGCATTCCCGGCTTGTCTTGAACCGAGCGCATGCTGCGTCGATCCAACAGCTCGACGGCCGAGACCGGTTGGGTCTTGAGGACGGTCACCGCGTTGCAGCAGGTCTCGACATCCGGAAACACAATCAAGGCCGAGGCTTTGTTCGGATGATCGACCACCGTGTCATAGGTGACCGCACTGATAAATCCAAGCGTACCCTCGGAGCCCACCAGCAGATGGCTGAGGATATCCAGCGGCTCATCGAAATCCACCAGGGCATTAAGTGACAGCCCGGTGGTATTTTTCAGGCGGTATTTGTGGCGGATTTTTGCCGCCAATTCAGCGTTTGCCCGCGTCTCGCGGCCCAGTGTCGCCAGGCGTTCCAGCAGCGAGCCGTGTCGTTCGCGAAACGCCGCCACGCTGGCCGCGTCTTCGGTGTCCAGTCGGCTGCCGTCAGCCAGTACCAAGCGGATGCCTGCCAGGGTGTGATAGGTGTTCTGCGCTGTGCCGCAGCACATGCCGCTGGCGTTGTTGGCGACGATGCCGCCGATCTTGCAGGCATTGATCGACGCCGGATCCGGCCCGATCTTGCGCCCAAAAGGCGCGAGCCATGCATTGGCCTGGGCGCCGATCACGCCAGGTTGCAGGCGAATTTGGGTGCCCTGCCCACGAATTTCGCGGCCGTTCCAATTGTCCCCCAGCACGATCAGCACTGAGTCGCTGATGGCTTGGCCAGAAAGGCTGGTGCCGGCTGCGCGGAAGGTGACGGCCACACGGTCGCGTTGGGCGAGTTGCAACAGCGCCACCACCTCGTCTTCCGACTCCACGCGGATCACCAACTGTGGGATCAGTCGGTAAAAACTAGCGTCGGTGCCGAAAGCGAGGGTGGAAAGTGGATCGTCGAAACGCCGATCTTTCGGGATCAGTTGTGCGACGTCGCTCAGAAAAGCAGCAGGCAGGCTCATCGGTCCTCCAGAAATAGCAGACGCCGGAATGGGTGTCCGGCGTCGATTCTTACCCTATTACGTACCGGCCTTAATGCACCAGCATTCCGGTTAACCAGTAGGCCTGAGCCAGGGTGATCAACCCGACGATCGTCGCAAAGAACAGGCTGTGCTTGAGGGTAAAGCGGAACAGGTCGGATTCCTTGCCCACCAACCCCGTGGCGGCGCAGGCCACGGCAATCGATTGTGGCGAGATCATTTTGCCGGTCACACCGCCACTGGTGTTCGCGGCGACCAGCAGCGTGTCGTTGACACCGATCTGATGCGCGGTGGTGGCTTGCAGTGAGCTGAACAGCGCGTTGGACGAGGTGTCGGAGCCTGTCAGGAAAACGCCCAGCCACCCGAGGAATGGCGAGAAGAATGGGAAGGCTGCACCTGTGCCGGCCAATACCAGTGCCATGGTCGAAGACATGCCGGAGTAGTTGGTGACAAAAGCGAAGGCTAGCACCATGCCAATGGACAGAATTGGCCAGCGCAGTTCGTAGAAGGTCTCTTTTAAAGTGGTAAGACCAATTTTTAGGTTGATCTTCAGCACCAGCATTGAGATCAGCGCAGAGAAGAAAATCGCTGTGCCGGTCGCCGAGATGGGGTCCAGCTTGAACACTGCCGCAATGGCAGTGGGGGTGGTCACAATCGGCGCAACTTTGATCACCAGTTGGTCCAGGTGCGGGATCGCGAAGTTGAACACCCAGCTATACATCGAGCCGCCGGCGGCGAACATGGCCTTGAACGGCTTGAGGGTCCAGATAGTGACCAGCACGGTCAGAATAAGGAACGGTGACCAGGCCTTGAAAATTTGCCCCAGGCTGTACGGCGAGACAACCGTGTTGCGTGGCAGACCAAAACCGCCGGCGCTGGCGACGACCGCTGCGCTTGACGTCGCACCGGCAATCTGTGCACCTGCTGTGCGCTTGGGTTGCCAGACTTTCAGGAACAGGGTCAGGGAGATCAAGCTGGCGAGCGCCGAGGTGATGTCCGGCAGTTCCGGGCCGATGAAGTTGGAAGTGAAGTACTGGGTGATGGCAAAGCTCAAGCCTGCTACCAGTGCGGCCGGCCAGGTTTCACGCACGCCGCGCAAGCCGTCCATCATGAACACCAGCCAGAACGGCACGAACATCGACAGTAGGGGCAACTGACGGCCAGTCATGGCGCCGATTTTGAACGCATCGATGCCGGTCACTTGGCCTGCAACGATGATCGGGATACCGAGTGCACCGAAGGCCACGGGGGCGGTGTTGGCAATCAGGCACAGGCCAGCGGCGTACAGTGGATTGAAGCCCAGGCCGACGAGCAGTGCCGCGGTGATTGCCACGGGCGCGCCGAAACCGGCGGCACCCTCCAGGAAGGCGCCGAAGCAAAAGCCGATCAGCAGCACTTGCAGGCGTTGGTCGTCGGTGATCGATAGGACTGAGCTGCGAATGACTTCGAACTGGCCGCTTTTGACGGTCAGTTTGTACAGGAACACGGCCGCGACAATGATCCAGGCGATAGGCCACAGGCCATAGGCAAAGCCGTAACCGGCGGCGGCCAGTGCCATGTCCACCGGCATCTGGAAGGCAAAGATCGCTACCAGGATCGACAGCGCCAAGGTGATGCTGCCGGCTACGTGACCTTTGAGGCGGAACACGGCCAGGGCCAGGAAGAAGAATACGATCGGAATAACCGCCGCCAGTGCGGACAGGCCGAGGCTGCCGAGTGGGCTGTAGAGCTGTTGCCAGGTTTGCATATGGGGTGGCCCCTGATTGTTGTTGTTTGGTCAGCTTGGATAATTGGTAATACCAATTTACAATCGCTGTTGGCTAGAGTAAAAGCCTTGGCAGGCGTGTGTCAATTTGCCGCTCGCGAAACTTTGGTCGTAGGTCCGCGGGCAGGTCGTTCTGATCGGTTGAAACGAGGGCGTTCTGATAGGTGCTGCAAGCGCTGCGATAGGCCAGAATAGAGGCCCCGGCGAGTGGTCGGGATGGTGGAGAGTGAGTTATGGGGTTTGATCAGGTGCGTCAGCGCCGTTTGTCTGACGATATCGTCGAGCAGCTTGAGGGCATGATCCTTGAGGGCACGCTAAAGTCCGGCGAGCGCTTGCCGGCCGAGCGCGCCTTGGCTGAGCAATTTGGTGTGTCGCGCCCTTCCTTGCGGGAGGCGATCCAGAAATTGTCCGCCAAAGGCTTGCTCGTCAGCCGCCAGGGCGGGGGGAACTACGTGGCTGAGTCATTGGGTTCTACTTTCAGTGATCCGCTGCTGCACCTGCTGGAAAACAATCCCGAAGCTCAGCGTGATCTGTTGGAGTTTCGCCAGACCCTTGAGGCATCTTGTGCCTATTACGCAGCGCTGCGCGCCACCGAAGTCGATCGTGAGCGTCTTACGGCGGCTTTCGAAGCGCTACAGGATTGCTACACCCGTTCCGATGAAGTAAGTCGTGCGGAAGAGGGGGCGGCGGATGCGCGGTTTCACTTGGCTATCGCCGAGGCCAGCCACAACGCGGTTTTGCTGCACACCATTCGCGGGCTGTTCGACCTGCTCAAGCGCAACGTGGTGACCAACATCGGTGGCATGTACCAGCAGCGTACGGAAACCCGCGACATGCTGATCAGTCAGCACCGGGATCTGTACCTGGCAATCATCGAGGGGCGGGCCGAGCAGGCGCGAGAAGTTTCCACACGTCACCTGCTGTATGTGCAGGAGGTGTTGGAAGAGGTGCGTCAGGAGGTTCAGCGTGTGGCGCGTGCGGAGCGGCGCAAGGGGATGTAGCCGAGGGGAGCTCCCAAGGCTACTTCGCAGCAAGGGTCAGTCTTCCTTGCCCTTGTTACGCACAGCGCGATGCAGCTCGCGATTGGAATCGCGCTCGCGCTCGGTATCACGCTTGTCGTATTCCTTCTTGCCTTTGCCCAAGGCGATCTCGCACTTGACCAGGTGCTTGCTCCAGTACCAGGACAGGCAGATGCAGGCGTAGCCCTTCTGCTGTACGGCGGAGGCGAGCTTTTCCAGTTCGCGAGCGTTGAGCAGCAGTTTGCGCGTGCGTACCGGGTCGGCAATCACGTGGGTGCTCGCGGTGGTCAGCGGGGTGATATGACTGCCTAGCAGCCACGCCTCGCCATCCTTGAGCAGCACATAACTGTCGACCAGTTGTAGCTTGCTGGCACGCAGACTCTTTACTTCCCAGCCGGCCAGGACCAGACCAGCCTCGAACCGATGCTCGATGAAGTAATCGTGTCGCGCCTTTTTATTTTGCGCGATGGTCCCTGTGGGGTGTTTCTTTTGTTTAGCCATAGGGGCGGCATTATAGGGAGTTGCGAGCGTATCGGCTACGGTCAACCTGCGTGCTTGAGCGTGTTGGACGAATCCCGGACAATGCGGGCAGTTCTCTTGTTTTTTTCTTTCGCGGATCGGGCTGTTCTTTCGCGATGTTTGCCGCTCAGCTGTGGAAATAACGCACACATGACGACGCATATTCAACGTTCGGCCCTGCTGCCTTATCCGGCACAAGCGCTTTATGACCTGGTCAACGACGTGGCGCGTTACCCGGAATTCTTGCCGTGGTGCTCGACAGCCGAAGTGCTGGAGGGCAGCGATGAGTACATGGTCGCCAGCGTTGGGGTCGCGAAGGGCGGCCTCAGTCAGCACTTTGTAACGCGTAATGTGCTGGTGCCCGGGCAATCCATCGAAATGAATTTGCAGGAAGGGCCGTTTACCCAGTTGCATGGTGTCTGGGTATTTAAGGCGCTGACCGATAAGGCCTGCAAAATAAGCCTCGATCTTTCCTTTGATTACGCCGGTCCTGTCGTGCGTGCGACGTTGGGGCCTTTATTCAACCAGGCGGCCAATACGTTGGTGGATGCGTTCTGTCAGCGAGCCAAGCAACTGCATGGTTGAGATTGAGGTGGTATATGCCGCCATGGATCGCCAGGTTTTGCTGGTGGTGAGGGTGCCAGCAGGCACCAGCGTGCGCTCGGCGGTTCAGGCGTCAGGTATTGCCGTGCACTTTCCAGAGCTGGATCTGGCTGACTGCCCTTTGGGGGTATTCGGCAAGGTGGTCGCGAACGCGCAAGTGCATGCCGTGCAGGCGGGTGATCGTATTGAGATTTACCGGCCGCTGCTGGCGGACCCGAAAGAGGTGCGCCGGCTGCGCGCAGCCAAGGCTGCTTTGGCCAAGCAGCGGGGCTCGTAAGCCCTCCAAATGGCAGGCAACAAAAAGCCCGGCATACCGGGCTTTTTGTTGGGCGCCGCAAACTTACTGCGGGCTGGTGTCCAGAGGCTGCGGCGTCGGGACGGGAACAGTTTCCACGCCGTCGATGTCTTTCTGGATCTTGTCGAGCAAAGATCCAGGCTTAGCCGGTACTTCAGACTTCGGCTTCTCGCCTTCCTGCGCAGGTGCGGTCACGTTAGTGCCGTTATCCTTGCCGAGCAGGGCTTCATCACGGCTTACGCCAGGCATGAAGTCGCCGGACAGGCTGACAAGCTGGTCATTGCCATTGAAGCTGACACTGACGCGCTCCTGCTGGCGTTCACCGCCACCTGGCTGCAGGCTGTAGAGATAATCCCAGCGATCGGCGTGGAAAGTGTCGGTCAGCAGGGGGTTACCCATAATAAACCGTACTTGCCGTCGGGTCATTCCGGGGCGTAACTGGTCTATCATGTCCTGCGTGACGACATTGCCCTGCTGGATGTCGATTTTGTAAACCCCGGGGAATGAACAACCGGCGAGTGCGAGCAGTCCCACAAAGGTGAAACTGGTTAGCAAGAGCTTGGTGTTTTGCATCGGTGGGCGACTTCCACTATCTTGGCTGGGACAACGTAAACGCCGATCATACCCGTATTAAGAGAAGCTGCGAAGCAGCATCCGCGAGAAAGCTAACCATGGTTGAAAATAGCGAACTACGCAAAGCCGGTCTTAAAGTGACTCTGCCACGAGTCAAGATTCTACAAATGCTCGATTCTGCTGAGCAGCGCCACATGAGTGCCGAGGATGTCTACAAGGCGCTGATGGAGTCTAACGAGGACGTTGGCCTGGCCACGGTTTACCGTGTGCTGACCCAGTTTGAGGCCGCAGGGCTGGTGGTTCGTCATAATTTCGACGGCGGTCATGCGGTGTTCGAATTGGCTGACGGTGGGCATCATGACCACATGGTTGACCTGGATACCAATGAGGTTATCGAGTTCACCAGCCCGGAGATCGAAGCCCTGCAGCATAAGATTGCTGAGGAGCATGGCTTCGATTTGGTTGACCATAATCTGGTTCTGTACATCCGTAAGAAAAAGTAACAAGCGCTGCAGATTGACGTTGCAAAACGATCGAAGGCGACCTTAGGGTCGCCTTCGTGCTTTCTATAATAGAGAAAACTGTCCGCTTAGGCCTTCGCCGCCACGACCATCTTCTTCGCGTGCGCCAAAGACTCCTTGGTCAAATCGATGCCACCGAGCATGCGCGCGACTTCTTCCACGCGCTCCGACTTATTCAGCTTGGACACGGCTGTGTGTGTTGCATCACTGCCGCGTACCTTATGCACAAACAAATGCTGATGCCCTTGGGCCGCGACTTGCGGCAAGTGAGTCACCGTTAGCACTTGGCCTCGGTCCCCCAGGCGCCGCAGCAACTGGCCAACAATTTCCGCCGTCGGTCCGCCAATACCCACATCGACTTCATCGAATACCAGGGTCGGCACCCGAGAGGTTTGCGCGGTAATTACCTGGATCGCCAGGCTGATCCTCGACAGCTCGCCACCAGATGCCACTTTTGCCAGTGCTTTGAGCGGCTGTCCAGGGTTGGCGCTAACCAGTAGTTCCACCTGTTCCAGGCCGTGGGGCTGCAGTTCGTTGCTGGCGTTGGTGCGCAATTCAATGGTGAAGCGTCCGCCCGGCATACCCAGGCGCTGGATTTCCAACTCCACTGCGCTGGCCAGGCCAGTGGCTGCTTGTTGACGCAGGTCGCTCAGTTCGCGCGCTTTCTCTTGGTAATGACGGGCGAAAGAAGCGAGCTCGTCACCCAGGCGCTCGATAGATTCATCGTTGGCGTTCAGGGTCTCGATTTCATCCAGTAGCTTCTGCTGCATCGTCACTACTTCGGTGGGCTGAATTCGATGTTTGCGCGCCAGGGTATAAATGGTGTCCAGGCGTTCTTCTATGTCCTGCAGGCGTGCCGGGTCGGCATCGAAGTGATCCAGGAAACGGTTCAGTTCGCCTACCGCTTCTTCTACTTGAATCTGTGCACTGGTGAGCAGGGTGGTGGCCTCACTTAGCGACCCGGAAGCGTTGTTCACGCTCGACAAGCGATTGAGGCTGGCAGTCAGTGCGTTGAGCACATTGCCGGAATCGCTCTCGCTACATTGCTCCACCACCTGTCGGCAGATACCCAGCAGGGTTTCTGCGTTGGTGAGGTTCTTATGTTCTTGCTCAAGCTGCTCTAGTTCGGTCTCGCCCAGGCCCAGGCTTTCCAGCTCTTCGAGTTGATAACTGAGCAGCTGATGGCGAGCACGTTGTTCATCGCCGGAATTGGAGAGCCGCTCCAGCTCTTGGCGAGTCTGGCGCCAGCGTTGAGCGGCAAGTTGCACCTGGCGGGCAAGGTCTGTCGCGCCAGCGTATTCGTCGAGCAGGCGGCGATGGGTGTCGGTTTTCAGCAGGGACTGGTGTTCGTGTTGGCTGTGGATATCTATCAGCAACTCGCCCAGAGCTTTAAGGTCGCCCAACGGGCAAGGTGTGCCGTTGATATAGCCACGTGAACGGCCTTCCGCCGTGATGACCCGACGCAGGATGCACGGACCTGCATTATTTAGGTCGCGCTCGGCTAGCCAGACTTCCGCCTCGGGTATGTCTGCCAGGTCGAAGGTGGCCAGGATGTCGGCCTTGTCCGCACCGGGGCGAACCACGCCGCTGTCGGCGCGATCACCCAGGGTCAGGCCCAGGGCGTCTAGCATGATCGACTTGCCGGCGCCGGTTTCGCCTGTGATTACGCTCATCCCGCGATCCAATTCAAGATCCAGGTGTTCAACGATGGCGTAGTTATGTACGGACAGGTGCACGAGCATGTTGGCCGCTCCCAGGCTTTAGGTCTGGTTATTTATACAGTGTTTTCTTTGGCGCTGACAATCCTGACGCTTAGCTCGATTTGCTTGATTCAACGTCTTTTTAAGTGCTGCCAGGAATTAATGGGCAGGAATTGATGAAGGTCAGTCGAAAGACTTTTGGTAACGCCTTCGCCCTTGAACCTGGAAATTGTGGCCCCATATACCGGAACAGAAGCGCGAGTTGAGTTCGCGCATGATTTTGAAAGGAGAAAACTATGGCTGACGAACAGACGCAGGATACGCAAACTCCAGACGCTAATTCGGCTGTCGGCGATGAGCTGGCAACTCGTGTGCAAGTGCTCGAAGAGCAATTGGCTGCTGCGCAGGACCAGTCTTTGCGTGTTGCCGCCGATCTGCAGAACGTCCGCCGCCGTGCCGAGCAGGATGTAGAAAAGGCTCACAAATTCGCACTGGAGAAGTTCGCCAGTGACTTGCTGCCGATCATTGACAGCCTGGAGCGTGGCCTTGAGTTGTCCAACCCGGACGACGAAAACATCCGCCCAATGCGCGAAGGGATCGAGCTGACCTTGAAAATGTTCCAGGACACCCTGAAGCGTTATCAGTTGGAAGCCATCGATCCAATGGGCGGTGAACCGTTCAACGCTGAGCACCACCAAGCCATGGCCATGCAGGAAAGCCATGACCTGGAGCCTAATAGCGTGTTGAAAGTGTTCCAGAAGGGATATCAGCTCAACGGTCGCTTGCTGCGCCCGGCGATGGTTGTGGTGAGCAAGGCTCCTGCACCGGTTTCGCCTTCTATTGATGAGCAGGCTTGAAATACGCCGTAAGGCCCCCATCTATAAGTCAAGCGTTTAAGTGCTACCGCAGTTAGCCACAACTGCTGCGGCATCCAAATTCAAGTTTCGGGAGAGTAAATCATGGGCAAAATTATCGGTATCGACCTGGGGACCACCAACTCCTGTGTCTCCGTCATGGAAAACGGCAAAGCTAAAGTCATCGAAAACGCCGAAGGCGCGCGTACTACGCCGTCGATCATTGCTTATGCAAATGATGGCGAGATCCTGGTTGGCCAGTCGGCCAAGCGCCAGGCTGTGACCAACCCGCACAACACTCTGTACGCGGTGAAGCGTCTGATCGGTCGTAAGTTCGATGAAGAAGTCGTACAGAAAGACATCAAGATGGTGCCTTACAAAATCGCCAAGGCTGACAACGGTGACGCCTGGGTTGAAGTAAATGGCAACAAGATGTCTGCACCGCAGATCTCGGCTGAAGTCTTGAAAAAGATGAAAAAGACTGCCGAAGATTACCTCGGTGAGTCAGTGACTGAGGCGGTGATCACTGTTCCGGCCTACTTCAACGACAGCCAGCGTCAGGCGACCAAAGACGCCGGCCGCATCGCGGGCCTGGACGTAAAACGCATCATCAACGAACCCACCGCAGCGGCTCTCGCTTACGGTATGGACAAGGCCAAAGGCGATCACACCGTGATCGTTTATGACCTGGGTGGCGGTACTTTCGACGTTTCGGTCATCGAGATCGCTGAAGTTGACGGCGAGCACCAGTTCGAAGTGTTGGCCACCAACGGTGACACGTTCCTGGGCGGTGAAGACTTCGATATTCGTCTGATCGACTACCTTGTTGACGAATTCAAGAAAGAAAGCGGCATGAACCTCAAGGGTGACCCGCTGGCCATGCAGCGCCTGAAAGAAGCTGCTGAGAAGGCCAAGATCGAGCTGTCCTCGAGCATGTCGACCGACGTTAACCTGCCGTACATCACTGCAGATGCCACCGGTCCTAAGCACTTGAACGTGAAGATTTCTCGCGCCAAGTTGGAAGCTCTGGTTGAAGACCTGGTTCAGCGCACCATCGAACCTTGCCGCATCGCTTTGAAAGATGCCGGTATCGACGTTGGCGCCATCAACGACGTGATCCTGGTGGGCGGTCAGACCCGCATGCCACTGGTTCAGCAGAAAGTCACCGAGTTCTTCGGCAAGGAAGCGCGTAAAGACGTGAACCCTGACGAAGCAGTTGCCATGGGTGCTGCTATCCAGGGTGCGGTATTGGCCGGTGACGTGAAAGACGTACTGCTGCTCGACGTCAGCCCGCTGACCTTGGGTATCGAAACCATGGGCGGCGTGATGACTGCGCTGATCGAGAAAAACACCACGATTCCTACCAAGAAATCCCAGGTGTTCTCGACTGCCGATGACAACCAGGGTGCTGTGACCATTCACGTGCTGCAAGGTGAGCGTAAGCAAGCGGCTCAGAACAAGTCCCTGGGCAAGTTCGACCTGGCTGAGATTCCACCTGCACCCCGTGGCGTGCCACAGATCGAAGTGACCTTCGACATCGATGCCAACGGTATCCTGCACGTTGGCGCGAAAGACAAGGCGACCGGCAAAGAGCAGAAGATCACTATCAAGGCCAACTCCGGTCTGTCTGATGAAGAAATTCAACAGATGATTCGTGATGCTGAAGCCAACGCTGATGCGGATGCCAAGTTTGCTGAGTTGGCTGGCGCCCGCAACCAGGGTGATGCACTGGTTCACTCGACGCGCAAAATGGTCGCTGATGCTGGCGATAAAGTGAGCGCTGAAGAGAAGGCCGCGATCGAAGCTGCCGTAGTTGCCCTGGAAGCCGCCGTTAAAGGCGACGACAAGGCTGCTATCGAAGCCAAGATCGAGGAGCTGTCCAAAGTCTCCGCGCCGGTTGCACAGAAAATGTATGCCGAACAAGGTCAGCCAGCTGACGGTGCAGCGCAACAGGCAGAGCCTGAAGCCAAGCACGACGATGTTGTCGATGCCGAGTTCGAAGAAGTTAAAGAACAGAAGTAACTTGGTCGCCCGGTTGACCGCTTTTAAGCGGTGACTGGTAGGATGTCGCCGCGCGGGAGCTTGCTCCCGCGTTGGCGTGTCTGGGGTAAGCGAATTTTTACAGCATGCGACAGCGTTCGGGTGCTGGCGGTGTGATCGGGAATGCTCCTGCTTTCCGAGCAATAACTACCGTATTTTTGGCCGGGTCCTTGGCTAAAAGTAGTAATGACCAGGATCGTTGAATTGACGTGAGTTGGGTCCGGGCCTGTATTGGGGCTCAACGAGTTTGGCGGGGCTCAGGAGGGTCTGGCCGAACGTCCTTAAGAGTGCAAAGACTTATGGCAAAGCGTGACTATTACGAAGTGTTGGGTGTGGAGCGCGGCTCCAGCGAGGCGGACCTGAAGAAGGCCTACCGTCGCCTGGCGATGAAGCATCACCCGGACCGTAATCCGGATAGCAAAGAATCCGAAGAGATGTTCAAAGAGGCCAATGAGGCCTACGAATGCCTGTCTGATCCCAACAAGCGTGCGGCCTACGACCAGTATGGCCATGCCGGTGTCGACCCGAACATGGGGGGCGGCGGTGCCGGTTTTGGTGGTCAGAACTTCTCCGACATTTTCGGCGATGTATTCAGCGATTTCTTCGGCGGTGCCCGGGGTGGTCAGCGTGGCGGCGCCCAGCGTGGCAGCGATTTGCGCTACACCCTGGAATTGAACCTGGAAGAAGCTGTGCGCGGCACCAGCGTCAACATTCGCGTGCCGACGCTGGTCAACTGCAAGCCGTGCGATGGTTCGGGTGCCAAGAAGGGCTCCTCGCCGATCACCTGCCCGACGTGTGGTGGTATCGGCCAGGTTCGTATGCAGCAGGGCTTCTTTTCGGTGCAGCAGACCTGCCCGCGCTGTCATGGCCAGGGCAAGATCATTTCTGATCCGTGCGATTCCTGCCACGGCGAAGGACGTGTCGAAGAGTACAAGACGCTGTCGGTAAAAGTGCCGGCTGGCGTGGATACCGGTGACCGCATTCGCCTGTCGGGCGAAGGTGAGGCGGGTGCTCAAGGCGGACCTACGGGCGACCTGTACGTTGTAATCAATGTGCGCGAGCACTCGATTTTCCAGCGCGACGGCAAGCACCTGTTCTGTGAAGTGCCGATCAGCTTTGTCGACGCAGCCTTGGGTGGCGAGCTGGAAATCCCGACGCTGGACGGACGGGTCAAGCTCAAGATTCCTGAAGGCACGCAGACCGGCAAGCAGTTCCGTATTCGTGGCAAAGGCGTTGCGCCGGTGCGCGGTGGTGGAGCGGGCGACCTGATGTGCCGTGTGGCAGTTGAAACGCCGGTCAATCTGGGGCGTCGTCAGCGCGAATTGCTTGAAGAGTTCCGTAGTTCGCTGGAAGGCGATGACTCACACTCACCGAAAACCACGGGCTTTTTCGATGGCGTGAAGCGCTTCTTCGGCGACCTGTAAGGAATCGAATATGCGACGTATAGCCGTAATGGGCGCTGCCGGGCGCATGGGCAAGACGCTGGTCGAAGCGGTGCAGCAGCGCTCGCCGGCCTCCGGGCTGACCGCGGCGATTGTGCGTCCGGGTAGCACGTTGATCGGTGCGGATGCCGGTGAGTTGGCTTCTCTGGGGCGTATCGGTGTTTCGTTGTCCGGCCACTTGGAGCAGGTGGCTGATGAGTTCGACGTACTGATCGACTTTACGCTGCCGGACGTGATGCTGAAAAACCTGGCGTTCTGCCGCAGGGCGGGTAAGGCCATGGTGATTGGCACCACCGGTTTGACAGCTGAGCAGAAGCAGTTGTTGGTGGAGGCGGGGAAGGATATTCCGGTCGTCTTCGCGGCGAACTTCAGTGTCGGTGTGAATCTGTCGCTCAAATTGCTGGACCTGGCGGCGCGCGTGCTGGGTGATGAAGCGGATATCGAGATCATCGAGACCCATCATCGCCACAAGATCGACGCGCCGTCGGGTACTGCATTGCGCATGGGTGAAGCCATCGCCGATGCGCTGGGTCGCGATTTATCGAAAGTGGCGGTGTACGGGCGTGAAGGTCACACCGGTGCGCGTGCGCGTGACACCATCGGCTTTGCGACTGTGCGCGGTGGCGACGTGGTCGGTGATCACACTGTGTTGTTCGCCACTGAAGGCGAGCGCCTGGAAATCACGCACAAGGCGTCTAGTCGGATGACCTTTGCCAAAGGTGCGGTACGTGCTGCGCTGTGGTTGGAAGGGCGCGAGCCAGGCCTCTACGACATGCGCGATGTGCTGGATCTGCACTGATCAGTCGCTCAAACAGGGCTTCAAGCTTATGCTTGGGCCCCGTTTTTCCCGCTAAGCGACGTCCTGTCGCATTCCCCTGCCTTTTAGACTCATTAGCGGTGGACCAAAAAAGCCTTTTTCTGTAAGCTACAGCTTTAGTGTGTTCACTAAAAGCGCGCAGAATAATTCAGTGAATGAGCGGGGTGACGTGTCCATACGTCACTCCGCTTTTTTACACCTGCGATCGCCCTTTCAGGCTTTATTTACGGGAGGTCTTCTTGACTAAGCCAGCCATACTCGCCCTTGCTGATGGCAGCATTTTTCGCGGCGAAGCCATTGGAGCCGACGGTCAGACCGTTGGAGAGGTGGTGTTTAACACTGCCATGACCGGCTATCAGGAAATCCTTACCGATCCTTCCTACGCCCAACAGATCGTTACCCTGACCTATCCGCACGTCGGCAACACCGGTACTACACCGGAAGACGTCGAGTCTGATCGTGTCTGGTCGGCTGGTCTGGTGATTCGTGACCTGCCACTGGTTGCGAGCAACTGGCGTAACACGATGTCGCTGTCCGACTACCTCAAAGCCAACAACGTTGTGGCTATCGCGGGTATCGATACGCGCCGCCTGACACGCATCCTGCGTGAAAAAGGCTCGCAGAACGGCTGCATCATGGTCGGTGACAATATCTCCGAAGAGGCGGCGATTGCCGCAGCGCAAGGTTTCCCTGGCCTGAAAGGCATGGACCTGGCGAAAGTCGTCAGCGTTAAAGAGAAGTACGAGTGGCGCTCCACTGTCTGGGACTTGAAGACCGACAGTCACGCGACTATCGATGCCGCTGAGCTGCCGTACCACGTTGTCGCCTATGACTACGGCGTCAAATACAACATCCTGCGCATGTTGGTAGAGCGCGGTTGCCGCGTGACCGTGGTGCCGGCGCAAACTCCGGCCAGCGATGTATTGGCCTTGCAGCCAGACGGCGTGTTCTTGTCCAACGGCCCGGGTGACCCTGAGCCATGCGACTACGCTATCCAGGCCATCAAGGACGTGCTGGAGACCGAGACTCCGGTGTTCGGCATCTGCCTCGGCCACCAGCTGCTGGCACTGGCTTCCGGCGCCAAGACCCTGAAAATGGGCCACGGCCACCACGGTGCCAACCACCCAGTGCAGGACCTGGACACCGGTGTTGTGATGATCACCAGCCAGAACCACGGTTTTGCGGTGGATGAAGCGACCTTACCGGCTAATGTCCGCGCCATTCACAAGTCGCTGTTCGACGGTTCCCTGCAAGGCATCGAGCGCACTGACAAGAGCGCGTTCAGCTTCCAGGGCCACCCTGAAGCCAGCCCGGGCCCGAACGACGTAGCGCCGCTGTTCGACCGTTTCATCAATGAGATGGCCAAGCGACGCTAACTGAGCGGTCTGCGGGCGGCCCCCTACTCCGGCGGCCCCTGCAGGCTCTCTAAAGATTGTTCAAGACGGCTTGCCGACTGACCTGCGGATTTGAGTGACAAACCCATGCCAAAACGTACAGACATAAAAAGCATCCTGATTCTCGGCGCTGGCCCGATCGTGATCGGCCAGGCCTGCGAATTCGACTACTCCGGCGCCCAGGCCTGTAAAGCCCTGCGCGAGGAGGGCTACCGCGTCATCCTGGTGAACTCCAACCCAGCCACCATCATGACCGACCCGGACATGGCCGACGCCACCTATATCGAGCCGATCAAGTGGCAGACCGTTGCCAAGATCATCGAGAAAGAGCGTCCGGACGCGCTGCTGCCGACCATGGGCGGCCAGACTGCTCTGAACTGCGCACTGGACCTGGAGCGCGAAGGCGTCCTGGAAAAGTTCGGCGTAGAGATGATCGGCGCGAATGCCGACACCATCGACAAAGCAGAAGACCGTTCGCGCTTTGACAAGGCAATGAAATCCATCGGCCTGGACTGCCCGCGCTCGGGCATCGCCCACAGCATGGAAGAAGCCAACGCAGTGCTCGAGAAGCTGGGCTTCCCGTGCATCATCCGTCCGTCCTTCACCATGGGTGGCACCGGCGGCGGTATCGCTTACAACCGTGAAGAGTTCGAAGAAATCTGCGCCCGTGGCCTGGACCTGTCGCCGACCAAAGAGCTGCTGATCGACGAATCCCTGATCGGCTGGAAAGAGTATGAGATGGAGGTTGTCCGCGATAAGAAGGACAACTGCATCATCGTCTGCTCTATCGAAAACTTTGACCCAATGGGCGTGCACACCGGTGACTCGATCACTGTTGCGCCGGCACAGACCCTGACGGACAAGGAATACCAGATCATGCGTAACGCCTCCCTGGCGGTACTGCGCGAGATCGGCGTGGAAACCGGCGGCTCCAACGTCCAGTTCGGCATCTGCCCGGACACGGGTCGCATGGTCGTCATCGAGATGAACCCGCGGGTATCCCGTTCCTCGGCTCTGGCCTCGAAAGCCACCGGTTTCCCGATTGCGCGTATCGCTGCCAAGTTGGCGATCGGCTATACCCTTGACGAACTGCAGAACGAAATCACCGGCGGCGCTACTCCAGCGTCCTTCGAGCCGTCGATCGACTACGTCGTGACCAAGTTGCCACGCTTCGCCTTTGAGAAATTCCCGAAAGCCGACGCACGCCTGACCACTCAAATGAAGTCGGTGGGTGAGGTCATGGCTATCGGTCGGACTTTCCAGGAATCCCTGCAGAAAGCTTTGCGCGGTTTGGAAGTGGGCGTTTGCGGCCTGGACGAAAAGCTCGACCTGAGCAACCCGGAAAGCATGAGCATCCTCAAGCGCGAATTGACCGTGCCCGGCGCCGAGCGCATCTGGTACGTGGCTGACGCCTTCCGCGCCGGTCTGTCGGTCGAAGACATCTTCGGCATGAACATGATCGACCCGTGGTTCCTGGTGCAGATCGAAGACCTGATCAAGGAAGAAGAGAAGGTCAAGACCCTGGGGCTGGCCAGCATCGACCGCGACTTGATGTTCAAGCTCAAGCGCAAAGGCTTCTCCGACATGCGTCTGGCCAAGCTGCTGGGCGTGACCGAGAAAGCGCTGCGTCGTCACCGTCACAAGCTGGAGATCTTCCCGGTCTACAAGCGCGTTGACACCTGCGCGGCTGAGTTCGCCACCGACACCGCCTACATGTACTCGACTTACGAGGAAGAGTGCGAAGCCGCGCCTTCGGGCCGCGACAAGATCATGATCCTCGGCGGCGGTCCAAACCGTATCGGCCAGGGTATCGAGTTCGACTACTGCTGCGTACACGCGGCACTGGCCCTACGCGAAGACGGTTACGAGACCATCATGGTCAACTGCAACCCGGAAACTGTTTCCACCGACTACGACACTTCCGATCGCTTGTACTTCGAACCCGTGACCCTGGAAGACGTGCTGGAAATCTGCCGGGTTGAGAAGCCTAAGGGTGTAATCGTCCAGTACGGCGGCCAGACCCCGCTGAAACTGGCGCGTGCACTGGAAGAGGCCGGCGTGCCAATCATCGGCACCAGCCCGGACGCCATCGACCGTGCCGAAGACCGCGAGCGCTTCCAGCAAATGGTTGAGCGCCTGAACCTGCGTCAGCCGCCAAACGCCACCGTGCGCAGCGAAGATGAAGCCATTCGCGCAGCCAGCAAGATCGGCTACCCGCTGGTGGTGCGTCCGTCCTACGTGTTAGGCGGTCGTGCGATGGAAATTGTCTACGAAGAAGAAGAGCTCAAGCGCTACCTGCGTGATGCGGTGAAAGTGTCCAACGACAGCCCGGTGCTGCTCGACCACTTCCTCAACTGCGCCATCGAAATGGATGTGGACGCAGTCTGCGACGGCACCGACGTAGTGATCGGCGCGATCATGCAGCACATCGAACAGGCTGGCGTTCACTCCGGTGACTCCGCTTGCTCGCTGCCGCCGTACTCGCTGCCGGCGCACATCCAGGACGAGATGCGCGAACAGGTCAAGAAAATGGCCCTGGAACTGGGCGTGGTCGGTCTGATGAACGTACAGTTGGCGCTGCAAGGCGAAGACATCTACGTCATCGAAGTCAACCCGCGCGCGTCGCGTACTGTACCGTTTGTTTCCAAGTGCATCGGTGTGTCCCTGGCTATGATCGCTGCCCGCGTGATGGCCGGTAAGACCCTGAAGGAAATCGGCTTCACCAAGGAAATCATTCCGAACTTCTACAGCGTGAAAGAGGCGGTGTTCCCATTTGCCAAATTCCCTGGTGTGGACCCGATCCTGGGCCCAGAGATGAAGTCCACCGGTGAAGTGATGGGCGTGGGCGATACCTTCGGCGAGGCGTTTGCTAAAGCCCAAATGGGTGCCAGCGAAGTGCTGCCGACCGGCGGTACTGCGTTCATCAGCGTGCGCGATGACGATAAGCCGCTGGTTGCGGGCGTGGCCCGTGATTTGATCAACTTGGGCTTCGAGGTCGTGGCCACCGCCGGGACCGCCAAACTGATCGAAGCCGCCGGCCTGAAAGTGCGTCGCGTGAATAAAGTGACGGAAGGCCGTCCGCACGTGGTCGACATGATCAAGAATGACGAAGTCACCCTGATCATCAACACCACCGAAGGTCGCCAGTCGATCGCGGACTCCTATTCCATTCGTCGTAACGCTTTGCAGCACAAGATCTACTGCACCACCACCATTGCTGCTGGCGAAGCCATCTGTGAAGCGCTCAAGTTCGGTCCGGAAAAGACCGTGCGTCGCTTGCAAGATCTACACGCAGGATTGAAGGCATGACCAAATACCCAATGACCGTCCAGGGCGCCAAGGCCCTGGAAGAGGAACACGCCCATCTGACCAAAGTCGTCCGCCCGAAGCTGAGCCAGGATATCGGCACCGCTCGCGAGCTGGGTGACTTGAAGGAAAATGCCGAATACCACGCTGCTCGCGAGCAGCAAGGTATGGTCGAGGCGCGGATCCGTGACATCGAAGGCCGTATGCAGAATGCGGTAATCATCGATGTGACGACCATTCCACATACCGGCAAGGTGATTTTCGGCACCACCGTGGAAATCGCCAACGTCGAGACAGATGAGCGCGTCGTCTACCACATCGTGGGCGAAGACGAAGCTGACTTCAAACTCGGCAAGATCTCCGTTGGTTCTCCGCTTGCCCGCGCCTTGATTGCCAAGGAAGAGGGTGATGTGGTGGCTGTGAAAACGCCAAGCGGCGTGATCGAGTACGAGATTGTTGAAGTTCGTCACATCTGAAAGACGGCGCCCGCTCTATGCGGGCGCCATGCTTTGGCAGCTCTCCCAGATGCTTTGGGTGGGAGGCCTGTGGTTGTTGCACATCGGTGTGTTGCCGGCGCTGGGCCTGGTTGGCCTGGCACCGTTGCTGATCGATGAAATCGATGGATTACTCAGTGCGTTGCTGGTGGGTTTCGCGGCGGCGTGCGTGACGCTCCAGGCGTTGGTGCTGGTCAAGGCCGAAGGCTTGGGGAGTTTATGGCGGGATATTCGCGGCCAACTGCTGTTGATGGCGCTGTATGCGTGCGCAATGTTTTGCGTGGTGCATGTGTGGCTGCCGGAAGCGTTGCGCTGGCAGCTGTTCAGCTATCTTGTGCTAGGGTTCTCCGGTCTGGTGCTGGTTATACAGCCGGCACCGGGATGGAGTGGCGGGGCGCGCGAAGCACGCCCGTAACCCTTGATATCATTTGAAACGATGAACGTTCGACAGTTGCTTGTTGACGCTGAAGTTCTTGCGATACAGCAGCGCCATCTTGCCGATGACCTGAACCAGGTCCGCTTTGCCCACCTTGCACAGTTCTGCAATGGCGGCCAGGCGCGCTTCGCGGTCAAGGATGTTGACCTTGATCTTGATCAGTTCGTGATCGCCCAATGCGCGTTCAAGTTCGGCTAGCACACCTTCAGTCAAACCGTTGTCTGCCACAATCAGAACTGGTTTCAGATGGTGGCCAATGGATTTGTACTGTTTCTTCTGCTCTTGAGTGAGCGGCATAATCTGACCCCTGCGTCTGATCTTGTAAAAAGCGGCGGCCAGTTTACCCGAGCGAGTCCGGGACCGCCCAGTTAATCACGACCCGTTTTATTTTCGAGGTGGCCCGTGGCCCGTTCCAAAACTAGCCTTAAGTGGCTGCAAGAGCATTTCAACGACCCTTACGTCAAAAAGGCGCAAAAGGACGGCTACCGTTCACGGGCCAGTTACAAGCTGCTGGAGATCCAGGACAAGGACAAGTTGATCCGTCCAGGCATGAGCGTTATCGACCTTGGCGCGGCGCCGGGTGGGTGGTCGCAGGTGACCAGTCGTCTGATTGGTGGTCAAGGTCGCTTGATCGCTTCCGACATCCTGGAAATGGACAGTATCCCGGATGTGACCTTTGTTCATGGGGACTTCACCCAGGACGCCGTGCTCGCACAGATCCTTGAGGCTGTGGGAAATTCGCAGGTGGACCTTGTGATTTCCGACATGGCCCCCAATATGAGTGGATTACCGGCCGTCGATATGCCGCGAGCCATGTTCCTGTGTGAACTGGCCCTGGATTTGGCGGGTCGGGTGTTGCGTCCTGGTGGTGACTTCCTGGTGAAGGTCTTCCAGGGCGAAGGGTTTGACGAGTACCACAAGAACATCCGCAAGTTGTTCGACAAGGTGCAGACGCGCAAGCCTGACTCTTCCCGGGACAGGTCCCGGGAGCAGTATCTGTTGTGCCGCGGCTTCCGCGGTGTTGAAGGCGCTGCGAGCGAAGAGCGTTTTTGAGGATTTGGAGGAGGGCGATAGGTTTTTTTATATCGCTTTCGTCACGAAGCTTTACGAATATTGTGTAGTCAAAGTTTCACAAAGGGTTACAGACGGCGCCTGCCAGAGTTGTAGGTAATGTAGTAAGTTAGGCCGGTGAATATCATGCGAAGCGCGCGCCAGTAGCGGAGCTTGCTTCAGAGGGTAGTTAATTGAACGATATGGCAAAGAATCTGATCCTGTGGTTGATCATCGCGGCTGTCCTTGTGACGGTGATGAACAACTTCTCCAGCCCTAATGAGCCGCAGACCCTCAACTATTCCGACTTCATCCAGCAAGTTAAGGATGGCAAAGTCGAGCGCGTAGCGGTTGATGGCTACGTGATTACCGGTAAGCGCGTCGATGGCGACAGCTTCAAGACCATTCGTCCGGCTATTCAGGACAACGGTCTGATCGGCGATCTGGTGGATAACAAGGTCGTTGTTGAGGGTAAGCTGCCTGAGCAGCAAAGCATCTGGACCCAGCTTCTGGTGGCGAGCTTCCCGATTCTGGTAATCATCGCCGTGTTCATGTTCTTCATGCGCCAGATGCAAGGCGGTGCGGGAGGCAAGGGCGGGCCGATGAGCTTCGGCAAGAGCAAGGCGCGCCTGCTCTCCGAAGACCAGGTGAAAACCACCCTGGCTGATGTTGCCGGTTGCGACGAGGCCAAGGAAGAAGTGGGCGAGCTGGTCGAGTTCCTGCGCGATCCAGGCAAGTTCCAGCGCCTGGGTGGTCGTATTCCGCGCGGCGTGCTGATGGTCGGTCCTCCGGGTACTGGTAAAACCTTGCTGGCCAAGGCGATTGCCGGCGAAGCCAAGGTGCCTTTCTTCACTATTTCCGGTTCCGACTTCGTAGAAATGTTTGTCGGTGTCGGTGCAAGCCGTGTTCGCGACATGTTCGAACAAGCCAAGAAGCACGCGCCCTGCATCATCTTCATCGATGAAATCGACGCCGTTGGTCGCCATCGTGGTGCCGGCATGGGCGGTGGTCATGATGAGCGTGAGCAGACCCTCAACCAGTTGCTGGTTGAGATGGACGGCTTTGAAATGAATGACGGCATCATCGTCATCGCTGCAACCAACCGTCCTGACGTGCTGGACCCTGCGCTGCTGCGTCCTGGTCGTTTCGACCGTCAGGTCGTGGTTGGCTTGCCGGATATCCGTGGCCGCGAACAGATCCTGAAAGTACACATGCGCAAAGTACCTATGGGTGACGATGTGGCTCCGGCCGTGATTGCCCGTGGTACTCCAGGTTTCTCCGGTGCTGACTTGGCTAACCTGGTCAACGAGGCTTCGCTGTTCGCTGCCCGTACCGGCAAGCGTATCGTTGAAATGAAAGAGTTCGAACTGGCGAAAGACAAGATCATGATGGGCGCTGAGCGCAAATCCATGGTCATGTCCGAGAAAGAGAAGCAGAACACTGCTTATCATGAAGCCGGTCACGCCATTGTGGGGCGCGTTGTGCCTGAGCACGATCCGGTCTACAAAGTGTCGATCATTCCTCGTGGTCGGGCGCTGGGTGTCACCATGTTCCTGCCGGAAGAGGATCGTTACAGCCTCTCCAAGCGCGCACTGATCAGCCAGATCTGCTCGCTGTACGGCGGTCGAATTGCTGAAGAGATGACGCTGGGCTTCGACGGTGTGACCACTGGCGCATCCAACGACATCATGCGTGCCAGCCAGATTGCGCGGAACATGGTCACCAAATGGGGGTTGTCGGAAAAACTCGGTCCTTTGATGTATGCCGAGGAAGAGGGCGAAGTATTCTTGGGGCGTGGCGGTGGCGGTCAAGGCGCCAGCTTCTCCGGTGAGACGGCCAAGCTGATCGACTCCGAGGTGCGCAGCATCATTGACCAGTGCTACGGCACGGCTAAGCAGATCCTGACCGACAACCGCGACAAGTTGGATGCAATGGCCGACGCGCTGATGAAGTACGAGACCATTGATGCCGACCAGATTGACGACATCATGGCGGGGCGCACACCGCGCGAGCCTCGCGATTGGGAAGGTGGTTCGGGCACTTCGGGCACGCCGCCTGTGGTTCAGAACGAACGCCCTGAAAATCCGATCGGCGGTCCGGCAGCTGACGTCTAAGGTTTGAAATGACTTCTGCGTTGTCCTCCACCCGGTTGCCTTGCGGCAGCCGGGTTCTTGATTTGGCCCATACACATGTCATGGGCATTCTTAATGTAACCCCCGACTCTTTTTCCGATGGTGGCCGCTTCAGCCAGCTTGATGCCGCGCTGCGTCATGCCGAGGCAATGGCGGCGTCGGGGGCGACCCTTATTGATGTCGGCGGTGAGTCGACTCGCCCTGGTGCTCGCGTAGTTTCTCCCCTGGAGGAGCTGGAGAGGGTGGCGCCGATAGTTGAGCGTATCTCCCGAGAATTGGATGTGATCATTTCGGTTGATACGTCGACTCCCGCCGTGATGCGCGAGACTGCGCGCCTGGGAGCCGGGCTGATCAACGATGTACGCTCTCTTCAGCGAGATGGCGCGCTGGATGCGGCCGCGGCTACCGGTTTGCCGGTGTGCCTGATGCATATGCTGGGTGAGCCCGGCAACATGCAGGACAACCCTCACTATGATGATCTTGTTGGTGAAGTGAGTGGTTTTCTCGCTGAGCGGATTGCTCAATGCGCTGCCGTAGGGATTGCGGCTGAAAAGATCATCCTCGATCCCGGCTTCGGCTTCGCCAAGACCCTGCAACACAATTTAAGCCTTTTCAAACATATGGAATCCCTGCACGCACTTGGTCGGCCGCTGTTGGTCGGTGTTTCGCGCAAGAGCATGATCGGGCTGGCGCTGAATCGTCCGGTGGGTGAGCGGCTGTACGGTGGTCTTGCACTGGCAGCGCTCGCGGTAACGAAGGGCGCACGCATCTTGCGTGTGCACGATGTCGCCCAGACGGTGGATGTGGTGCGTATGATTGCTGCGGTAGAATCAGCCGAATAAGAATGATGGAGCACTTATGACTAAAAAATACTTTGGCACCGACGGTATCCGTGGTCGGGTCGGCGAATTTCCAATTACCCCTGACTTCATGCTCAAGCTGGGTTGGGCGGCGGGTATGGCGTTCCGCAGTATGGGCGCGTGCCGCATCCTGGTCGGCAAGGACACCCGTATTTCGGGTTACATGTTTGAGTCCGCACTGGAAGCAGGCCTGTCCGCTGCGGGTGCCGATGTAATGCTGCTGGGGCCTATGCCGACACCGGCGATCGCCTACCTGACGCGTACCTTTCACGCTGAAGCCGGTATCGTGATCAGTGCCTCGCACAACCCCCATGATGATAACGGTATCAAGTTCTTCTCGGGCCAAGGCACCAAGCTGCCGGACGAGATCGAGTTGATGATTGAAGAGCTGCTGGATGCGCCGATGACGGTGGTTGATTCCAGCAAGCTGGGCAAGGTGTCGCGAATCAATGACGCGTCTGGCCGCTATATCGAATTCTGCAAGAGCAGTGTGCCGAGCAGTACCAGTTTCGCCGGCCTCAAAATTGTGGTCGACTGCGCTCATGGTGCTACCTACAAAGTAGCGCCCAGCGTATTCAAGGAATTGGGCGCGGACGTGACGGTGCTGTCGGCTCAGCCGAACGGCTTGAACATCAATGATAACTGCGGCTCCACTCACATGGGGCAGTTGCAGGCGGCCGTCCTTGCCGAGCATGCCGACTTGGGTATTGCCTTCGATGGTGATGGCGACCGCGTTTTGATGGTGGATCACACCGGCGCCATTGTGGATGGTGATGATCTGTTGTTCATCATTGCACGCGACCTGCATGAGCGTAACAAGCTGCAAGGCGGCGTTGTCGGCACGCTGATGAGTAATCTGGGGCTTGAGCTGGCCTTGGCAGACCTGGGTATCCCGTTCGTGCGCGCCAATGTTGGTGACCGCTATGTGATCGCCGAACTGCTTGAACGCAACTGGCTAGTGGGTGGCGAGAATTCCGGGCACGTTGTCTGCTTCCAGCACACCACCACAGGCGATGCGATTATTGCTGCGCTGCAGGTGCTGCTGTCATTGCGTCGTCGCGAAGAGAGCCTCGCCCAGGCGCGTCAGGCGCTGCGTAAATGTCCTCAAGTGCTGGTCAATGTGCGGTTTGCCGGTGGCGAAAATCCGATCGATCACCCTGCTGTCAAGGAGGCGTGCGAGCGCGCGACCCTGGCAATGGCGGGGCGTGGCCGTGTGTTATTGCGCAAGTCCGGCACAGAGCCTCTGGTGCGCGTCATGGTCGAAGGTGACGACGAAACACAGGTTCGCGGCCATGCCGAAGACCTGGCAAAACTGGTAACTGAAGTTTGCGCCTGAATTCGGCTTGCCAGTGATGATGTGGTTGGGTAACATCTGCGCCCACTTTGACCGACGAGGTACAGCATGCGTCGCACTATGGTAGCTGGTAACTGGAAGATGCACGGTACCCGCGCCAGTGTCGCTGAGCTGATCAATGGCCTTCGTCATCTGGCCTTGCATAGCGGTGTTGACGTTGCGGTTTTCCCACCCTGCTTGCATATCAACCAAGTGGTTGATGGCTTGAAAGGTAAGTCGATCCAGGTCGGCGCGCAGAATTCTGCGGTGGAGCCGATGCAAGGTGCGTTGACCGGTGAAATTTCGCCGAGTCAGTTGGTCGATGCGGGTTGTTCCTATGTGCTTGTTGGGCACTCCGAGCGCCGCCAGATGATGGGCGAGCGTGATGGGACACTCAATCGCAAGTTCGCCGCAGCGCAGGCTTGTGGCTTGATTCCAGTGTTGTGCATAGGGGAAACCCTGGAGCAGCGTGAATCGGGCAAGACTCTTGAAGTTGTCTCGCGTCAGCTAGGCAGCATCATCGAGGAGCTGGGTGTTGGTGCGTTTGCAAAAGCAGTAATTGCTTATGAGCCGGTCTGGGCTATTGGTACCGGGCTGACTGCTACACCGCAACAGGCGCAGGATGTGCACGCAGCCATCCGCGCGCAGTTGGCGGCAGAGAATTCTGAAGTCGCACAAGGTGTGCGTCTTCTATACGGCGGCAGCGTGAAGGCGGCCAATGCGGTCGAACTGTTCGGCATGCCGGATATCGATGGGGGGCTCATTGGTGGAGCTTCCCTGAATGCAGATGAGTTCGGTGCGATCTGTCGCGCCGCGGGAAACTGAAAAAATGCTGGAAACAGTCGTAGTCGTTTTTCATCTGTTGGCTGCCCTGGGCGTAGTTGCCCTGGTTTTGCTGCAACAGGGTAAAGGTGCGGATGCTGGTGCGTCTTTCGGTGCAGGTGCTTCAAATACTGTGTTCGGAAGCCAAGGTTCCTCTACCTTTCTTAGTAAGTTTACTGCTATACTTGCCGCCGGTTTCTTCATAACCAGCTTGGGGTTAGGTTACTTTGCTAAAGAGAAAGCTCATGTGCTGACTCAAGCAGGGTTGCCAAACCCAGCAGTGTTGGAAGTACCAAAAGCAAAACCGGCTTCTGATGATGTCCCGGTGCTTCAAGAGCAAAAGTCGGCTACTCCAGCGACTGACGTGCCTCCAGCTCAAGAGCAGAAGTAAGAAGGTTGTAAATGCTGTATTGCCGAGGTGGTGGAATTGGTAGACACGCAACCTTGAGGTGGTTGTGCCCATAGGGTGTAGGGGTTCGAGTCCCCTTCTCGGTACCAATTATCAGGAAAGCCCGCTGTTGCGGGCTTTCTTGTAGGTGGAAGGTTACATTGACCCTGTAAGGGATCAGTCGTATACTTCCGCCCCAGCTTTGTCGCGGGGTGGAGCAGTCTGGTAGCTCGTCGGGCTCATAACCCGAAGGTCGTCGGTTCAAATCCGGCCCCCGCAACCAGTTTTAGCGGAGCCCCTTTTAAGGGGCTTTTTGTTAGCTGGACACTTTCAACGCCGCTGTTCGACGGCGTTTCAAGGATGGGCGTTTCGCCCATTTTTTTATTTTGCACAGCATGCACATACATGCACGAGGGGGTTCAGGTGTCGAGCAAGCTAGAAGAGTTGCAGGCCTTGCTGGCCCCGGTGGTCGTGGCCCTAGGCTATGAATGCTGGGGTATTGAGTTTTCGGCTCAAGGTCGCCACTCAATGTTGCGCGTTTATATCGATAAAGAGGGCGGCGTGCTGGTGGACGATTGTGCCATTGTCAGCCGTCAGATCAGCGGTGTGCTGGATGTTGAAGATCCAATTGCTGTTGAATACACCCTCGAAGTTTCCTCGCCAGGCATGGAGCGCCCACTGTTCACTATTGATCAGTTTGCAAAGTTTGCCGGTGAACAAGTGAAGATCAAGCTGCGATCCCCGTTCGAAGGGCGACGCAATTTTCAGGGCCTTCTGCGCGGTGTAGAAGAGCAGGACGTTGTGGTGCAAGTGGAAGACCATGAGTTCCTGTTGCCGATCGATATGATCGACAAGGCCAACATTATTCCCAGTTTTGGCTGAGACGCGGATCCCGCGGATCCAATGGCTTGCGAAAGGCGAGGCGTACGATGAGCAAAGAAGTACTGCTGGTTGTTGAGTCGGTATCCAATGAAAAGGGCGTACCGGCAAACGTGATTTTTGAAGCGCTGGAGCTGGCCCTGGCCACTGCTACCAAAAAGCGTTTTGAAGACGAAGTAGATCTGCGTGTGGAAATCAACCGCCACACCGGTGCCTATGAGACTTTCCGTCGCTGGACGGTCGTCGAAGAAGCCGATCTTGATGATCCGGCCATCGAAACCTGGCCGAGCAAGGTTGCCGAAACGCACCCTGGCGCCAATGTCGGTGATGTCGTAGAAGAAAAGATCGAATCGATCGAGTTCGGCCGTATTGCTGCACAGACCGCCAAGCAGGTCATCGTGCAGAAGGTTCGCGAAGCCGAGCGCGCTCAAGTCGTTGACGCTTATCGCGAGCGCCTGGGTGAAATCATCTCCGGTACCGTGAAAAAAGTCACCCGCGACAACGTGATCGTTGACCTGGGCAACAACGCTGAAGCGTTGCTGGCCCGTGAAGACATCATCTCTCGCGAAACCTTCCGTGTCGGCGTGCGTCTGCGTGCGCTGCTCAAGGAAATCCGCACCGAGAACCGCGGCCCTCAGTTGATCCTGTCGCGTACCGCGCCGGAAATGCTGATCGAACTGTTCCGTATCGAGGTGCCGGAAATTGCCGAAGGCCTGATCGAAGTCATGGCTGCGTCCCGCGACCCGGGTTCGCGCGCCAAGATCGCGGTCCGTTCCAAGGACAAGCGTATTGATCCGCAAGGTGCTTGCATTGGTATGCGCGGTTCGCGCGTCCAGGCAGTGTCTGGCGAATTGGGCGGTGAGCGTGTGGATATCGTGCTGTGGGACGATAACCCGGCTCAGTTCGTGATCAACGCGATGTCGCCGGCTGAAGTGGCGGCAATTATCGTTGACGAGGATGCCCATGCAATGGACATCGCCGTTGGCGCAGACAACCTGGCTCAGGCCATTGGTCGTGGTGGTCAGAACGTGCGTCTGGCCAGCCAACTGACCGGTTGGACCCTGAATGTGATGACCGAATCGGACATCCAGGCTAAGCAGCAAGCAGAAACCGGTGACATCCTGCGCAACTTTATCGAAGAGCTCGAAGTCGATGAAGACCTGGCACAGGTGCTGGTAGATGAAGGCTTCACCAGCCTGGAAGAGATTGCCTACGTACCGTTGGAAGAAATGCTCAACATCGACGGCTTTGACGAAGACACCGTCAACGAGCTTCGCGCTCGGGCCAAGGATCGTTTGTTGACTAAAGCCATCGCTACTGAGGAAAAGCTGGCAGACGCCCATCCGGCCGAAGACCTGCTCTCGCTTGAGGGTATGGACAAGGATTTGGCGATGGAACTGGCGGTGCGCGGCGTAATTACCCGCGAAGACCTGGCCGAGCAGTCTATTGACGATCTGCTCGACATCGACGGCATTGACGAAGATCGTGCCGGCAAGTTGATCATGGCCGCCCGAGCCCATTGGTTCGAGTAACTAGGCGCGGCCTGAGGAGAGAAGTGCATGACGCAAGTCACGGTGAAACAACTGGCCGATGAGGTCAAAACACCGGTAGAGCGCCTGTTGCAGCAGATGCGTGAGGCAGGTCTGCCGCACACCGCCGCCGATGAAGGTGTGAGCGATAGTGAGAAGCAGTCTTTGCTGACTCACTTGAAGAGCAGCCACAAGGCGAAAGTGGAAGAACCGCGCAAGATTACATTGCAGCGCAAAACCACCAGCACACTGCGTGTTGCGGGTAGCAAGAGCATCAGCGTTGAAGTACGTAAGAAGAAAGTCTTCGTACAACGCAGCCCGGAAGAAATCGAAGCCGAGCGCAAACGCGATCTGGAAGAACGTCGCGCAGTAGAAAATGCTGCTCGTCAGAAGGCTGAAGAAGAAGCCAAGCGTCGCACCGAAGAAGAAGCGCGTCGCCAGCCTGCGACTACTGAATCGGTCTCCGCGCCTAGCGCGCCAGTAGAAGCTGTGCGTGAGGCCGCTCCGGTTGCCGCGGCACCAGCACCTGCTGCTGATGCCCGCAAGCGCGAAGAACCTCGCCGTCCGGACAAACCACGTGCTGACGATAACAATCGTCGCGGCGGCGGCGGTGATGGCGAGCGCAAAAATGCTCCGCATCGTGCCTCGGTCAAAGAGAAAGCGCCTGCGCCACGCGTTGCCCCACGTACTACCGACGAAGAAAGCGATAGCTTCCGTCGTGGTGGTCGCGGCAAGGCCAAGCTGAAAAAACGCAACGCCCACGGTTTCCAGAGCCCAACCGGCCCTGTCGTGCGTGATGTGCAGATCGGCGAGACCATCTCTGTTGGCGATCTCGCCAATCAGATGTCGGTCAAGGCTGCTGAAATCATCAAGTTCATGTTCAAACTGGGCACCCCAGCGACCATCAACCAGGTGCTTGATCAGGAAACTGCTCAGCTGGTAGCCGAAGAACTGGGCCACAAAGTGACCCTGGTCAGCGACACCGCCTTGGAAGATTCCCTGGCCGAGTCCCTGAAGTTTGAAGGTGAGACGTTCTCCCGTGCGCCAGTTGTGACCGTAATGGGCCACGTTGACCATGGTAAAACTTCCCTGCTCGACTATATCCGTCGTGCCAAGGTAGCTGCTGGCGAAGCCGGTGGTATCACCCAGCACATCGGTGCGTACCACGTTGAAACCGAACGCGGCATGGTCACCTTCCTCGACACCCCAGGTCACGCCGCGTTTACCGCAATGCGTGCCCGTGGTGCCAAGGCGACTGACATCGTGATCCTGGTAGTTGCAGCGGACGACGGCGTGATGCCGCAGACCATTGAAGCTGTCCAGCACGCCAAGGCTGCGGGTGTTCCACTGGTTGTTGCAGTGAACAAAATCGACAAGCCGGGCGCCGATCTCGATCGCATCCGTAGCGAACTGTCGGTTCACGGCGTGACTTCCGAAGAGTGGGGCGGTGATACGCCGTTCGTTTCGGTCTCGGCGAAAGTCGGTACTGGTGTAGACGAACTGCTCGAAGCAGTCCTGCTGCAAGCCGAAGTACTCGAACTGAAAGCAACGCCATCGGCTCCAGGTCGCGGTGTTGTGGTTGAATCGCGTCTCGACAAAGGTCGTGGCCCGGTTGCAACTGTTCTGGTTCAAGACGGTACCCTGCGCCAAGGCGACATGGTGCTGGTCGGTTCGAACTATGGCCGTGTACGTGCCATGCTCGACGAGAACGGCAAGCCAATCAAAGAAGCCGGTCCTTCCATCCCTGTCGAGATCCTCGGCCTTGATGGTACTCCGGACGCTGGCGACGAGATGAGCGTGCTGTCGGACGAGAAGAAAGCCCGTGAAGTGGCTCTGTTCCGTCAAGGCAAGTTCCGCGAAGTCAAACTGGCTCGTGCTCACGCCGGCAAGCTGGAAAACATCTTCGAAAACATGGGCCAGGCAGAGAAGAAGACGCTCAACATCGTCCTCAAATCTGACGTCCGTGGTTCTCTCGAAGCGTTGAACGGCGCCTTGAACGGCCTGGGTAACGACGAAGTGCAAGTGCGTGTTGTCGGTGGCGGTGTCGGTGGTATCACTGAATCCGACGCCAACCTGGCACTGGCTTCCAACGCTGTACTGTTCGGTTTCAACGTGCGTGCCGATGCTGGCGCTCGCAAGATCGTCGAGCAGGAAGGCCTGGACATGCGTTACTACAACGTCATCTACGACATCATCGAAGACGTCAAGAAAGCCCTTACCGGCATGCTTGGCAGCGATGTCCGGGAGAACATCCTGGGTGTGGCCGAGGTGCGTGATGTGTTCCGCTCGCCGAAATTCGGCGCGATCGCCGGTTGCATGGTTATCGAAGGTGTTGTGCACCGTAACCGTCCAATCCGTGTACTGCGTGAAGACATCGTTATCTTTGAAGGCGAGCTGGAATCCCTGCGCCGCTTCAAGGATGACGCTTCCGAAGTGCGTGCCGGCATGGAATGCGGTATCGGCGTCAAGAGCTACAACGACGTTAAGCCTGGCGACAAGATCGAAGTCTACGAGAAGGTCCAGGTTGCTCGCAGCCTCTAACTCGCGCACTTCAGGAGCCACACGGCGTGTGGGCATGCAAATGCCTCGCGCTGTGTCCGGACTCTAAACGCAACGCCCGGTCTGGCTTTTGTCAGGCCGGGCGTTTGCCGCTTTCAGACCCCACGGGTTTCACCGTGTGGCAGTAACAGGTAACAAGACATGGCAAAAGAATACAGCCGTACCCAGCGTATCGGCGATCAGATGCAGCGTGAGCTGGCCCAACTGATCCGTCGCGAAGTCAAAGACCCCCGCGTTGGCCTGGTCACCATCACCGCCGTTGAAGTGAGCCGTGACGTGGGTCACGCCAAGATCTTTATCACCGTGATGGGGCAGGACAACAGCGAAGAAATCGCACAAAGCATCAAGGTGCTCAACTCGGCAGCGGGTTTCCTGCGCATGCAGTTGGCCCGTGAGATGAAGCTGCGCAGCGTTCCTCAGTTGCACTTCCACTACGACGAAAGTGTCGTGCGTGGTGCGCACCTGTCGGCTCTGATCGAGCGCGCCGTGGCTGAAGACAGCCAGCGCCCGTCCACACCTGAAGACGCCAAGGAGTAAGCGGTGGCTCAGGTCAAACGTATACGTCGCAACGTCAGCGGCATCATTCTGCTCGACAAACCCATTGGCTTTACCTCCAATGCCGCGTTGCAGAAGGTCCGCTGGCTGCTCAATGCCGAGAAGGCCGGGCACACCGGCAGCCTCGACCCCTTGGCCACTGGCGTGTTGCCGCTGTGCTTTGGCGAGGCGACCAAGTTCTCGCAATACCTGCTCGATTCCGACAAGGGTTATGAAACCCTGATGCAACTGGGCAAGACCACTACCACGGCCGACGCCGAAGGTGATGTTTTGCAGGTTCGCGACGTGACCGTTGGTCGTGCTGATATCGAAGCTGCTTTACCCGGTTTTCGTGGGAAAATCAGTCAGATACCGCCGATGTACTCGGCGCTCAAGCGCGATGGGCAGCCTCTTTACAAGCTGGCACGTGCGGGCGAAGTAGTGGAGCGCGAACCGCGTTCTGTTACTATTGCGCGCTTGGAATTGCTCGCCTGTGAAGGCGACACCGCCCGCTTGGCCGTTGACTGCAGCAAAGGCACCTATATCCGTACTCTGGTGGAAGATATTGGTGAAAAGCTCGGTTGCGGTGCGTACGTTGCAGAACTGCGACGCACCCAGGCCGGTCCTTTCAGCCTGGCCCAGACGGTCACGCTGGAAGAGTTGGAAGCGGTACATGCCGAAGGTGGCAACGAAGCGGTTGATCGCTTCCTGATGCCTTCAGACAGCGGCTTGCTGGATTGGCCGTTGTTGCACTTCTCGGAGCACAGCGCGTTCTACTGGCTCAACGGCCAACCGGTGCGTGCCCCGGATGCTCCGAAGTTCGGTATGGTGCGGGTACAGGATCATAACGGTCGCTTTATCGGTATCGGTGAAGTGAGCGAAGACGGGCGCATCGCGCCGCGTCGACTGATTCGGTCAGAATGACCGGAACCAGTTTGTGGTAAAAGCGCAGTAGCTTTTACGCAAACTGGAACGAGTGTGGCTGTTAACAGGCACGGTCAACACTCATTTTTAGATACAGGGATTTATCCCTGGCCTGTTGAAACTGCCCTTTGGGTGGTTTCCTGAAAAAAGGATTGCCTCATGGCTCTCGACGTTCAAGAAAAAGCACAAATCGTAGCTGACTATCAGCAAGCTGTTGGTGACACTGGTTCGCCAGAAGTGCAAGTTGCACTGCTGACCCACAACATCAACAAGCTGCAAGGTCACTTCAAGGCCAACGGTAAAGACCACCACTCCCGTCGTGGTCTGATCCGCATGGTAAACCAGCGCCGTAAGCTGCTGGACTACCTGAAAGGCAAGGATCTGGGTCGCTATCAGGCTCTGATCGGTCGCCTGGGTCTGCGTCGCTAATAAGCGATTGCGCTAGAGGTTGGTTGTCTGCCGTGTGTCAGTGGGATTCCCGCTGGCCCATGGCAGGCTCCCAGCCTCAAGTTTTATCTGGATACACGTTTTACCCTGGACGAGGGTCGGGCCGATTCCCGACATTGCCCAAGAATTTCGCAAGAAGACAAGTTCCCCAAGAGCCACAAAGAAGGTAGGACACCGTGAACCCGGTTATCAAAAAATTCCAGTTCGGTCAGTCGACCGTTACTCTCGAGACAGGCCGTATCGCCCGTCAAGCCTCCGGCGCAGTGCTGGTTACCGTTGACGACGACGTTACCGTTCTGGTGACCGTTGTTGGCGCCAAGACCGCTGACCCGAGCAAAGGCTTCTTCCCTCTTTCCGTTCACTACCAGGAAAAGACTTACGCTGCCGGTAAGATCCCTGGCGGTTTCTTCAAGCGTGAAGGCCGTCCTTCCGAGAAAGAAACCCTGACTTCCCGACTGATCGACCGTCCGATCCGTCCGCTGTTCCCAGAAGGCTTCATGAACGAAGTGCAGGTTGTCTGCACCGTCGTTTCCACCAGCAAGAAGACCGATCCGGACATCGCTGCGATGATCGGTACCTCGGCTGCCCTGGCTATTTCCGGTATTCCTTTCGATGGCCCGATCGGCGCTGCCCGCGTTGCCTTCCACGAAAGCACCGGTTACCTGCTGAACCCGACTTACGAGCAACAGAAAGCTTCGAGCCTGGACATGGTCGTAGCCGGTACCTCGGAAGCCGTGTTGATGGTTGAATCGGAAGCCAAAGAGCTGACCGAAGACCAGATGCTGGGCGCCGTGCTGTTTGCTCACGACGAGTTCCAGGTTGTGATCAACGCTGTTAAAGAATTGGCTGCCGAAGCTGCCAAACCAACCTGGACTTGGGCTCCACAGCCTGAAGCCACCGCACTGCTGGGCGCTATCCGTGCCGAATTCGGCGACGCGATCTCCCAGGCCTACGCCATTACCGTCAAGGCCGACCGTTACGCTCGTCTGGGTGAGTTGAAGGATCAGGTTGTTGCCAAGCTGTCCGGTGAAGAAGGCCAGCCTTCTTCCAGCGAAGTCAAAGCTGCTTTCGGTGAAATCGAATACCGCACCGTTCGCGAAAACATCGTTAACGGCAAGCCACGTATCGACGGTCGCGACACCCGCACTGTACGTCCGCTGAACATCGAAGTCGGCGTTCTGCCGAAGACTCACGGTTCGGCCCTGTTCACCCGTGGTGAAACCCAGGCTTTGGTCGTTGCAACACTGGGCACCGCCCGTGACGCACAACTGCTGGACACCCTGGAAGGCGAGAAAAAAGACCCATTCATGCTGCACTACAACTTCCCTCCGTTCTCGGTGGGTGAGTGTGGTCGCATGGGCGGCGCTGGTCGTCGCGAAATCGGTCACGGTCGTCTGGCGCGTCGTTCGATCGCCGCCATGCTGCCGGCTGCTGACGTGTTCCCGTACACCATCCGTGTTGTGTCGGAAATCACTGAGTCCAACGGTTCCAGCTCCATGGCTTCGGTCTGCGGTGCTTCCTTGGCGCTGATGGACGCTGGTGTGCCGATGAAGGCACCGGTTGCCGGTATCGCCATGGGCCTGGTTAAAGAAGGCGAGAAGTTCGCCATCCTGACCGACATCCTGGGTGACGAAGACCACCTGGGCGACATGGACTTCAAAGTGGCCGGTACCGCCAAAGGTGTTACCGCGCTGCAGATGGACATCAAGATCAAGGGCATCACCGAAGAAATCATGGAAATCGCTCTGGGCCAAGCCCTGGAAGCGCGCCTGAACATCCTCGGCCAGATGAACCAGATCATTGGTCATTCCCGTACCGAACTGTCGGAAAATGCTCCGACCATGATCGCGATGAAAATCGACACCGACAAAATCCGTGATGTTATCGGTAAAGGTGGCGCGACCATTCGTGCGATCTGCGAAGAGACCAAGGCTTCGATCGACATCGAAGACGACGGCTCGATCAAGATCTTCGGCGAAACCAAGGAAGCTGCAGAAGCGGCGCGTCAGCGCGTTCTGGGCATCACCGCGGAAGCCGAGATCGGCAAGATCTACGTCGGTAAGGTTGAGCGCATCGTCGACTTCGGCGCATTCGTCAACATCCTGCCGGGCAAAGACGGTCTGGTTCACATCTCCATGCTGAGCGACGCTCGCGTTGAGAAAGTGACCGACATTCTGAAAGAAGGCCAGGAAGTGGAAGTACTGGTACTGGACGTGGACAACCGCGGCCGTATCAAGCTCTCCATCAAGGACGTAGCAGCAGCCAAGGCTTCGGGCGTTTAATTACCCGCCGCTGTAGGCTGAAAAAAAGGACTCTTCGGAGTCCTTTTTTTATGCCTATAAGAAAATCTCTAGAAATCAGTCGCTTAGTTATACCTAAAACCCGCAACTTGCATGCAGGCAAGTTCCTCTTCATGCAAGTTGCACGATTTCGAAGAAAGAAGATTTTATTAAGCTATTGATTTATAAGGATTTATTTTGTGAGAGTGAGTTGGCACAGTGCCTGCAACAACCCTGTTAGCGCTGCAGCATCAAGGTTCACACACTGCAGTCTTTTAATAAAACAGGAGTTACTCGTATGAAGAAGTTCGCTCTCGCTACTGCTACCGCTCTGACCCTTGCCATGGGTGCTAACGTGGCCTTTGCCCAGACTTCCCAAGCGCCAATGACCCTGGCTGCTGGTGAAGTGACCAAGGCTAAAGAAGCCACCTCGGACACTTGGATCACTACCAAAGTCAAAGCTGACCTGCTGACTGAAAAAGGCATCCCGGGCTCGGACATCGAGGTTGAAACCAACAAAGGCGTGGTTTCCCTGTCTTCCGAAGTCGCTGTCTCGGACGCTCAGAAAGCTACTGCTGTGGCGATCACCAAGAAAATCAAAGGTGTGACTGCGGTTTCTGCTGATGGCCTGATGGCTGGCGGTGCAACTAAAGCCGATAACATGGACAAAACCAAGGCCGCTGCTGCTGACGCCAAAGGCGCTACCTCGGATACTTGGATCACCACCAAAGTGAAAGCTGACTTGGTAACCGAGAAAGGCATTCCTGGCACCGACATCAAAGTCGAAACCAACAAAGGCGTGGTTTCCCTGTCGTCCTCTACTGCCGTGACTGAATCGCAGAAGTCCACTGCCGTGGCAATCACCAAAAAAATCAAAGGCGTTAAAGCTGTATCGGCTGATGGCCTGAAAGCAGAGTAACGCTCCAGAGTTCGCCTGAACTAAACGTCGGCGGCGGCGAGTGAGCTAGATATACACTCAACGCACCTCCACCAGTTCATGCGACCGACCACACGGATGTGGTCATTACAGGCCCCGGCACTTGTGTCGGGGCCTGTTCTATTCTGGCTCGGAATACGTTTTGTAGGCTTATGAAGATAAAATGTGGGAGCGAGCAAGCCCGCTTCCCCATTCAGGTGTGCGTAGAGGTCGGGTTACTCAGCATCCAGATGCATCGGTGTCACCACTCGACCATCCTTCTCTGCCTGCCCGAGGTTGGCATCGATGAAGTACACCCGGTCATCTTCCAACTGTCCTTTGTCTACCAGGTAATCCTTGATAGTGCTTGCGCGGTCTTGGCCCAACTGGCGCAGCAACACATCACTGCCACTCCAGAATTTGATAACGCCGTCCTTCAGCTTGGCGGTACGTTCATCGCGGCTGAGGTCTTTCCACTCCGCCGGCGGCTGCTGTTTCAGACGGGTGCGGTAGATGCCTTCCAGCAACGGTGCTTTTTCACTTTCCGGTACTTCCAGCAAGGAAGCCTGGGCCGGAACCTTGTCACCACGGCGTTGCAGCATCTTGTAGTAGTTGTATTGGTATTCGCGTTCCAGGCGCTGCGCGGCGAGGAACGGCCCGTCGCTGCTGGCAGCGGCCGTGCCTTCGATTTCCAGGCGCAGCGCAGGGCGCTCTTTAAGCGCCTTGGCCAGCGTGTTCAAGGCGCCCTCGGCGTCTTTGTTCAGCTCGCTGGAACCCGGTCCGAACGAGACATTACCGAGGTCTTCCGAGCCCCCACCGGTCACCAGCCCACCGATGAACGTGAAGGGCGCCGTCGCCGCGCGGACCACGAGATTGCGCAGGGTCTGCCAAACGATCGGCATTACGCTGAATTGGGGATTGTTCAAATCGCCCGTTACTGGCAACTCGATGGTGATTTTGCCGTTAGTGTCTTTGAGTAGCGCAATCGCCAGGCGAATCGGCAAGTCCACCGCATCAGTGCTGTCGACCTTCTCGCCCAGTTGCAATTGTTCGACGACCACTTTGTTTTCGGCCTTCAATTGGCCCTTGGTGATCACGTAGTGCAGGTCAAGGTTGAGTCGGCCCTTGCGGATACGGAAGCCGGCGAACTTGCCGGAGTAGGGCGTCAGGTTAGTCAGTTCGACGCGCTTGAAGCTGGTGGCGATGTCCAGCGCCGCCATTGGATCAAACGGATTCACGCTGCCTTTGATGGTGACGGGCGCGTAACGGTCTACCTTACCCTTGATGTCGACGCTGGCCGGTTTGGCCTGGCGGCTGTCGATAGTGCCGATTTTTCCGTTGAGTTGTTGAATCGCAGTGGCGAAATTAGGTGTGAGGCTGAAGTCGGCAAAGTTGGCGGAGCCGTCGTTGATCGCAATCTGGCCGATACGAATGCCCAGGGGCTTATCTTTGCTGGCCGGTTTGGCTGCTGACTTAGTACCACTGTCGGCCGGCTGTGGAATCAGCAGGTCGTCGATGTTGGTGGTGCGGTCATCATTGATCATGAAGCGCGCATACGGTTGCAGCAGGTTGACCTTGTCGATCGACAGGCTGTCGCCGTGCTGATAGTTCACGCCTTCGAGTACCAGGCGCTGCCATTTGAGGAAATCGCGCGTTTTGAGGGTGTCCAGGGTGTGCAACTGGTCGACCTGCGCCCGACCGGTGACCTGCAACTTCAGAGGGTCGGTGCCTTTCAGGTTCACATCAAGATTGCTGCCGAGCATGCCGCTACGCAGTTCCAGGCGAATGAACGGACTGATGTAGGACTGGGCGACCCGCAGGTCGATGTCTTGGGTATTTACCTTCAGCTTGGCGCTGACTGGGTTGAGGTTGACCTCTCCGGTCGCCTGGATTTTGCCTTGCTTGCCCAGCCCCGTGTCGAGCTTCAAGGTGAACGGGTTCTGGTTGAGGCTATCGAAGTTCTGCACATCGACGTTCAACGGGCCCAGTTCCAGCGCAACCGCCGGCTTGGCCTGACGGTCGGCCAGGTGCACTTGATAGTTGCGTAGTTGCACATCCTTGAGCAGGACCTGCCACGGTTTGCTCGGCGCCGCAGGTTCGGCTTTTGGCGAGTCGGCAGTGGCCGGAGCGCTGACAGGCTCCGGCGCCTTGGCGGGTTTACTGGGTTGACTGGCGAACAGTTTCTGCCAGTCCAGTTGCCCATCGGCCTCAAGGGCCGCCCAGGTTTCCAGCTTGTTGCTGCGGATCTTACCGACAATTACCTGCTGCTTGGCCAGGTCCACCGTGGTCTCGCTGACGTCCAAGCGCTCCAGGCGCACCAACGGCCGTCCGTCCGGTGCTTTGATGGCAAATGGCGCGATGCTGGCGGCGGTGTTGGTCAGGTTCAGTTCTGTCTCTTTGGCCAGGCTGAACGTGTATTCGGTGCTGAAGTTGAGCACACCGTCTTCCAGCACCAGGGGCAACGCATCACGTACATAGGGCCACCAGGCTTTCATCTTGCCATCGGTGACCTTCAGCGTACCTTCGGAGGTAATCGGCACCAGGCTGAAATTACCTTTCCAATCGATTCTCCCACCGTCAGGCCCCGCCGCGACCAGCGTCATGTCGGCATTATCTTCAGGCAGGGTGCTGAGGTTTTTCAGCTCGAAGTCGAGTGAGTCGTATAGAAATTCGATAGGTTCGCTGGGGCGCAAGTCTTGAAAATGCACATAGCCGCTCGACAGTTTGATGCCATCGACACGTAACGGGAAAGGCTTGGCATTCGGATCGGCGGGGGCGGGCTCGCTGGCGGGCAGCTTGAACAACTGCGCCAGATTCAACTTGCCGGACTTGTCGAACAGCAACTCGGTCTTGGGCTTGTCCAATTGCACATCAGCCAGGTGCAGGGCTCGGGTCCATAGACTGTCGATTTGCAGGTTGGCGTAGAGGCGTTCGAAACCCACTTGTTCATTGCCAGGCTCGCCTATTTTGAGCCCCCATGCCGTCACTTCCAGGCTGAACGGGTTGAGCTCTATTCGCTCGATCCGCGCTGGCACCGTCGCGTAATTGGCCAGTTGCTGGTTGGCAATGCGAAGCGCGATACCTGGGAGAATCAAAAAGCCCAGCAAGCTGTAAAGGGCAAGGGCGGTCAACAAAGCGCCAGCGGCGCGAATCAATCCTTTGGGCATGGGGCGGCGCCATCTATATCAAACAAGAGTGCCTTGGAGTATGGCACGGGTTTTCGGTTCCGAAGCGCGGGGCCTTTGGGAAACGCCTTACAGTTGGAGTATCAGGGTTTTCAGCGGGGGCTGTTGATCCTGTGAGGGAAAGTCCGCACCGGGCGTCATGATTGTCCAGTCGCGCACCGGGCGCCCGGCCTTTTGCGCACAACGCAGCACCTGTTCGCGCCAATCCTCCATGCTGACCTTTGCCAGGTTGTTGCAGCAGATCAGCACGCCGTTGTCAGCGGTGGCAAGCAACGCGGGTTTGAGCAGGCTTTGATAGTCGCGCAGCAGGTCGACGGTGCCGAACGCGCTCTTGGCCCAGGCCGGAGGGTCCAGCAATACCAAGTCGTATTGACGTTGCTCCAGGCGCGGATAGCTTGGCAGTTTCTGCCCGCGACGCTGGGTGATCGGCAGGCCCGCCAGTTGGCGGATCGCCGGGAAGTAGTCGGATTGCACGAATTGCAGGGTCGGCAATTGTGGGTTCAGCAGGCTATTTTCGCGCCCGACTGCGAGGTTGCCCTCGGCGAAGTCCAGGTTACATACCTCGCGGGCACCACCGGCGGCCGCGCTCAGGCCGACGCCGCAGGTATAGGCGAACAGGTTCAGCACGCTTTTACCGGCGCTGTGCTCCTTGACCCAGCCCCGGGTGTTGCGCAGGTCGAGGAACAGCAGTGGATCCTGCCCAGCATGCCGCCCGCGTACGCGGTAATTGAGCCCCCACTCGTGACCCACCAGGTCTTCCAGTGCAGCAGGTTCGGCACGATACACCGTGTCTTCGCGGTCAACGCGCGAATTGCCACGGGAACGGTCGTTGTAGACCAGTAGCAATTCCAGGCCCAAGTACTGGTTGATCTGTTGATGCAGGTCCAGCAGGTCTGCCGTTTCCAGGGACTGGTGAAAGCTCTGCACCAGCAGTTGAGGGCCGTAGCGGTCGATGGTCAGGCCGCCAGCGCCTTCCTGGCTGCCGTGGAACAGCCGGTAGCAGTCGGTGTCTTGGGCGTGCAGTTCGCTGATCAGGTCTTGGCGATGATCGAGGGCGGCGCGCAGCGCCTGATTCAAGGAAGACATGGAGCGCGCCTTGCTGGGGAAATGAGGGCGCGAAGTTTAACAGTTATGCGCCGTCGCCTACATCAACCCCATCCGCCGATGGGCCCGTTGCACCGAACCATTGCGCATCGCCCAACGCAGCATCGGCGCACTGCGTTTGACCCCGGCACGGATCATCTGGCGTTGCAGCGGACTCTGGCGCTGACCGAGCATGGCGCTGGCCCAGTCAGGCAGCAGGTCGATCCCGGCTCGCATCATCAAGGCGCCAAAGGGCTTGGCAAGGGCACTGGGGGAGGGCGCATTCAGCAGCAGGCGCAACACTTCCCGGCTGCGGTCATCGCACAGCAACTGCGGACGTATGCGTGCCAGATAATCCGACACTTCCTGCCGGGAATGCGGAACACCCTGCGCGCCCAGACGCTCGGCCACCAAGGCAATTTCACTGTAGTAACGGTCCTGGTCTCGACCTGAAAGGTGCGGGTTGCGGTAGCGAAGGTGGGCGGCCAAGAAGTTACTGACCTCCGCGACATGCACCCAAGTCAGCAGCTCCGGGTCGCTGGCCGCATAAGGTCGCCCGTCCGGCGCATGGCCGACCACCTGCAGGTGAATGGTGCGGACTTTCTCGATCAGCCATTCGGCATCTTTTCGCGCGCCAAAGGTGGTGCCCGAGATGAACTGCGAGGTACGCCGCAACCGCCCGAGCATGTCCTGGCGAAAATTAGAATGGTCCCACACACCCGCCAGGGCCAGTGGGTGCAAAGCTTGCAGCATCAAGGCACTGATGCCGCCGATAAGCATACTGCTGAAATCGCCATGTACTTGCCAACTCACCGAGTCGGGCCCGAACAGACCTGGGTCGCCCTTGGGGTTTTCCAGGTCCAACTGGCCCAGCGACAAGCCGGTCAGGCTCATCAGCTGGTTTTCGATACGGCTGCGGATAAATTCCATGGCGACTCGGGGCTTCCTATCGGTTCAGGCGTTTGTCGATCAAACTCTCTACGACGCTCGGGTCGGCCAGGGTCGAGGTATCACCGAGGCTGTCGAGTTCGTTGCAGGCGATCTTGCGCAAAATCCTGCGCATGATCTTGCCGGAACGGGTTTTCGGCAAGGCCGGGGCCCATTGGATCAGCTCCGGCTTGGCAAAGCTGCCGATTTCCTTGCTGACCAACGCCAGCAGGTGCTCTTTCAGCGCGTCGTCGGGTTCCACCCCATTCATGGGCGTGACAAACGCATAGACGCCCTGGCCTTTGACGTCGTGGGGGTAACCCACTACGGCGGCTTCGGCCACCAAGTCATGCAGGACCAGCGCGCTCTCCACCTCGGCGGTGCCGATGCGGTGGCCGGACACGTTGATCACATCGTCGATGCGCCCAGTGATCCAATAATCGCCGTCTTCGTCGCGTCGCGCGCCGTCGCCGGTGAAGTAGTAACCGGGGTAGGGTTTGAAATAGGTGTCGATCATGCGCTGCGGATCGCCGTACACACTGCGGATCTGCCCGGGCCAGCTGGCTTTGATCGCCAGCACGCCGCTGCCGGCGCCACTGAGTTCCTTACCTTGTTCATTCAGTAATACCGGCTGTACACCGAACATTGGCTGGGTCGCGCAACCGGGCTTGATCCGCTGGGCGCTGACCAGTGGGCTGAGCATGATGCCGCCGGTTTCGGTCTGCCACCAGGTATCCACAATCGGGCAGCGCTGTTCGCCCACCGCGTTGAAGTACCAGTCCCAGGCTTCCGGGTTGATCGGTTCGCCGACGCTGCCCAGCAAGCGCAGGCTGGCGCGGGACGTGTTCTCCAGCGGGCCGTGGCCTTCGCGCATCAACGCGCGCAAGGCAGTGGGCGCGGTGTAGAAGATGTTGACCTTGTGCTTGTCGATGACCTGCCAGAAGCGCGAGCTGTCCGGGTAGCTTGGTACGCCTTCGAACATCAGCGAGGTCGCGCCATTGGCCAGCGGGCCGTACACGATGTAACTGTGGCCGGTGACCCAGCCCACATCGGCTGTGCACCAGAACACTTCGCCGTCGCGGTAGTCGAGCACGTATTTGAAGGTCATCGCCGCTTGCAGCAGGTAACCGCCCGTGGTGTGCAGGACGCCCTTGGGTTTACCGGTGCTGCCGGAGGTGTAGAGGATGAACAGCGGGTCTTCGGCGTCCATCGGCTCTGGCGGGCAGTCGTCGCTTGCGGCATCCAGAGCCTGTTGATACTTGAGGTCGCGGCCTTCGGTCCAGTTAACGGTCGCACGCGTGCGTTCCACCACCAGCACCGTACTGACGTTCGGGCAGTTGGTCAGGGCTTTGTCGACATTCTGTTTCAGCGCCACTGGCTTACCGCCGCGCACGCCTTCGTCAGCGGTGATCACGGTGCGGCAGTCTGCGTCGAGAATACGGTCGCGCAGGGCGTCCGGCGAGAAGCCACCAAACACCACGGAATGCACCGCGCCAATCCGCGTGCAGGCGAGCATGGCGTAGGCTGCTTCCGGGATCATCGGCATGTAGATGCACACCCGGTCGCCTTTCTTCACGCCGCGGCTTTTCAGCACATTGGCCAGGCGGCTGACGTTCTGGTGCAGTTGGCGGTACGTGATTTTGGAAGAATTTTTCGGATCATCGCCTTCCCAGATGAAGGCCGGCTGATCGGCGCGTTGCGCCAGGTGGCGGTCGATGCAGTTGTAGCTGACGTTCAATTGGCCGCCGGCGAACCACTGCGCAGCACCGGTCTTGATGTCTGAGGTTTGAACGGTGTGCCAAGGGGTTATCCAGTCGAGAAAGCCTTTGGCCTGTTCAGCCCAGAACGTGTCCGGATGATCGATGGATTGGCGATAGAGGCGTTGATAGTCCTCTTGACTGAGTTGCGCAGCCCGGCGGACGGCATCGGCGGTGGGGAACGTGCTGATATCGAACATGAGCGATCCTTATTCTTGTTTTAGCCACAAGTCATAAAGATGCACCCTGCAGGGGGAGGGTTCAAGGCCAACCTCCAAACGGACGTTGGCCCTGCAATACCTGAATCAGCCGCGGTGACGACCACGGAAGTAGTTGATCAGGCCCTGAGTCGACGCATCGTCAGCCAGGGTTTCCTCGGCACCGGTCAGGCGGTTGTAGACGCCCTTGCCCAGCTCTTTGCCAAGTTCCACGCCCCATTGGTCGAAGGCGTTGATACCCCAGATCACGCTCTGCACGAACACTTTGTGTTCATACATGGCAACCAGCGCGCCCAAGCGACGCGGGCTGATACGCTCGACCACAAGGGTGTTGCTCGGACGGTTGCCCGGGATCACCTTGTGCGGGGCAAGCTTCTGCACTTCTTCTTCCGAGATGCCCTTGTCGCGCAACTCGGCTTCGGCTTCGCTGCGGGTCTTGCCGAGCATCAGCGCCTGGCTCTGGGACAAGCAGTTGGCATACAGCCACTGATGGTGGTCGGACACCGGATTGAAGCTGACGATTGGCACGATGAAGTCGGCCGGGATCAGTTGGGTCCCTTGGTGCAGCAACTGGTGGTAAGCATGCTGACCGTTGCAGCCCACGCCGCCCCAGATCACCGGGCCGGTATCGGTAGACACTGGCGTGCCGTCCTGCCGCACGCTTTTGCCGTTGGATTCCATGTCCAACTGCTGCAAGTGTTTGGTGATGTTACGCAGGTAGTGGTCGTACGGCAGGATCGCATGGCTTTGCGCACCCCAGAAGTTGCCATACCACACGCCCAGTAAGCCCAGCAGCACCGGCATGTTGGCTTCGAATGGCGCGTTCTGGAAATGCTGGTCCATGGTGTAGGCACCGGACAGCAGTTCCTTGAAGTTGGACATGCCGATGGCCAAGGCGATGGGCAAACCGATGGCTGACCACAGCGAGTAACGGCCGCCGACCCAGTCCCACATCGGGAAGATGTTTTCTTCGCGGATACCGAAAGCCACGGCGGCCGCGTTGTTGCTCGACACGGCGATGAAGTGGCGATACAGCTCGGCTTCCGAGCCACCCTGGGCCAGGTACCAGGCGCGGGCGGCCTGGGCGTTTTTCAGGGTTTCCAGGGTGTTGAAGGATTTCGACGAGACGATAAACAGGGTGGTCTCGGCGCGCAGCTTCATGGTCAGCTCGTGGAACTCGCTGCCGTCAATGTTTGCCAGGTAATGGCAGCGCACGCCTTTATGCGCGTAGGACAACAGCGCCTCGGAAACCAGCTCCGGGCCGAGGAACGAGCCGCCGATACCGATGTTCACTACGTCGGTGATCGGCTTCTCGGTGTAGCCACGCCACAAACCGTCGTGGATGCGGCCGACCAGGTCAGTGATCTGGTTCAGCACCTTGTGCACGTCCGGCATGATGTTCACGCCGTTGACCGACAGCTTGTCACCCACCGGGCGGCGCAAGGCGGTGTGCAGGGCAGGGCGGCCTTCGGAGGAGTTGACTGGCTCGCCTGCGTACAGCGCATCGATCGCGCCTTTGAGATTCACTTCCTTTGCCAGGGCCACCAGCAGGTCGCGGGTTTCGCTGGTGATCAGATTTTTCGAGTAATCGAGGAAAAGTCCGCAGCTGCTCAAGGTGAACTGGGAAAAGCGCTGAGGATCGGCATTGAACGCTTCGCGCATGCTGAAATCCTGCATGGCTTGGCGGTGTTGATTGAGCGCTTGCCAGGCGGGCAGAGCGGTAACGTCATGAGGAGTGCGGTAGTACGCCATCGCTGCGGGTTTCCTTTTATTACGGGGACTGCCTTTAGGACACTTCTGAGCCCGGAACGTCCAGTCTTTCATCAAGGAATGGGTTCGGGACAGCGCTAACCATAGCGCAGGGCAATTACATTAAACCTAGCGTGTCGATATGTCTTGGTTTTGTCTGCGCTTATGCCGGTACTTTTTTGCACCGGCACTTTTTATTGACGCAGCGAGAAGGGCAACTGCAAGGGGTCAGTCGAGGGTCAGATGCAGGTTGTCGATGAGGCGAGTGGCGCCCAGGTAGGCGGCTACCAGAATGACGATATCCCGATCCTCGGCAGTGGCCGGGCGCAGATGCACACCCTGGCGTACTTCGAGGTAGTCCAGGCGCAACCCGGCGGCTTCGATTTGCTGGACCTGTTCGGCGCGCAACGTCGCGAAGTCGTGGTCACCGGCTTTGATCGCAGCAGCGATCTGGCTGAGGCAGCGGTACAGCACCGGCGCAATAGCGCGTTGCTCGTCGGTGAGGTAGCCGTTGCGTGACGACAGCGCAAGGCCGTCGTCGGCGCGCACGGTGGGTTCGCCGATGATCTGGATCGGCATATTCAGGTCATGGACCATGGCGCGGATCACGGCCAGTTGCTGGTAATCCTTCTGGCCAAACACGGCCGTGTCCGGCTGGACCATGTTGAACAGTTTGCTGACCACCGTTGCCACACCTTCGAAATGCCCCGGGCGGCTGGCGCCGCACAGGCCTTCGGACAGTTGCGGCACGCTGACGCGAGTTTGGCCGGTCATGCCCCCGGGGTACATTTCTTCGACAGTAGGTGCGAACAATAGACTGCAACCGGCTTGCAGCAGCTTTTCCTGGTCGGCAGCCAAGGTGCGCGGGTATTTGTCCAGGTCTTCACCGGCGCCGAATTGCAGCGGGTTGACGAAGATGCTGGCGACGACGAAGTCCGCCTGCTGGGCTGCCTTGGTCACCAGTGTGGCGTGACCGCTGTGCAAGTTACCCATGGTCGGCACAAAGCCTATGCGCTTGCCGGCGCTGCGGGCGTGAGTCACGGCAGCACGCAATTCGCGTACGGTTTTTACGGTGTTCATGCAGAGAATCCGTGTTCGGCGCCAGGGAACGTTACGCCTTTGACTTCAGCAACATAGGCGCTCAATGCGTCGTGGATGCTGGCCTGGCCAATCATGAAATTCTTAACGAATTTTGGCACGCGGCCGGTGATCGACAGGCCGAGCATGTCGTGTAACACCAGCACCTGGCCATCGGTTGCGGAACCCGCGCCGATACCGATGACTGGCACTTTGACGGCCTGGGTGATTTCGGCGGCCAGTTCGCTCGGCACGCACTCGAGCAGGATCATTGCAGCGCCTGCTTGTTCCAGGGCGATTGCATCGGCACGCATCTGCCGTGCCTGCGCCTCATTGCGGCCCTGTACCTTGTAGCCGCCGAGGAGGTTCACCGACTGTGGCGTCAGGCCCATGTGTGCGCACACCGGCACACCACGTTCCGCCAGTAGGCGTATCGATTCGGCAAGCCACACCGCGCCTTCAACTTTGATCATGTGCGCACCGGCTTGCATCAACTTGCCGGCATTCTGGAAAGTCTGTTCGAGCGTCGCGTAACCCATGAACGGCAGGTCGGCGATGATAAACGCGCCGTCGTTGCCGCGCTTGACGCTGGCCGTGTGGTAGGCCAATTCATCGGTGGTGACGGGCAGGGTGCTGTCATTCCCTTGAAGAACCATGCCCAGGGAGTCGCCCACCAGCAACACTTCAACCCCGGCCTGGCAGCTGGCGTGGGCGAACGTGGCGTCATAGCAGGTCAGCATGGTGATTTTTTCACCCTTGAGCTTGAGGCTCTGCAAGGTGGTCAGGGTAATGTCTGGCATGAAAAGGGTCCTCGTTCAGGCGCTTGGAAACAGCGAGTAACGCGCGTGAGTCTTCGTTTATTCAGGCGCACTGTCTTGAGAGCAGTGCTTATAAGGCCTGGATTGCGCCCTTTAGCGCCGGGTTGGCGGCAGCGGGACGCCTATAGTCGTGAGGAGGGCACGGGAAGTCAATTGGATGTGTTACCGCATTGTTACGATGGCTGTGTTACCGCTGTTACTGACGCGATTCAGCAAGTGGGAAAGCGATTTTAAGTGCGCAGGCTCCCACATTGACCCAGTCAGTCTTGGGGCAAGCGTTCCAGGCCGAGAAACGGGCAGGCGGCCAGCAAGTCGCTGAGCATTTGACCGTTGGGCAGTTGCAGCGCTGCGGGCGCTAGCTCGGCCAGTGGATACAGCACAAACGCCCGCAGGTGCATTTGATAGTGCGGCACCTTGAGGCGCGGCTCGTCGATCAGGCGATCGCCAAACAGCAGGATGTCCAGGTCGAGAGTGCGCGGGCCCCAACGCTCAAGGCGTTCGCGGCCTTGATCGTTCTCGATGGCTTGCAGCGCATCCAGCAGTTCAAGGGGCGCAAGGCTACTGTCCAAGGCAGCAACCGCATTGGTGTAGCGCGGTTGGCCTGGGAGCAGGGAGTCACTTTGATAAAAGGCGGAGACGCCAGCAACGGTGGTGCCTGGCAATTGTGCCAGCGCTTCGATAGCGCTGCGCAATTGCTGATCCGGGGCAGCCAGATTGCTGCCCATGCCGATGTAGATACGCTCCACGTTTATTCGCCTGCAGCGCCCGAGGCGTCAGCCGAACTGCGCTTGCGTTTGGTGCTGCTGCGGCGGCGCTTCTTAGGGCCAGCGCCTTCGCCATCGCCTTTGCTGCCGAGGTCACGAATCATGTCGCGGCGCTCGCTGTCATTGGCGTCCTGGTAGTCGGTCCACCATTCGCCCAGGCCGTCGGTCTGCTCGCCGGCGCTTTCGCGCAGCAGCAGGAAGTCGTAGCCGGCGCGGAAGCGCGGGTTATCCAGCAACAGATCGGCGCGTTTGCCGCTGCGACGTGGCAGGCGCTCCTGCATGTCCCAGATCTCGCGGATCGGCAGGGTGAAGCGTTTGGGAATGGCGATGCGTTGGCACTGCTCGACGATCAACTCATGCGCGGCTTCTTGCATGGCTGGAATCGGCGGCATGCCACGATCCTGCAGGCGCAGTACGCGTTTTGGCAGGGCTGGCCACAACAAAGCGGCAAACAGGAACGCCGGGGTGACCGGCTTGTTCTGTTTGATGCGCAGGTCGGTATTGATCAGCGCTTCGCTGATCAAGGTGTGGGTGTACGTCGGGTTGTGTTCCAAAGCCTCGGCGCTGGCCGGGAACAGTGGGTCGAACAACTGCAGGTCCACCAGCATTTCAAAGGTGTCGGCGGCGTAGCCCGAAAGGAACAGCTTGAGCACTTCCTCGAACAGGCGTGCCGAGGGAATCTCCCGCAGCATCGGTGCCAGTTCGCGAATCGGCGCGGCGGTGTGCTTCTCGATGCCGAAGTTCAGCTTGGCGGCGAAACGCACGGCCCGCAGCATGCGCACCGGGTCTTCCTGGTAGCGTTGTACCGGGTCGCCGATCAGGCGGATCAGGTTATTACGAATATCGTGTACGCCATTGGCGTAATCGAGGATGCGCTCGCTGACCGGGTCGTAATACAGGGCGTTGATGGTGAAGTCGCGTCGCTGCGCGTCTTCTTCCAGGGTGCCATAGACGTTGTCGCGCAAGATGCGCCCGCTTTCGTTGCGGGAAGATTGATTGGTGTCTTCCTCTTCATCGTTTTGCGGGTGGCCTGCACGGAACGTCGCCACTTCGATGATTTCGCGACCGAAGTGGATATGCACCAGCTTAAAGCGCCGGCCGATGATCCGCGCATTGCGGAATTCGGCACGCACTTGCTCAGGCGTGGCGCTGGTGGCGACGTCGAAGTCTTTCGGCGTGATATTGAGCAGCATGTCACGTACGCAGCCACCCACCAGATAAGCCTGGTAGCCGGCGTTCTGCAAACGTTCGACGATGTTCACCGCATAACGGCTGAATTGAGCGCGCTGCAATGAATGCTGATTGCTGTTAAGCACTTCAGGCGTGCTGCGAATGTGTTGCGTACGACGCAAGGGAGAACGGAATGACTGGAACAACTTCTTCAGCATGGGATGCACTGTTTGAAGGAATGTTCGGCCATAACGAAGAATGACCGCATGATGGGCGGGGATTCTAGCATTTAGTCAGGGGATGGTGTAGGAACAAGCTGCAAGCCCCAAGCCAAAAGCTTCAAGAGGTTGCTGGAAGGCCAATTCGCAGAAACTACAAGGGGAGCCGAAGCTCCCCCAGAAGTAGTTGCGTGCTCTATTTTTATTATTGGTTGCGGGCTTCTTGTTTTTGTTGATCGCCCTCGCCATGAAGCTTCACCTTCATGACACTCCCAATCGGGAGTCAAGAGCAAACGGATTGCTTTGGTTGCTGTGTTGCTGATCTACGATCCAACCAGTTCAGGCTCTGCCTTAGGGCAGTTTTTGTTGTTCTCGGCCTGGTTGCGGGGTAAGCCCCAAATGCAACGCCTCTCCAAAAGAATCAGTTAGCTGCGCCTCCGCCGTGTTGTTTTTGTTATGCGTGAGTCGATTCGTCTTATTTTTATTGTCTTGTACTAAGCTTGTTATTGTTTTTGTACTAAGCATATAGCAGGGTGCGTGCCAACTTTTGCGCCGTCCAGCAAATCCGGGGTGTTGAGGTGCTTTCGGGTGTTTGATGGACCAAAAAAAGCCGGGGCTTCGTTACCGTAAGCCCCGGCTTTTGTTACGCGAAATATCCGCGGTAACAGTTTTTTCACATCTGTGGGTGTTACCTGTGGGGGCGCACCCTCAACTCTCGCTGGCCACACCGGTCTTGCGCCGTGGAATGCCCAGGCGCTGGCGGCGTTCCCACAGGCACTTGCGGCTCACGCCCAGTTTGCGTGCCAGCTCGGTCTCGGTCATATGGTCCTGATGCTCAAGGACAAAATGCTGGAAGTAATCTTCCAGCGACAAATCTTCCGTCGGCTCATGGCTGGTATTGCTACCGCCGCCCTGTTGTGGGGCCAGGCCGATGAAGTCGTCGTCGTCCAAGTCGCTCAGTTCGATATCGATGCCCAGCAGCTCGGCGGAAATCTCCGGGCTTTCCGACAGAATTACCGCGCGCTCGACCGCATTTTCCAGTTCCCGCACGTTACCCGGCCACGAGTAATGCCGAATCGCCTGCTCGGCATCCGGCGCAAACTTCAGGTCGGTACGGTTGATGCGTGCGCTCTGGCGCAGCAGGAACGCGCTGGCGATCTCGTTGACGTCGGCGCCGCGTTCACGCAGGGCCGGCAGCTTGAGGGCGATCACGTGCAGGCGGTAATACAGGTCTTCACGGAACTGCCCGATCTTGGCCAGGCTTTTCAGGTCACGGTGGGTGGCCGCAATCAGGCGCACGTCGACCTTTTGCGATTGCACCGAACCGACACGGCGAATCTCACCTTCCTGCAGCACGCGCAGCAAACGCGCCTGGGCTTCCAATGGCAGTTCGCCGATTTCATCGAGGAACAAGGTGCCACCGTCCGCCGCTTCCACCAGGCCCGCACGCCCGGCGCTGGCGCCGGTGAACGCGCCTTTCTCGTGACCGAACAGTTCGGACTCGATCAGGGATTCAGGGATGGCCGCGCAGTTCACCGAAATCATCGGCGCCTTGGCGCGCTTGGACAGATTGTGCAGGGCGCGGGCCACCAGTTCTTTACCGGTGCCTGATTCGCCTTGGATCAATACATTGGAGTCAGTCGGCGCGACTTTGCGGATCTTGCTGTACAGATCCTGCATGGGCGGGCACGAACCGATGATGCCGATTTCGCCATTGCTGTTATCAACCCCTGGCTTGTCGGCAGCTTTGCTGGCGGGACGCTGTTCGGCAGGCGCGCTGCTGACCGACTGACGGTCGCGCAAAATACGCGCCACCGCCTGGAGCATTTCGTCATGGTCGAAAGGCTTGGCGATGTAGTCCACCGCGCCCATCTTCATGGAGTCCACCGCCGAACGCAGGCTGGCGTAGCTGGTCATGATCAGCACCGGGGTGCCTTGGCCGAGCTTGATCAACTCGGTGCCAGGTGCGCCAGGCAGGCGCAGGTCACTGACAATCAGGTCGAACGTGGGAATGCTGAATCGCTCCTGGGCTTCCTGCACAGAGCCGGCTTCGCTGACCTGGTACTGATTTCGTTCAAGCAGGCGACGCAAGGCAGAGCGGATAATGGTTTCGTCTTCGACGATCAAAATGTGCGGCATTGATTCAATTCTCTCGACGGTCTCAGTTCACAGCGGACGTCGCTTCGACATGACGCGGCAAGGTCACCCGAATACGGGTGCCGCGTTGGCTTTCTGTGTCAGCCGGGCTGTCGATGGTGATTTGTCCATAATGCTCTTCAACGATGGAATAGACCAGTGCAAGGCCCAGACCGGTACCTTCACCTGGGTCCTTGGTGGTGAAGAAGGGTTCGAACAATCGGTCCATGATGTTCTGTGGAATACCGCTACCTTCATCTTCGACGATCAGATCGACCGTATGTTCGAAAGCCTCGGTCTTGACGCGTACCGCGCTGCCGGCGGGGGTCGCATCGCGGGCGTTGGACAGCAGGTTGATCAGCACTTGGGCCAGGCGTTGTGAGTCGCCATCTACCCAGTGGTCCGGGTCGCACAAGTTGAAAAACTGTACTTCGAAATTACGCCGGTTCAAGGCGAGCAAGCCTATGGCATCCTGCGCCACTTCGGCCAGGCACACGGCTTCGTCCTGGTTCTGATGGCCGCCTGCGTGGGCGAAGCTCATCAGCGACTGCACGATCCGCGAGACGCGCTTGGTCTGTTCGAGGATTTGCCCGCTGATCTCGGTAATTTCGCCGTCTTCTTCTCGCTCTTCCCTTAGATTCTGCGCCAGGCACGCGATACCGGTGATCGGATTACCGATTTCATGGGCCACCCCCGCTGCCAGTCGACCGATACTTGCCAGGCGCTCGGAGTGCACCAGCTTGTCTTCGAGCATCTGGGTTTCGGTCAGGTCTTCCACCAGCAACACCAGGCCGCTGTTGCCGGGGGCGAGGGGTTCATCGATGGCGGCCTTGTGCAGGTTGAGCCAGCGTGTCTGGCCGTCGAGGGCCAGATGCTGCTTGTGCAAGTGCTCGTCGGGCAAGTTGATAAAACCTTGCAGCAATTCTTTCCACGGCTCGCCCAGGGTATTGAGGCGTGAACCGACGACGCGTTGTGCGGGGATGCCCGTGAGCTCTTCCATGGCCTTGTTCCACATCAGGATCTCTTGATCCTTGGCCAGGGAACACACGCCCATGGGCAGTTCCTGCAGGGTCTGGCGATGGTAGCGGCGCAGGGCGTCGAGTTCGGCGGCGAGACCGGTGAGGCGGGAGTGGTAATCCTCCAGCCGGCTCTCGATGAAATGGATGTCTTCGGTGACATAGTTTTCGCCGCCAGCCTTATAGGGCAGGAACGTTTCCACCATGTCCTGGGCCACGCTCGGCCCCATCAGCCCCGACAGGTTGGCTTCGATACGATCACGTAAACGACGCAGCGCGTAGGGGCGGCGTTCGTCGAACGGCAGGTACAGATCGCGCAGCGCCTGTTCGACTTCCTTTTGCGCCGCCTTGGCGCCCAAAGGCTTGGCCAGTTGCGTGGCGAACTCCTGGGGCGAGGCCGCATGCAATTCACGCCGTTGCGGGCGACGCACGTTATCCACCGCACAGGCTTCGGCGGCGCTGGTTTCTTCCGCGCTTGCGTTGGTGAACAGCGAGATCAGGGTGAACATCAAGACGTTGGCGGCCAAGGACGCAATCGCCGCCATGTGCCAACTGGTGTCATCCAGCACGTAAATCATGTTCAGCAACGGGATGTAGAAGCCCTGCAGGTTGCCCACCAGCGGTAGCAGCATGGTCACGACCCACACCAGGATCCCCGCCAGCAAGCCGGCGATAAACCCACGGCGATTGGCGGTCGGCCAGTACAGTACCGACAACACACCCGGCAGGAACTGCAAGGTGGCGACAAAGGCAACGATACCCAGGTTGGCCAGGTCTTGCCCGGCGCCCAGCAGCAGGTAGAAACCGTATCCGGCCATGATGATCGCAACAATCAGCGCGCGGCGCGTCCATTTCAGCCAGCGGTAGATGTTGCCTTCAGCCGGCGGCTGGTAAAGCGGCAATACCAAATGGTTGAGTGCCATGCCCGAAAGCGCCAGGGTCGTGACGATGATCAACCCGCTGGCCGCTGACAAACCGCCGACGTAAGCCAGCAGTGCCAACGCGGGGCTGTTGGCGGCAATGCCGATGCCGAGGGTGAAGTATTCCGGGTTGGTGGTTGCCCCCAGTTTCAGGCCCGCCCACAGGATCAGCGGCACAGCCAGGCTCATCAACAGCAGGAACAGCGGCAAACCCCAGCTGGCGCTGACCAGCGAGCGCGGGTTGAGGTTTTCGGTGAAGGTCATGTGGTACATGTGCGGCATCACGATCGCCGAGGCGAAGAACACCAGCAGCAGCGTGCGCCATGGGCCTTCCTGCAGGGGCGTGTGCAGGGCGGCGAGGGCGGTCTGGTTTTGCAGCAGCCACAACTCCAACTGTTGCGGGCCGTCGAACACACCGTACAGCGCATAGAGGCCGACGCCGCCAATGGCGATCAGCTTGATCACCGACTCGAAGGCAATCGCAAACACAAGGCCTTCGTGTTTCTCGCGGGTGGCGATATGGCGTGAGCCGAAGAAAATCGTGAACAGGCTGATCAGCGCGCAGAACGCCAGGGCGACTCTATGTTGCACCGGCTCGCGGGTGAGGATGCTGATGGAGTCGGCCACGGCCTGGATTTGCAGGGCCAGCAACGGCAATACACCGATCAACATGAAAATGGTGGTCAGTGCGCCGGCCCAGGTGCTGCGAAAGCGGAACGCAAACAGGTCGGCCAGGGATGACAATTGATAAGTGCGGGTGATCTTCAGGATCGGGTACAGCAACACCGGCGCCAGCAGAAACGCGCCGGACACCCCGAGATAGCTGGAAAGAAAGCCATAACCGTATTGATAAGCCAGGCCGACGGTGCCGTAAAACGCCCAGGCACTGGCATACACGCCCAGGGACAAGGTGTAGGTCAACGGATGGCGAATGATCGCCCGCGGAATCATTCCGCGCTCACTGATCCAGGCGACGCCGAACAACGCGGCCAGATAGGCGGCGCTTATCAGCAGCATCTGGGTGAGGCTAAAGCTCATCGGCATCTTTTTGGCTCTGCAGGATGAAAGTCACGACGATCAGAATCAGCCACAGCAAATAAGGGCGATACCAGGCGCCCGTGGCGTCGATCCACCAATCCATGATGGCGGGAGAAAACAGGTAGATCCCGACGACCAGCAGCAGGACCAATCGATAGATGTACATGTTGGCCTCTGATTGAAAAACTGCGGCGATGGTAACGGATGCTTGGCAAGCTGCAAGCGCCTTCAGCTCAATTGCGCTTCGGCCAGCGTGAGTGCGCGCGGGATCTTTGTCGCATCCCAGTGCGAAATGCCCCAATCCAGCAGTTCTCGTGGGCTGGCGTGCAACAGTTCGGCGCCGGGTTGCTGGCCGAGGGCGCGCAGGGCTCTCAGTAGCAAAGGCGTGGCCTGGTCGGGCGTCAACGGTGGGGAACGATAGGATTTGCCAAGCTTGTTACCGTCCGGCTGGATGATCAGCGGCACGTGCAGGTAGCGCGGTTGGCGCAGGCCGAGCAACTCTTGCAAGTAGAGTTGGCGTGGCGTGGAGTCGAGCAGGTCAGCGCCGCGCACGATGTCGGTAACACCTTGCCATGCATCGTCGAGCACCACAGCCAGTTGATAGGCATAAAGGCCATCTCGGCGACGGATGACGAAATCGCCTACATCGCGTCCCAGGTGCTGTCGGAATTCGCCCTGAACACGGTCGGTAAAGTGGTACGCAAGCTCAGGAACACGCAAGCGGATGGCGGCGTCCTGCTGATCGTGACCGGCATTGCGACACAGGCCTGGGTAGATCCCGTTGTAGGGTTCCAGTTGTTTGCGTGAGCAGGTGCAGGCGTAGGCCAGGCCTTGGTTGAACATGTCGTTCAGCACTTTGGCGTAGGCTTCGTGCCGCTCGCTTTGTCGGACCAGTTCACCGTCCCATTCAAAGCCGTAGCTTTCCAGTGCGTGCAGAATCGCGGCTTGGGCGCCGGGCGCTTCACGGGGTGGGTCGAGGTCTTCCATGCGCATCAACCAGCGGCCGTTATTGGCGCGGGCATCAAGGTAGGAGGCGAGAGCGGCGACCAGCGAGCCAAAATGCAAATGGCCACTGGGCGTGGGGGCGAAACGCCCGATATAGGTAGAGGCTGTCATGGGCCGGATACTACTGGAAATTCGGTAAACGCCAGAAACAAAAATGGGGCGTTTGCACGCCCCATTCGTTCAGCTCGGCGGGATTACTTGCCGACCTGTTTTTCCTTGATTTCGGCCAAGGTCTTGCAGTCTACGCAGAGGTCCGCGGTTGGGCGGGCTTCCAGGCGACGGATACCGATCTCGACACCGCAGGATTCGCACCAGCCGTATTCTTCGTCCTTGATCAGCTGCAGCGTCTTGTCGATCTTCTTGATCAACTTGCGCTCGCGATCGCGGGCGCGCAGTTCAAGGGCGAATTCTTCTTCCTGGCTCGCACGGTCGGCCGGATCAGGGAAGTTGGCTGCTTCGTCCTTCATATGGTCAACGGTGCGGTCGACCTCCTGCATCAAGTCCTGTTTCCACTTGTTCAGGATTTTGGTGAAGTGCTCGCGCATGGGCTCGCCCATGTACTCCTCACCTTTCTTCTCTACGTAAGGTTCGAAGCCGTTGAGGCCTTGAGTCTGCTGTTGCTTTGCTTGGGTGGACATGAATAGACCGCCTCTCACTCTTCTAATCCATTGCGCAGGATTGCAACGTCACCGACACCTGCCGGCCCTGCGGCTGCAAGCGGGCGAACTTACCAGATAGATTCGGGGTGCGCCACTCCCGGTTGTCGAGGCACATGGCTAAGGGGTTGCAAACTACATCAGCCCGCCATTGCTGGGTATGTGTTGCCTCGATTGTTGATTTTAGTCGTTTTGCAGGCGCTTGCCCGATCCGTACAGGCCGCCGGGCAGGCAATAGAACATGTTTTACGGCGCGGGTTCGGTAGAATCCAGATTTTGTCCCTACCGTTAAGGAAGGCTAATGGCTCAGCCCTACAGTGCGCGCAGTCGCGCCATCGAACCTTTTCATGTCATGGCATTGCTGGCGCGGGCCAATGAGCTGCAGGCCGCCGGGCATGACGTGATCCACCTGGAAATCGGGGAGCCGGATTTCACTACCGCTGAGCCGATCATCCAAGCCGGCCAGGCCGCATTGGCCAATGGCAAGACCCGCTACACCGCGGCCCGCGGACTGCCGGAACTACGCGAAGCCATCAGCGGTTTCTATCAGCTGCGCTACGGGCTGAACGTTGACCCCCAGCGTATTTTGATCACCCCTGGTGGTTCCGGCGCCTTGTTGCTGGCCAGCAGCCTGTTGGTGGACCCGGGCAAGCATTGGTTGCTCGCAGATCCTGGCTACCCCTGCAATCGCCACTTCCTGCGATTGGTGGAGGGCGCGGCGCAACTGGTGCCGGTTGGCCCCGAGGTGCGCTATCAGTTGACCGCTGGCCTGGTAGCCAAGCACTGGGACCAGGACAGTGTGGGCGCGCTGGTAGCGTCGCCAGCCAACCCGACTGGGACGATCCTGACCCGCGACGAATTGGCCGCTCTTTCCGGCGCAATCAAAGCGCGCAACGGCCATCTGGTGGTGGATGAGATTTACCATGGCCTGACCTACGGCACAGACGCAGCCAGCGTGCTGGAAGTAGACGATGATGCTTTCGTCCTGAATAGTTTTTCGAAGTATTTCGGCATGACGGGCTGGCGGCTGGGTTGGTTGGTTGCGCCGCCTGACGCTGTGGGTGAATTGGAGAAACTGGCGCAAAACCTCTATATCAGTGCGCCAAGCATGGCGCAGCACGCGGCGCTGGCCTGCTTCACTCCACAAACCTTGAACATTCTGGAAGAGCGCCGGGCAGAATTTGGTCGCCGTCGCGACTTCCTGCTGCCAGCCTTGCGCGAGCTGGGATTCGGTATTGCCGTCGAGCCGGAAGGCGCATTCTATTTGTATGCCGATATCAGCGCGTTCGCCGGTGATGCCTTCGCATTCTGTCGCCACTTCCTCGAAACCGAGCATGTGGCATTTACCCCAGGCCTGGATTTTGGCCGCTATCAAGCCGGCCACCATGTGCGCTTTGCCTACACGCAAAACCTCGATCGGTTACAGGAAGCAGTTGAACGGATCGCACGTGGCTTGCGGAGTTGGCAAGGCTGATGCGCTTTAATCCTCCCCTCGAAGAAGCGCGGCTGATTCGCCGTTACAAGCGTTTTCTCACCGATATCGAAACCGTTAACGGCGAGTTGCTGACTATTCATTGCCCTAATACCGGCTCGATGCTCAATTGCATGGTCGAAGGCGGGCAGGTCTGGTTCAGCCGGTCCAATGACCCCAAACGCAAGTTGCCCGGCACCTGGGAAATCGCCGAGACACCCCAGGGCCGTCTGGCGTGCGTAAACACGGCGCGTGCCAATCAGTTGGTCGAGGAGGCATTGCGTGCTGGGGTAATTACCGAACTCAATGGCTTCACCGCCTTGAAGCGCGAAGTACCCTACGGTCAGGAGAAAAGTCGCATCGACTTTCGCCTGGAGTATCCCGACGGCGCGGCCTACGTTGAAGTCAAAAGCGTGACCCTGGGCTTTGATGGCTCCTCGGTTGCCGCCTTCCCCGATGCGGTGACCCAGCGCGGCGCCAAGCATTTGCGCGAACTGGCCCATCTGGCGCGCGAGGGCGTGCGGGCAGTGCAATTGTATTGCGTCAATCTCTCGGGGATTGATGCAGTGCGCCCGGCCGTGGAGATCGACGCCGGTTACGCCTCGGCGCTACGTGAAGCCAAGGCGGCGGGGGTGGAAGTGCTGGCCTATGGCGTGCGGGTTACATCAGAAGAAATCTGTGTAGATCGACGGTTGGACGTGCTGCTCGACTAGAGTTCCACCCAAAGGCCTTGGGCGTCTTCGCGGCCAAGCAGGGGGGTGAGGCTTTGGCCGGCGCAAGGGCCGGCGATGCACTCGCCGCTTTCGATCAGGAACAGAGCGCCGTGGGTGGCGCATTGGATCAGGCTGGCGCTGGAGTCGAGGAACTGATCGGGTTGCCATTCCAGTGGAACACCGCGATGGGGGCAGCGGTTGATATAGAAGTAGGGCACGCCGTCTCGGCGCACGGCCAACAGCTTGCAGCCGTCGATGTCAAAACCGAGGCTGCTGTCTGGCGCGAGGGTGTCGGAGGAGCAGAGAAACTTCATTTCAGTCCTTAAGTGCCTTGACGTTCAAATGCAAACAATTATCAAATGCAGGCTTCGTTCGTTAGCTGTGCGGGTGCTCATTACGATGCCGGGCAAGCGTTTTCTGTCACGTCGATGAGTGCTTGAGCGGCCCTGCCCCTGGAAGGAAACCCTGTTATGCGCCTGAGTGCCAGCGCTATCGCGCTTGTTGTCGGACTGCTGGTCAACCATGGGGCCCAAGCCTCTGAACTGTCACAACGCTGGGTAAGTGCCGGTGGGGCCCTGTCGGAATGGGTGGCGGTCCTGGGCGGTGAGTCAAAATTGGTGGGGGTCGATACCACCAGCCAGCATCCCGAATCCCTCAAGGCGTTGCCGAGCATTGGGTACCAGCGACAGTTGTCGGCTGAAGGCATCCTGAGTTTGCGCCCGCAAGTGCTGGTGGGGACTGAAGAAATGGGCCCACCGCCTGTGCTGGCGCAGATTCGTAGCGCGGGCGTGCAGGTGGAGATGTTCTCAGCGCAACCGGACTTGTCTGCGTTAAAAGGCAATCTTCAGCACTTGGGCAAGTTGCTGGGCAGTGACGCCAAGGCCACCGAATTGTTTGCCGGATATGAGCAGGCGCTGAATCAGCAAAAGCGTTGGGTTGCCAAGGCTCAGTCCACCCAAAATGCGCCAGGTGTACTGCTGCTGCTCGGGCATGCAGGCGGCAAGCCGCTGATCGCGGGCAAAGACACAGCGGCTGATTGGATGTTGCAACAGGCGGGCGGGCGCAATCTGGCGACCCACAGTGGTTACAAACCTTTTTCGGTGGAGTCGTTGGCGGGGTTGAGCCCGGAGGTCCTTGTGTTTGCTGACCGTGCCCTTAGTGGTGATGCGGCGCGTGCGGCGCTATTCAAAGAGAACCCGATCCTGGCTTCCACACCGGCGGCTAAGAATGGGCGGGTGTTTGAGGTGGACACCACCTTGTTGGTCGGCGGGCTTGGACCGCGCCTGCCGCAAAGCCTGGCAGAGCTGTCTGCCGGGTTCTATCCGTCCCAGGCTAAGCCTGCCCCATGACCACGTTGGTTAAACCGAAGACGTTGTTTATTGGGCTGGCGCTGTTGTGTGTATTGGCTATCTGGCTCTCGCTGGCGTTGGGGCCGGTCAGCTTGCCATGGCTGGATACCCTCAACGCCGCGTTGCGATTGATGGGGCTGCCTATTCAGGCACAGGGGCTGGAGCAGGCTGAGCTGATCCTGGGGCAGATCCGTTTGCCGCGTACGCTGCTGGGGTTGGCGGTCGGCGGTGTGTTGGCTTTGTCGGGCGTGGCGATGCAGGGATTGTTCCGCAACCCTCTGGCTGATCCTGGGTTAGTCGGGGTTTCCAGCGGTGCGGCGTTGGGGGCTGCAGTGGCGATTGTCGGTGCTTCGTTTTTGGGCGGTTTGCCGGATGCGTTCGGGCCGTACTTGTTGTCGCTGTGCGCATTCCTCGGCGGGCTGGGCGTCACCGCATTGGTCTATCGACTGGGGCGGCGCAACGGCCAAACCAATGTCGCGACGATGCTGCTTGCCGGCATTGCCCTTACAGCCCTCGCCGGTTCTGCGGTGGGCCTGTTTACCTACCTGGCCGATGACGCCACCTTGCGCACCCTGACGTTCTGGAACCTGGGCAGCCTAAACGGCGCCAGCTATTCACGGTTATGGCCGCTGTTGCTGGTGAGCGCGGGCGTGGCGCTGTGGTTGCCGCGCCGAGCGAAGGCGTTGAATGCATTGCTGCTCGGCGAGTCAGAAGCCAATCACCTTGGGATTGATGTGGAAAGGCTTAAGCGTGAGCTGGTCTTCTGCACGGCTTTGGGGGTGGGCGCAGCCGTGGCCGCAGCGGGCATGATTGGCTTCGTGGGCCTGGTGGTACCGCATCTGGTGAGATTGCTGACGGGGCCGGATCATCGGGTGCTGTTGCCAGCATCCGTATTGGCGGGTGCAAGCCTGCTGCTGTTTGCCGATCTGGTGGCGCGCCTTGCCTTGGCGCCGGCTGAGCTGCCGATCGGCATCGTCACTGCGTTTATAGGCGCTCCGTTTTTTCTTTACCTGTTGTTGCGGGGGCGTGCCTGATGCTGCGTGTGGAAGACTTGCAGATCTGTCGCGGGCGCAAAATTGTGTTGGCGAATGTCACCCTCGATTTATTGCCGGGCGAGGTGCTTGGCGTATTGGGCCCAAATGGCGCGGGTAAAAGCACGTTGCTAGGAGCGTTGTGCGGTGAACTGCATCCCGATCAGGGCAAGGTCTGGCTGGATCAACGACCGTTGAGCGAATGGAGTGGCGCGCAGCGGGCGCAGCGCCTCGCGGTCTTGCCACAGACGTCGACGCTGGACTTTGCGTTCCGCGTCGAACAGGTTGTCGGCATGGGGCGCTTGCCACATCACACTGGGCGAGTGCGCGACGACGAGATTATCGAGGCCGCCTTGCAGGCGGCAGATGTCGGTCACTTGAGCGGTCGCAGCTACCTGGCGTTGTCTGGCGGGGAGCGTCAACGCGTTCATCTCGCGCGCGTGCTTGCGCAGTTATGGCCAGGTGAAGCTGGGCAGACGTTGTTGCTGGATGAGCCGACGTCAATGCTGGACCCATTGCACCAACATACGACCTTGCAGGCCATTCGGACCTTTGCTGATCGAGGGGCGGCAGTGCTGGTGATCCTTCATGACCTGAACCTGGCGGCGCGTTACTGTGATCGAATTCTGTTGCTGGAGGCGGGGCGTCCCCATGCCTTGGATACACCGGCGCAGGTAATGCAGCCTGAGCCGCTGAAAGCGGTGTTTGGTCTGGATGTGCTCGTGCAACGCCATCCGGAACGTGGGCATCCGTTGATTATTGCGCGCTAGGTTTTGACAGACAAAAAAAGACCCGGCAAGAGCCGGGTCAAATAACCGTGATTAGCCTGATGAGGAGATAATCTGAGAGTCCGAACCAATGGTCTTTCAGTTATCGGCTGATCTCGCGACCAGTTGTGATAATCATAACGATTCTCATTTAAGAGTCAACATTTGTTTTTGCATGTCTTCCGCGTTCTCTCAAACGTATGTTCGAAATGCCTGTAAATGTTGGGTTTTATAGTCGAGCTAATTTTTCTGGCGTGCCGACAGAGCGTCCAATTGACGGTTCAACGCTTCCTTGCGCTCGGCAGGAATGTCGTTCCAGTGCACATCCATCAATGCCCCTTCGATGGCATACAGCAGCACTTTTGACGCACGGAACCCGCGCGTCCGCACGGCTCGGTAAGCATCGACCGCGCCCCGGCGACGCAAGTCGGACGCACTGTGGATCCCCACCGCATGCAGCCACTGTGCTGACGTCTTGCCGAGGTTTTTCAGGTGTTGCAGCTCATCGTTCATCAAGCCTCCTTGCGACGGCCGAATGGTTCGGTGGGTATCGTGACCAGGCAAGCCTGAACAGGAGTGTAGCGCTCAGTAGGAAAAGCGTAGTTCTTTAGTCGGAAACGGCCTAAAGACTTATGAGAATGACTAGATCATGCAGGCGGGAAGTCCCCGGTTCGACTATGCGAAACCGGGGTAGAGGCAGCGGGTTTTAGCGGGTACGGTAGCGTAGGCGGGTGCCGAAATTGACCGACATAAGGATCTCGTCCGCAGTCAGTTCTGGCGGGAAGTAAGTACCGGAAATCTGCGCATGGGCCAGGCTAGCCCCTTCCAGTGGGCAGTCACGCAGGTCCAGGCCACGCAAATCGGCGGAACGGAAATAAGCGTCGGTAAAATCCACGCCAGCGGCGTTAAGCTCACGCAGGTCCAACCCACGGAAGTCGCCACCGCGCATGTCGATGACGCCGTCTTCTGGGCGTTCCTGGTTAAACCCGCGGACATCGTCTTTATGCAGGAGCGAGTAAAGCGGAGTATCAAGAAGCTTGGGCTGACTCATGAAGGCGACTCCTGTTGGATTTATGACGCCATTATAGTGCCACTATTGCTTGGTCGTGCGACTTGGCAGACGACACGACCAAGAAATTTTTCTTACAGGCCTGGCAAGCGTTGGCGAATATGCGCGACCAAGGCATCCAGGGTCCCGCTTTCATTAGTTTCGACGCGTTTGCTGAGGAGCAGTTCCTCGGCTGTCAGCGGGTCGCGATTGGCGTGCTGTTCTTCGATAACCGTCAATGTCGCGTCGGAGGGGTCGTTTTTATCTGCCTGACGTTGCGCCAACCAACTTGAGATAACGGCCTGAGGCGCATTGCAGTCCAGGATCAGGAAGGGTGCACCAGTGGCTTCAGCAATCTTGGCAGCTGCATCACGTTGTTCACGCTTAAGGAAGGTCGCATCCAGCACCACTGGGTAACCTGCGCGAAGGACGGTGTCGGCGATTTTATTTAAGCGCGCGTAGGTCGCCGCGCTGGCATCGGCTGCATAGATGCCGGCCTGATGCGTGTTTTCCACATGTTGCTCGCCGAACAGGCGCTTGCGCTCCACATCCGAACGCAGGCGCACAGCGCCCAAGGCTTCGACCAGGCGCATGGCAACGTGGCTTTTGCCTACAGCCGAAACACCGTGGGTAATCGCCAGGAAGCGCGATGGAATAATGCTGTAGCTTTCCGCCAGGTTGGCATAGTTGCGGTATTGGCGCAGGGTCGTCGCGCGCTGCACCGGGCTGGCTTCGCTCGGCATGCTGAACAGTGAAACCTTGGCGCGTACCAGCGCACGGTAGGCTTTATAGAAGTTCAGGACTTCCAGGCCCTGATAATCACCGGTCAGCTCCAGGTATTGGCTGATGAAGCGACGCGCCAGGGACTTGAGGCCACGGTCTTCCAGGTCCATGGCCAGGAAGGCGGTGTCGGCGTACACGTCGGTAAAGCGGAAAGGCTCGTTGAACTCGATGCAGTCGAAGATCACCACGTGGCCATCGATCAAGGTTGCGTTACCCAAGTGAATATCACCGTGGCATTCGCGGGTGAAACCCTCCAGCTTGCGCTGGGCGAACAGCGGCTTGAGGCGCTCGAAGCTGCTTTCGGCCCAGGCGTGCAGCGCGACCAGTTGAGCCAGGTCAGCCTTGTCGCTGAGGAACGGGCGGATCTGATCGAAGTTCTGGCGAACCGGTGCCATCACTTCGTCCGGGGTGCCGGCAGGGTGTTCTTGCGGGACTTTCGGCGCGGTGAGGTGGAAGTGCGCGATCTGCTTGGCCATCTCATCAATGTGCGCGCTGGTCAGTTCGCCGTTGGCTTGCAAGGTACTGAGCAATTGGCTTTGTGGGAACTGACGCATTTTCAGCGCGTACTCGATGACCGGGCCATCGCCACCCAGTTGCGGGGCTTCGGCAGTGCCGGTGATCGGCAACACTTCAAGATACAAATCGTCGGTCAAGCGCTGGTTGAGGCGCAGTTCTTCCCGGCAGAAGTGGCCGCGTTTTTCCAAGTCGGTGAAATCCAAAAAGCCGAAGTTCATCGGCTTCTTCAGTTTATAGGCGTAGGAACCGGTCAGTACGACCCAGGAAATATGGGTCTCGATGACTTGGAACGCTTCAACCGGATGGGGGTATAAAGCCGGGTTTTGCAGGGCAGCGATCAGGGACTGGCTCACGGGCGATCCTTCAGAGTCTGGGGAAAAGCATGGCGGGCATTATGGCTGCTGCGGCCGGTCGTGCAAACCGCTGTCCGGCTCATGTTGATCCTCAATAAAGTGCGTATAATCCGCCGCCATGACTCGAACCCGATCTCCCCGTTCCCGTAAAAAACCTCCCTCCCGTGGCCTTCGCCCTTGGCTGGGCTGGGCGCTCAAGCTTGGCTTGGTAGGCTTTGTGGTGCTCGCCGGCTTTGCGGTGTACCTCGACGCTGTGGTCCAGGAGAAATTCTCCGGCAAGCGCTGGACCATTCCGGCCAAGGTATACGCGCGCCCACTGGAGCTGTTCACCGGCCAGAAGCTGAGCAAGGACGACTTCCTGACCGAGCTCGACGCCTTGGGCTACCGCCGCGAGCCCGTGAGCAACGGTCCGGGTTCGGCCGCCGTCACGGGTAACACCGTCGACCTGAATACCCGTGGCTTCCAGTTCTACGAAGGCCTGGAAAAAGCCCAGCCGGTGCGCGTGCGCTTTTCCGGCGATTACGTAGCCGAGTTGTCGTCGCTCAATGGCTCCAAGCTGCCCGTGGTTCGCCTGGAACCGCTGATGATCGGCGGCATTTACCCGAAAAACCTTGAAGATCGCATTCTGATCAAGCTTGATCAGGTGCCGCCGTACCTGCTGGAAACACTGGTTGCCGTCGAAGACCGCGATTTTTATCACCACTGGGGCGTCTCGCCGAAGTCGATTGCTCGCGCGATCTGGGTGAATACGTCCGGCGGTAAGATGACCCAGGGCGGCAGCACGCTCACGCAACAATTGGTCAAGAACTTCTATCTGACCAATGAGCGCAGCCTGACGCGTAAGCTCACCGAAGCCATGATGGCGATGTTGCTGGAGCTGCATTACAGCAAGCAGGAAATCCTCGAGGCTTACCTCAATGAGGTGTTCGTCGGCCAAGATGGCCAGCGCGCCGTGCATGGTTTTGGCTTGGCCAGCCAGTTCTTCTTTGGCCAGCCGCTGTCTGAATTGAAGCTGCATCAGGTCGCGCTGCTGGTGGGCATGGTCAAGGGGCCTTCCTACTACAACCCGCGTCGTAACCCTGAGCGCGCACTGGAACGTCGTAACCTGGTGCTCGATGTGCTTGAGCAACAAGGCGTTGCCACGGCGGACCAAGTCGCTGCGGCGAAGAAAATGCCACTGGGTGTAACCACCCGCGGCAAGCTGGCGGACAGCTCCTTCCCAGGCTTTATCGACCTGGTCAAACGCCAACTGCGTGAAGACTACCGCGATGAAGACTTGACCGAAGAAGGCCTGCGGATCTTCACCAGTTTCGACCCGATCCTGCAGATGAAAGCCGAAGCGTCCGTCAATGACACCTTCAAGCGCCTCAAGGGCCGTAAAGGCTCCGATGAAGTCGAAGCGGCAATGGTCGTGACCAACCCGGAAACCGGTGAAGTGCAGGCCATGATCGGCAGTCGCCAGGCCAACTTCGCCGGTTTCAACCGCGCGCTGGATGCAGTGCGGCCGATTGGCTCGTTGGTCAAGCCCGCCGTCTACCTGACCGCCCTGGAAAAACCGAGCAAATACACCCTGACCAGTTGGCTGTCGGATGACCCATTGTCGGTCAAAGGTGCTGATGGCCAGGTGTGGACGCCACAGAACTTCGACCGTCGCTCCCACGGTACGGTGTTCCTATACCAAGGGATCGCGCACTCCTACAACATCTCGACTTCCCGCCTCGGCCTTGAAGTCGGCGTGCCGAACGTCCTCAAGACGATCGCGCGACTGGGGGTTACCCGTGAGTTCCCGGCCTTTCCGTCGATCCTGCTGGGGGCTGGCGCGATGACCCCAATGGAAGTCGCAACCATGTACCAGACCCTGGCCAACGGTGGTTTCAATACACCGATGCGCGGGATCCGTAGCGTGTTGACTGCCGAAGGTGAGCCGCTCAAGCGTTACCCGTTCCAGATTCAGCAACGTTTTGACGCGGGCTCCATCTACCTGATCCAGAACGCCATGCAGCGCGTGATGCGTGAAGGAACCGGGCGTTCGGTTTATAGCGTGCTGCCGGCGAACCTGACATTGGCAGGCAAGACCGGTACCAGTAACGATTCGCGCGACAGTTGGTTTGCCGGCTTCGGCCAGGACGTGCTGGCGGTGGTGTGGCTGGGGCGCGACGACAACGGCAAGACCCCGTTCACCGGTGCTACCGGTGCGCTGCAGGTCTGGACCAGTTTCATGCGCAAAGCCGACCCGCTGCCGTTGAACATGCCGCAGCCGGATAACATCGTTCAGGCCTGGATTGATCCGCACACGGGTCAAGGCTCCGATGCCAATTGTCCGGGCGCGGTGCAGATGCCGTATATTCGCGGCAGCGAACCGCCACCCGGTGCCGCATGCGCTGGCAGTGCACCTGCTGACGCGGAATCGGTGATGGATTGGGTCAAGGGCTGGATGAATTAAGCAAAGAGGGTTTCAAGTGAACAAATGGTTGTTTCCAGCTATTACAGCTCTGGCTTTGCTCAGCGGTTGCTCCAGCGTTCAACGCGGCTCCATTCCCGTGGTGGACTCGAGCACAGCCGTCTCCAATAACGACCGGATTTCGGCCAATGGCGGGTTCCGTCAAACCGTGACCAAGCGTCCTGCGCAGGCAACGACCCAGGCCATGCCACAGGATTCCGGCGTGGTGGTGATGGTGCCAGGCGGCGGCGCAGCGGCATCGGCGCCGATCAGTGCTGAGCCCTGGACACCGGGGCCAAGCACCTCGGGCCCGATTGACTCCACGCCGGTTCAAGCGGCGCCGATCAATCAAGGCACCTACAACATGCCGTCGACGCCAAGTGGTATTCCGTCATCCTCCAGCGGTGGCGGCCTGTCGGCTGATGAGCAATTGGACGGCCCGGTGCTGGCGCTGCTGACCACTGCCCAGCAACAGCAGGCAGGGGGTGATTTGAACGGCGCTTCGTCCAGCCTTGAGCGCGCCCAGCGTGTTGCACCTCGCGAACCTCAAGTGTTGTATCGCTTGGCGCAAGTACGCATGGCCCAGGGCGACGCGCCGCAAGCCGAGCAGTTTGCCCGTCGGGGCCTGACCCTGGCTCACGGTCGTCCAGACCTGCAAGCCAGTCTGTGGGCCTTGATTGGTGACGCGCGTGCTGCACAAGGTGACGCAGCCGGCGCGGCCCAGGCTCGCCTGAAAGCCAAGGTCAGCCTCTGATGGATGCACGCTTTCCCGCAATTGCCGAACAGTTATTGCTGATTGAGCGCGAATTGCGCGTGCAGGGCTGGTGGGACGAGATGTCCCCCAGCGTCGAGGCACTCAGCAGCGTTGAGCCCTTTTCGGTAGACACCCTGGACTTTCACCAGTGGCTGCAATGGATCTTCCTGGTGCGCATGAAGCAGATCCTCGAGCAGGACCTGCCATTGCCAAATGCTTCAGGGATCATGGAGATGGCGGAGATGGTATACGCTGACCGTCCGCTGGAAAGCCTCGGCTTGCGCAATGCGCTGAAAAAGTTCGACCAACTGATCGCCGACGCTCGTTAATTGCCTGACTGCCGGGTTTTCCGGCAGTCTTGCGCACATTTCTACCGCTTGACGACATTCAGGCGAGTTTTATCCCTCCTCAAACCCCTTTCTCCTACGTTCTCATGCGCTTAGTTGGAAAAAAGCGCAATTATTGCTTGACTTGAAGGGGCTGAAACAGAAGAATCCAAAGTCCGCTGTATCGGGACTGCCAGAAGCAGGCCCGCTCAGCAGATCATGAGGCGCACATCCGCGCCGACCTGTTACACCCGCAACGCGTTACCTCGCGCTGGGTGGGAAAAGCCCGCAACACTTGGGACGATCCCAATACTTGCTCAGTCAGTGCTGACGTAGTCGGCGACCACCGTCGCTCATGCTCTGTTGAGAAGTAAACCTATTAAGACCCGTCGGTTTTCAACGGACGGTATTCTGGCGTTTTAGAGGTGAACAACGTGGAGCTTTTATCTGGCGGTGAGATGCTCGTCCGCTTTTTGCGTGACGAAGGTGTCGACTATATCTACGGGTACCCAGGGGGTGCTCTGCTGCATGTCTACGACGCACTGTTCAAGGAACCGGCTGTTACCCACATCCTGGTTCGCCACGAACAGGCCGCGACCCATATGGCTGACGGTTATGCCCGTGCCACCGGTAAAGCCGGTGTGGTACTGGTAACATCCGGCCCAGGCGCAACCAATGCCATTACCGGCATCGCGACTGCCTATATGGACTCCATCCCGATGGTGATCATTTCTGGCCAGGTGGCAAGCACCATGGTCGGTACCGATGCATTCCAGGAAACCGACATGATCGGTATCTCCCGGCCGATCGTGAAACACAGCTTCATGATCAAGCATGCGTCGGAAATTCCGGAAATCATGAAAAAGGCTTTCTACCTCGCACAGTCCGGTCGCCCGGGGCCTGTCGTGGTCGATATCCCGAAAGACATGACCAATCCGGCGGAAAAATTCGAATATATCTTCCCGAAAAAAGCCAAGCTGCGTTCCTACAGCCCGGCCGTTCGTGGGCACTCGGGGCAAATTCGCAAGGCAGCAGAAATGCTCCTGGCAGCCAAGCGTCCCGTGTTGTACTCGGGTGGTGGTGTGATTCTGGGCGGCGGTTCCGCACCGCTGACCGAACTGGCCAAGCTGCTGAACTTGCCGGTGACCAACACCTTGATGGGCCTCGGCGCATTTCCGGGTACGGATCGCCAGTTCGTCGGCATGCTCGGCATGCACGGCAGCTACACCGCCAACCTGGCGATGCACCATGCCGATGTGATCCTTGCAGTGGGTGCACGTTTCGATGACCGGGTAATCAACGGCGCGAGCAAATTCTGCCCGAACGCCAAGATCATCCATATCGACATCGACCCGGCGTCCATCTCCAAGACCATCAAGGCCGACGTCCCGATCGTAGGCCCTGTTGAAAGCGTATTGACCGAGATGGTTGCCGCGCTCAAGGACATCGGCGAAGCGCCGAACAAGGAATCCGTCGCCAGTTGGTGGAAGCAGATTGACGAATGGCGCGGTGATCGCGGCCTGTTCCCTTACGACAAGGGCGACGGCAGCATCATCAAGCCACAAACCGTGATCGAAACCCTGTGCGAAGTGACCAAGGGCGACGCCTTTGTGACCTCCGACGTGGGCCAACACCAGATGTTCGCTGCGCAGTACTACAAGTTCGACAAACCTAACCGCTGGATCAATTCCGGTGGCCTGGGCACGATGGGCTTTGGTTTCCCTGCGGCCATGGGTGTGAAACTGAGCTTCCCGGACACAGACGTCGCGTGCGTCACCGGTGAGGGCAGCATCCAGATGAATATCCAGGAACTGTCGACGTGCCTGCAGTACGGCCTTCCAGTGAAGATCGTCTGCTTGAACAACGGCGTGCTGGGCATGGTTCGTCAGTGGCAGGACATGAGCTACAACAGCCGTCACTCCCATTCCTACATGGAGTCGCTGCCAGATTTCATCAAATTGGTTGAAGCCTATGGCCACGTCGGCATTCGCATCACCGACTTGAAAGATCTGAAGCCGAAGATGGAAGAAGCGTTCGCCATGAAAGATCGCTTGGTGTTCATTGATATCAAGGTGGATACCAGCGAGCACGTCTACCCGATGCAGATCAAAGACGGCTCGATGCGCGACATGTGGCTGAACAAGACGGAGCGTACTTAATCATGCGGCACATTATCTCCCTGCTTTTGGAGAACGAACCCGGCGCTCTGTCCCGTGTTGTCGGCCTGTTTTCGCAACGCAACTACAACATCGAAAGCCTGACCGTGGCCCCGACCGAAGACCCGACCCTGTCGCGCCTGACGTTGACCACCGTGGGCCACGATGAGGTGATCGAGCAGATCACCAAGAACCTCAACAAGCTGATCGAAGTGGTCAAGCTGGTCGACCTGTCGGAAAGTGCCCACATCGAGCGCGAGTTGATGCTGGTCAAGGTCAAGGCCACCGGCGCCCAGCGTGCCGAGATCAAGCGCACTACCGATATTTATCGCGGGCAGATCGTCGATGTGAGCGCCAGCGTTTATACCGTTCAACTGACCGGTACAAGCGACAAGCTGGACAGCTTCATCCAATCGATCGGGACGGCCTCGATTCTGGAAACAGTACGCAGTGGTGTCACCGGGATTGCCCGTGGCGACAAAGTACTCAGCATTTAACCCAAATTAGTGAATGGCCTTACGGCCTGGATATATAGAGGAACCTCATGAAAGTTTATTACGAAAAAGATTGTGACCTGTCGATCATCCAGGGCAAGAAAGTCGCCATCATCGGCTACGGCTCCCAGGGTCATGCGCAAGCGTGCAATCTGAAAGATTCCGGCGTTGACGTGACTGTTGGCCTGCGCAAAGGCTCGGCCACTGTTGCCAAGGCTGAAGCCCATGGCCTGAAAGTGACTGACGTTGCTTCCGCCGTTGCTGCTGCCGACCTGGTCATGATCCTGACCCCGGACGAGTTCCAGTCCGCGCTGTACAAGAACGAAATCGAGCCGAACATCAAGAAGGGCGCCACCCTGGCCTTCTCTCACGGCTTCGCGATTCACTACAACCAGGTAGTGCCACGCGCTGACCTCGACGTGATCATGATCGCGCCGAAAGCCCCGGGCCACACTGTGCGTTCCGAGTTCGTCAAAGGCGGCGGTATCCCTGACCTGATCGCGATCTACCAGGACGCTTCGGGCAATGCCAAGAACGTTGCGCTGTCCTACGCTGCGGGTGTTGGCGGTGGTCGTACCGGCATCATCGAAACCACCTTCAAGGACGAGACTGAAACCGACCTGTTCGGCGAACAAGCCGTTCTGTGCGGCGGTACCGTTGAACTGGTAAAAGCCGGTTTCGAAACCCTGGTTGAAGCTGGCTATGCGCCGGAAATGGCCTACTTCGAATGCCTGCACGAACTGAAGCTGATCGTCGACCTCATGTATGAAGGCGGTATCGCCAACATGAACTACTCGATCTCCAACAACGCCGAGTACGGCGAGTACGTGACTGGCCCGGAAGTGATCAACGCCGAGTCCCGCCAGGCAATGCGCAACGCGCTGAAACGCATTCAGGATGGCGAATACGCCAAAATGTTCATCAGCGAAGGCGCGACCGGCTACCCTTCGATGACCGCCAAGCGTCGTAACAACGCCGCTCACGGTATCGAAATCATCGGCGAGCAACTGCGCTCCATGATGCCGTGGATCGGTGCCAACAAGATCGTCGACAAAGCCAAAAACTAAGTCGTACGCATCAACGGAAAACGCGGCTTAGGCCGCGTTTTTTCGTTTGTGGGCTGGTTCTGGTATAAAGCTGCATCGTTTGCGTGCGAACACTCGCCGCACGTATTTGTCGAATTTTTTCAAACCGTTGCAAGGTAAAGTCCATGAGCGAACGTCCCGAAGAGCCACACCAGGCTTCTGACGCCGAAAGCCTGCTGCCGATCGATGAGCATGTCGAAGAAGGGCATGACGCCGAAGGTCGCAAGGTCCGGCATCGTGGCATCTATCTTTTGCCCAACCTGTTCACTACGGCAAACCTGTTTGCCGGCTTCTATTCCATCATCAACTCCATGAGCGCCCAAAGTGCGTTGGCCGCGGGTGATGCGGTGAGTGCCAGTAAGTATTTCGGTTTTGCTGCCATTGCCATTTTCGTTGCCATGGTGCTCGACGGCCTTGATGGTCGCGTGGCACGCATGACTAACACGCAAAGCGCCTTCGGTGCCGAGTACGACTCGTTGTCGGATATGGTCGCGTTTGGTGTAGCCCCTGCGTTGCTGGCATTTGCCTGGGCGCTGGGTGATATGGGTAAGGTTGGCTGGATGGTCGCCTTCATCTATGTTGCGGGCGCTGCTTTGCGTCTGGCGCGCTTCAATACTCAGGTGGGCACTGCCGACAAGCGGTATTTCATCGGTCTTGCCAGCCCGGCGGCTGCGGGGGTGGTGGCAGGTATTGTCTGGGCGTTCAGTGATTACGGCATTCAGGGTTCGAAAATGTCGTTCCTGGTGGCGTTGATGGTAGCTGCTGCCGGCATGCTGATGGTCAGCAACATCAAGTACAACAGCTTCAAAGAGCTGGACCTCAAGGGGCGTGTGCCTTTCGTGGCAATTCTGGCAGTGGTGCTGGTGTTCGCCGTGGTGTTCAGTGATCCGCCGCGTATCCTTTTGCTGGCCTTTCTGGTCTACGCCGCTTCGGGCCCGGTTCAGTACCTGTTGCATCTGCGCCGCGACAAAACATTGCCTTAATGTAATTTCCCCCATACTCCGCAGTCTATTGGTGTATCAGTTCTCCAATGCTGCGGGGTTGCCATGTTAATCAAATTGCCTAAAGCGTCCGATTGCCATGAATCGGATGTCACTCCTGAATCCTTCTATCTTTCTCGCCGCCGCTTGCTCGGTGGTGCGCTTGCCAGTATCGCAGCCAGCAGTTTGCCGCGTTGGGCCAATGCTGAGGAAGCCTCACGTTATGCTGATGTCGAAGCGGGCAGGGCGCCGAGCTGGTTTGCCGAGAAGCTGCCGAGTACCAAATGGCAGGCGGTCACGGTAAAGGACGAAGCGATCACGCCGTTCAAGGATGCGACTCACTACAACAACTTCTATGAGTTTGGTACGGACAAGGGTGATCCCGCAGCGAATGCGGGCTCGCTCAAGACCGAGCCCTGGAGTGTGGTGATTGATGGCGAAGTCGCCAAGCCGGGGCGATATGCCCTGGAAGACTTTATGAAGCCGTATCAATTGGAAGAGCGTATCTACCGTCTGCGCTGCGTCGAGGCGTGGTCGATGGTCATCCCCTGGATCGGTTTTCCGATCTCGGCCTTGCTCAAGCAGGTTGAGCCAACCTCCAAGGCCAAGTACATCCGCTTTGAAACTCTCCAGGATTCCAAGAGTATGCCGGGCCAGCGTTCGAGTTTCGGCTTGATCGATTGGCCTTATATAGAAGGGTTGCGCCTGGATGAGGCGATGAACCCGCTGGCGATCCTGGCTGTTGGCATGTATGGGCGCGAACTGCCCAACCAGAACGGCGCGCCGCTTCGTTTGGTTGTGCCTTGGAAGTATGGCTTCAAGAGTGTGAAGTCCATTGTGCGGATCAGTCTCGTGAGCGAGCAACCGAAAACCACTTGGCAGAGCATTGCCGCGGATGAGTATGGGTTCTATGCGAATGTGAACCCCACGGTCGACCACCCACGCTGGACTCAGGCTCGGGAGCGTCGTCTGCCGAGCGGCCTGTTCAGTCCGAATGTGCGTGAAACGCAGATGTTCAACGGCTACTCCGATGAGGTGGCTTCTCTTTATACCGGTCTGGATTTACGGAAGAACTACTGATGCGCTATCCAGTTTGGCGCATTGGCGTCTTTATAGCTGCGGCGATATGGCCGTTGTATTGGCTGTATGAGGCGTGGGGTTTCGCCCTTGGGCCTGATCCGGGCAAGGTTCTGGTCGATCGACTGGGGTTGGGTACGTTGATCTTGTTGCTGATTACGCTTGGGATGACCCCGCTGCAGAAGCTTAGCGGTTGGGCCGGGTGGATAGCGGTTCGTAGACAATTGGGTTTGTGGTGCTTTGCCTATGTGGTGCTCCATCTGGCTGCTTATTGTGTGTTTGTGCTGGGGTTGGATTGGACGCAGTTGGCGGTGGAATTGCGCAAGCGGCCTTACATAATTGTGGGGGCGTTGGGGTTCCTGTCGCTGTTGGTATTGGCGGTGACGTCGAATCGTTATAGTCAGCGTCGGCTGGGGAGTCGTTGGAAGAAGCTGCATCGCCTGGTGTATGTGATTCTTGGTCTCGGCTTGCTGCATATGCTGTGGATTGTGCGGGCTGATCTCAAGGAGTGGGCTATCTATGCTTCTATAGGCGTGGTGCTCTTAGTGCTGCGGATACCGCCTGTAATGCGTCGGATCCCCCGCCTTATTGCGAAAAAACCACTTTCTGCAACAAAAGCGTAATTAAGGGTTGACGGCAGATTCTGGAAGTCTATAATTCGCCCCACTTCCGGCGCAGTCGAAACGGAAAACTCCTTGGTAAACAAAGAGTTATGCGAAATTCGACGGCGAGTTGCTTCAGTTGATCGAAGCCCAGAAGGAGTTGGTAGGGCGGTGTTGTTTGGCTCTATTAACGTTTCGATCCTCTCGGTCGAAAGCGGAGAAAAAGAGGTGTTGACAGCAGCGTGTAACGCTGTAGAATTCGCCTCCCGCTAACGAGAGATCGGAAGCGCA
>NZ_CAXAQM010000026.1:0-75122 GCF_963970525.1 Pseudomonas sp. EA_65y_Pfl1_P113
CTCAAGGGAAATGGCAGTATCTGGCGGTTGTGCTAGATCTTTTTGCCCGCCGTGTTGTGGGCTGGGCGTTGTCGGGAAAGCCGGATGCCGACTTGGTCATCAAGGCCTTGGACATGGCTTACGAGCAGCGAGGGAAGCCTCAAGGATTGCTATTCCACTCCGATCAAGGCTCGCAATATGGAAGCCGGAGTTTTCGCCAGCGCCTTTGGCGATATCGCATGCGTCAGAGCATGAGCCGGCGAGGAAATTGTTGGGATAATGCGCCGATGGAGCGGGTGTTCAGGAGCCTGAAAACCGAGTGGATACCGACCATGGGCTACACGACGGTCCAACAAGCTCAGCGGGATATCAGCCATTTTTTGATGCACCGGTACAACTGGATTCGACCGCACCAATTTAATGGTGGGCTGCCACCGGCTCAGGCTGAGAAAAAACTTAACGTCGTGTCCGGGATCAGTTGACCACTACACTCTTGCACGTCCACAGTTGAATGAACGGATGGCGAGTGGTTGGCGCGCCCACCCAATGACTCAGGGCGGAACACTGGCCATCAACACACAGCTGGTAATCACCAGCCTCCGGTGTTCGCCCCAGGCGCAAGGGTTGCAAGGGTGGCACTAGGCGCCGGTAGTGCCAACTGCCATTTTCCAGTCGCGCGTCGTCTGGAACCTCCATCCCTGCGCCGTTACCGCGTACACGTGCTTCTTCCAGCACTAGCCCTTGCTCGGTCACGCGGTAGTCTTCCTCCCAGCGGATCTTTTCAATGGTGTGATCCCAGGCCAGCGTGAAGTGGGAAATCGACAGCTGGGCCCACACCACACCCGTCAGGCCCAGGCACACGCCGATCATGGGAGGGCTGGCTCGGCACGACGGGACCGCCAGATATGCTGGAATATCACCACGATCCCCAGCGCGAAGCCCAATTCATCGGTCAGCGGTAACGCCACCACCAGCAAGGCCCCAGCAACCACACACAGCAATCGCTCCCATAAGGGCATTTTGCGCTGCAAATACCCGGTGGACGCCATTCCCCAGAGCCCGACCGCCAACAGGGTCTTGATCAGCATGTACGCGGTCATCCACAAATTACCACCTTGCAGCATCAATGCCGGGTTGTAGACCGCCATAAACGGTATGACAAACCCCGCCAGGGCAATTCGCACCGCCCACAGGCTGATCTTGAACCCGGTCTCTTTAGCGATGGGGGCCGCGGCAAAGCAGGCGAGGGCGACCGGGGGCGTCAGGTCGGCGAGGATGCCGAAATAAAATACGAACATGTGCGACACAATCAACGGCACGCCCAATTCCAAGAGGGCAGGCGCTGCGATCGAGCTGGTGATGATGTAGTTGGGAATGGTGGGAATCCCCATGCCCAGCACCAGGCACGTAATCATCGTCAGGATCAGCGAAAGCAGTAGGTTATCTCGGCCGATCGCCAAGATATACCCCGCAAACGTCGAAGCGACGCCCGTCAGTGAAACCACGCCGATAATGATGCCCACCAAGGCGCACGCGATGCCAACCGGTACAGCATGGCGTGCACCTTCTACCAGCGCGTGCAGGCAAATGGTCAGGGTTTCGTGCCCGCCCTTGATGAACCCACAGACCGCCACCAGCACTGCAATCACGGCAAAGATCACGCCGATTCCCAGTTGGAAAAAACCGGTACAGAGGATGCCCAGCGCTATCCAGAAGGCGCAGCGCAAGCCAAAGCTTTGTACTCTCAGGATGATCGCCGAGCCGAGAATCACGATAGCCGTGAGTGCCAGTCCGACCATGCCGGAAAACAACGGCGTACGCCCTGAAAACAGCAAGTAGACCAATACCAGCAGTGGGATCAGCAGGTACCAGTTCTCCTTCACAGCGTTCAACGCACTGGGGCATTGATCCTTGGGCAACCCCTTGAGGTTGGAGCGCTTGGCTTCCAGGTGGACCATCCAGAAGACCGAACCGAAATACAGGATGGCGGGGATCAATGCCGCTTTGGCGATCTCCACAAACGGTACGTTGATGGTTTCGGCCATGATGAAGGCGACGGCGCCCATGACCGGCGGCATCAGTTGACTGCCCATGCTGGCGGTCGCTTCCACCCCGCCGGCAAAGGCAGCCCGGTAACCAAAGCGCTTCATCAGCGGGATGGTGAATTGCCCTGTGGTCACCACGTTGGCGATCCCCGAGCCGGTAATAGTGCCCATCAGCGCCGATGAGGCCACGGCGACTTTGGCCGGCCCACCCAGTTTGTGGCCGAACAGGCCCATCGCAAAGTCGGTGAACAGTTTGATCATGCCTGCCTGTTCGAGGAATGCGCCGAACAGGATAAACAGGAAGATGTAGGTCGCCGAAACATAGGTGGGCGTGCCGTACAGCCCTTCGGTGCCAAAAGACAGTTGGTTGATGATTTGGTCGAAGCCATAACCTCGATGGGCCAGTTCACCCGGTAGATACTCGCCAAACAAACCATACGCCAGGAACAACCCGCATATGATCGGCAGGGCAATGCCCATCACCCGTCGCGCGGCTTCGAACACCAGCACCACCAGCACAATGCCGATCACCGTGTCCGCGGTTGTCAGGTCCCCAGAGCGCTGGATCAGGTCAGCCTCGTACCACCATTGATAGAAGGCGGTGGCAATGGCTGCCAGGCTGAGAACCCAGGCCAATGGTTGCCAGGGGCGCTTGTTGCCATAGGCCGGATAGCTCAGGTAAACCACCCACAATAGAAAGCCGACGTGTATCGCGCGCAGTACCTGGCTTGAAAAGGGTGAAAACGCTGCCGTGACGATCTGAAAGATCGAAAATAACAACGCGACGTAAAACAGCGTTTTTGGCCAGTCTCGCGGGTTCGCAGAGATGCCGTGATGATCTTCACTCATTAGCTGCCTGCCTCACTGCATGGAAAAAGGGCGGACCGTTGGCGCAGCGATCGGGTGCCGCTGCGCCGTGCGTGGCTAGAGCGCGCCTTTTTCGGTGTAGTAGCGTTCGGCACCCGGATGAAGTGCAATCGGCAGGTTCTTGGTGGCGTTTTCCAGGGTGATGTCCTTGGCAGCCGAATGAGCGTTACCGAGGCGGGGGAGGTTTTCGAACAATAATTTTGTCATCTGGTAGGCCAGCTCATCGGGTACATCCGAGCGGGTCACCAGAATGTTGGTGATCGCAGCCGTCGGCACCGCGTCAGGTTGGCCATCATAGGTGTTGGCCGGAATCACCGCGCTGTGATAGGCCGCGTTGCCGATTTTCGCCAACACTTCCGGGGGGATCGCCACATAGTTCAGCGGCATCACCGATGACAAGTCGCGGATGGCGGCCATGCCCAGTCCGGAAGACTGCAGCGTGGCATCCAGTTGCCGGTTCTTGATGAGCTCAACTGACTCGGCAAAGGGCAGGTATTGCACCTTGCCCATGTCTGCGTAGGTCAGGCCCGCCGCCTTGAAAATCGCCCGTGCGTTCAACTCGGTACCCGATTTCGGCGCTCCGACTGAGATAGTCTTGCCTTTAAGGTCCGCCAGCGTCTTGATCCCCGACTCTTTGCTGGCCACGATTTGAATGTAGTTGGGGTACGCGCCGGCAATGGCGCGTAACTTGGTCAGTGGTGTATTGAAGCCTGCCTCCTCGACGCCGTTCTTGGCATCCGCCACCGAGTCACCCAGCGCCAGTGCCAACTCGCCTCGACCCGATTGTAGCAGGTTCAGGTTCTCCACGGAGGCCTTGGTGGCCTGAACCGAAGTCTTTACGCCGGGGATGCCTTCATTGTAGATCTGGGAGAGGCCGACCCCGATCGGGTAATACACCCCGCTGGTGCCGCCTGTCAGGATGTTAATGAATACCGGGGCTGCCTGTGTCGCGGTGGTGAGTGTCAGGGTTGCGGCGGCTGCCAGCAGGATGAAGCGGTTCTTTACTCGCATGGGAATCTCTCCGGCTTGTCTTGTTTTTATTCAGAGCGACTCAACTGTAGTTGATTGATCACCGCAGTGGCGAGCGGACAGTCATACTATGTATCAGAATGGCTGGGTGAGGGTGCCGAGCGAGCGGTTAGACGCGAGCCGGGGTTGTAGTGATCGGGTCACTGCCGGTTGGACCTGACCGTTTAACCCGTTAATCTGGTTATTACATTTTATTGAATATCAACAAGGGGAATCCGCTCGGGTGATCAAACCGATATTGCTGATACGTCGTCGTTTTGCCTCGATCCGATGGCGTACTCGAGTGACGCTCTGGGCTGCTGCTACCCTCGCAGGGTTGCTGGTTGTGATGTTCGCCCGGCTGGCTGACCTGGCGCTGATGCAGTTCGCCCAACAGGCCGCCGCCCGGCCGTGGCTGCCGTTTATCTACACGCCGCTGATCGGCATGTTTGTGGTGTGGATGACCTCGCGTTTTTTTACAGGGGCCCAAGGCAGCGGTATTCCCCAGGTGATCGCCGCCACACGGTTGGCCCACCAAGGCAAGCCTGTGCATACGTTGGTGTCATTGCGTCTGGCCTTCGCCAAGATAGGCCTCGGTACCCTGGCCCTGACCGGTGGCTTTTCAGCGGGGCGTGAAGGGCCTTCGGTGCAAGTCGCCGCTTCAATCATGCATTTCTTTCATCGTTACCTACCCAACGCACGCATCATTCGCCCTGAAGACCTCATCCTGGCCGGTGGCGCAGCGGGTATTGCCGCCGCCTTCAATACGCCTTTGGCCGGTGTGGCCTTTGCGGTAGAGGAGTTGGGGCGCAAGTTGGAAACCCGCACCAGCGGGGTGTTGCTCAGCACGATCATCTTGTCGGGGATGGTCGCGATTGCCTTGCAGGGCAACTACAACTATTTCGGGCACTTCGACGTACAAGAGGCCAATCTCGATATCGTTCTTCCGATACTGACGATTGGTATTGGCTGTGGCCTTATGGGGGGATTGTTCAGTCGGATGCTCCTGTGGCCACAGCGCTATCGCCGTTTTGTCGTCTGGGAATGGCGCCGCCTGCATCCAGTCTGGTTTGCAGGTGGCTGCGGCATGATCGTGTCGATTCTCGGTTGGCTCAGCGGTGGCATGTCCTTTGGCAGCGGTTACGGGATCACCTCCCAGATCATCGTGTCTGATGTCGGTTTGCCGTGGCACGCGCCGATTACGCGTTTTCTGGCGACCGTCGTGACTTATTTTTCCGGTATACCGGGCGGTATTTTTGCCCCCTCTTTGGCGGTAGGCGCTGCTGTCGGGGCCAATGTTGCTGAATACTTCGCCCTGGCGGCACAGCCCATCATTGCACTGTGCATGGTGGGGTTTCTGGCAGCAGTCACGCAATCGCCGATCACTTCTGCAATCATCGTGATGGAGATGATCGACAGCCATGGCATGGTCATCAGTCTGATGGCTGTTGCGCTGATTGCCAAAGCAGTCAGTGCCAGGATGGGCCCCGAGCTCTATCAGCAGTTGGCGCGTGGCTTTCTGCAATCGGACGGCAGTGGCGCCGCCGCGCAAAAAGCCAACACGTAGAGAGTGTCAGTGCAGCAGCGGTCGCGCCGCTGCGCTGAGCGTGTGCCGGTCATCTTCGAGTACAAGCGCAGTGTTCGCGTGCTTGAGCAGCCGTTCTGCGTGCCGGGTACAGGCACCCCTGAACATCGTCGGGTTTATCTGTGCCAAGCTTACAAGGGCCTTCATCATTCGCAGGTCGACCTCCACCAGGCCCGCGCCATCTCTGGCAATCGGTGCGAAGAAGTCATCGAACAGGTCATCCACGGTCAAACCGCTCAGGTAAACGTGTTGGCAGTCAGCGTCGATTTTCGCGGCGGGTTCTTTAGGTTTACCCCAACATGTCAGGCTTCTGACACCGCGCCCAATGACGTCAATGGCGGTGCCGGGGTCATTGACGGCCGGCGACAAGGCGCGGGAGGCGATCTCCGACAACACTGACAAGCCGAACCGGGGGTCGTGTTCGAACGTTCGACGCACGCCTATAGCCAGGGTAGCGATGATTTTTTCGTTGCTCGACGCCAGTTCTTCCCCGCGTGCCTTGTTCAAGCTGACGGTTCTTGCGAGCGGCATGCCGACATGCACAAAGCTTCCCGGCAGGACGTCCATAAATATCTGTATCTCGTCTGCTTTGGCGATCGCGCCTAACGCCTGAACGTCAATGTGCTGGACGTACCCCGTGTGGAGGCTTGTGATGATCAGCGCAGAACGGGGGATCACTGACTCGCAAGGGTAGGCGGCTGCCCCCAAATGCGGCCATTGGACTCGATTGTTAATGGCATCAATGGTTGCCTGCTCGACACGGTCAATGGTTTCTCCCACCCGGCCAAGCTTGGACAAATGATCGATCCAGCGCAAAAGGGTGTAGACAATCAGAATGACCACGGCGATGGTTACCGCGAATAGCAAAACCCTCCCTTTTGTACCGTAGGCGCCGGTACTCAGCGCAATGATCCCAACCAGGCTGAACAGGAATGAGCCGATAAAGGTGGCCAGGGCATTTTGTGTCGTGGTGTCTTCCATCACCAGTGTAGTGGCGCGCGGCGTCACGCCGCTGCTCGCTGCAGCGTAAGCGCTGACCATGGTACTTAACGAAAAGGTCGTCACCGCGAGCATACTTGAGGCAATGATGCCCAATATCTTATCGACGGCGTCGGCACCGATGCGGGCGGGCAACGACTCGGGAATGTAGTCCTTGAAGACAACGGCGAGTAACGCGGTCGCAATGCCCAGCAAGGAAAACAGACTCGCCCTGAACCACAGCCGTTTGGTCAATTGGTGTAGCACCCAGCGCCAGCGTGCGAGCATTTTTTATCCCTTCTGCAAATAACACGATGGAACCCACCGCAAGGATTCAGGGAAACGAAGGCGGTGAGTTGATTATCCTTAATGGAGTCTTCTGCCGGGCCAAGGGTTCATCCAGCGTCTTTGGTTGCTGCACAAGGAATGACTCGCTTGACCAATTTACCGATCGACATGCCTTGGATCAGGATAGAAAAAACGACCACCAGGTACGTCAGGGAAACCACGATATCGCGAGCTGCGCCTGGGGGCAGCGACAACGCCAATGCCACCGATATCCCGCCACGCAGGCCGCCCCAGGTCATCACACTCCAGGCACCTTCCGGTAGGCGGAAGCGTCTACCCAATACCGCAATGGGAACCCCTACAGTCAACAATCGTGATAACAACGTCAGCAATATGACCAGCAGGCCCGTGGTGAGCAATGGGTTGGAGAACTGGATCAGAACGACTTCCAAGCCGATCAATACAAACAGCACTGCGTTGAGTATTTCATCGATCAGTTCCCAGAACATGTCCAGGTTTTTTTCAGTCTGCTCGGACATGGCATGGGAGCGTCCTTGGTTACCCACAATCAGTCCCATCACCACCATCGCCAATGGGCCCGAAACATGGAACTGAGTGGCGACTGCATAGGCGCCGAGAACCGCGGCCAGGGTGATGAGCACCTCCTCCTGATAGCTATCGATACTCTTGAGCATTCTGTAAGTGATATAGCCCACGCAGGCGCCTAACAGGGCACCGCCCCCGGCTTCCTTCAGTAACAGCTGCGATGCGCCGCTAACCGACGGTGCCTCCCCGCTGGCAATCATTGCGACGATCAGCGAAAACAGCACGACACTCACACCGTCGTTGAACAGTGACTCACCGGAAATGACCAGCTCCACGCTATTTGGCGCGCCGGCAGATTTCAGAATACCCATCACGGCGATGGGGTCGGTGGGGGAGATCAGCGCGCCAAACACCAGGCAATAAGCTAACGGTAGCTGCAGTTCGGTAAGGGACAACAGCGCCCAGAGCCCAAAGCCGATGAACAATGTCGAGAGCGTTGTCCCTACCACGGCCAAGGATGCAACCTGCCATTTGTAGGCCCGCAGCTCCGACAGGTCCACATGCAACGCGCCAGCAAAGAGCAGCAATGACAACATGCCTTGCATCAGCAGTTCGGAAAAGTCGATGGACTCCACCAGCGATTGCTCAAGGGTATGCAAGGCATGAAAGCCCAGCGCATCGGATGCCATATTCAACAGTGACAGGCCCAAGGCAATGCCCATTACACCGATGGCGGATGGCAGGCCGACGTAGCGCCGATTGAGATAGGCGAGTACTGCTGTGATGCAAAGGAAGATCGCAATAATGTTCAGCATTGACCCGCTCCAAAAACACAGGATGAGGAAAGCACCCTAGGCAATGCAGATCGCAAATACCTCTGAGCGTTCAGAAATAACCGCCGCCTGCGCGGTGCATTCAGTGAATGCCGCGCCTGCCGGGAGTGTAAATATGACGGCCAGCCGTTACGCAGCATTTGTTGCCACTCATAGCGTAGATCAGACGTGGCGCTTGCTCCTCGTATCGGGATGTGATGTGGTGGGCGACACAGAAAGACCACTGCCCTTTGCGATGTAGGGCGCTCGCAAGTTTAATTCTTTTCAGCATTTCGAGGTTTCATGCAAATCGAGTTACAGGAGATTAGCGACCACCTCTACCGTTTCGCTCCATTTGATACGCTGCCAAAGGAATCGGTAGACGCCATCGCTCGGCGGGTAGAAGTGAGTTATTTCAAGGCCGGCAGTGACATCCTTGAAGCGGGCGCGATCATTCATGACTTGCACTATGTGCGTAGTGGTGCGGTGGAGATTTACCGGCGCAATGGCGAACTCTACAACCGACTTGTCGAAGGCGACCTCTTCGGTCAGGCCGGTTTGTTGCGCAGTAACAAGGTGCGTTTTCCCGCCAGAGCCTTGGAAGATAGCCTGATTTATTACATACCCGCCGACGTCTTCGCCGACCTGTGTGCGCAGCATGATGCGTTCGCCGACTTCGTTGAAGCTGAGGGGCACTCCAGGCTCAAGACTGCCGTTGAGGCGCAGGGGCGTGCGAGTGAGCTTATTCAGCTCAAATGCCGCGGCCTTATCTCTCGGCCTTTGGTATGGGTCACGTCGGATACCTGCGTTGGCGACGCAGCAAAAATCATGACAGAACAAAGCGTTTCTTGCGTGCTAGTGATGTCATCAGCGGGCTTGCAGGCGGCTCAAATCCAGGGAATCGTGACGGATCGGGACCTTCGCACACGCGTTGTCGCGGCCGGCCGAAACGCTGGCGAAACGGCTGCCCGAGACATCATGACGGCCGAGCCGGTAACGATAGGCGCCGACGACTCAGTGTTTGAAGCGATGCTGGTGATGTTGCGCCGTAATATTCACCATCTGCCGGTGGTCCACCATGGCCATCCGATCGGGCTGATCAACCTGTCGGATATCATCCGCTACGAGTCACACAGCAGTCTGTACCTGGTCAACAGAATCTCTAACCAGACGTCGGTCGACGGTCTGAAATCGCTTTTGCGTGACCTGCGCGGCACCTACATCCGCATGGTGCGTGACGGCGCGACGGCGCACATGATTGGTAGCGCGATTTCCGGCATTGGCCGTGCCTTTACCCAGCGTTTGCTGGAACTGGCAGAGAAAAAGCTGGGGCCACCTCCGGTGCCTTACTGCTTCATGGTGCTGGGTTCCATGGCGCGTGATGAGCAGTTATTGGTGACTGATCAGGATAATGCCCTGGTGCTCGACGACGGCTTCGATCCGCTCCAGCACGATGCTTACTTCCGAGCGTTGGCGACGTTTGTGAGTGATGGCCTGGCCGCGTGCGGTTACAGCTATTGCAAAGGCGGGATCATGGCGACGAACGACCAGTGGCGTCAGCCATTGAAGGTATGGCGAAGTTATTTTGATCAGTGGATCGAAAAGCCTAACCCGACGACGTTGCTCAATAGTTGTATTTTTTTCGACCTGGACGGCGTGTTTGGCCAAGTGGAACTGGTACAAGAGCTTAAGGTGCTGTGCGCTCGAAAATCCAGCGCACATCCTGTTTTTTTGAGTGCCATGGCTCGGATTGCGCTTAACCGGACGCCGCCATTGGGCTTTTTCCGTACTTTTGTCGTTGAGACAGACGGGCAGCACAAACGGATCATCAACCTCAAGGGTCGAGGCACCGCACCGCTGACGGACCTGATCCGCATCCATGCGCTCGCGTGTGGCAGTACCGCGCAGAATTCATTTGATCGCATGGATGCCATCGCGAAGAGCAACGTCATTCCGCCTGAAGCATTAAAGCAACTGCGATACGCGCTGGAGTTCCTGTCGATGGTGCGAATTCGACATCAGGTTGACGCACTGGAGCAGGGCGCTGCGCTGAATAATTACGTCGAACCGGAACGCTTTTCCAACAGTGAGCGACATAACCTGAAAGAGGCGTTTCAGGTTTTGAGTAATGGCCAGAATTTCTTAAGATTCCGCTATCCATCAAAGGGTCGCCTGCCGTCATGAAACACGTGAAAGCGCAGCCCGATCATAAAATGCTGGAGTGGTCTTCGAGGTTCGAGACCCTGGCAGACAATGCCGTTAACAGCCGCTTGCGACAGTTCTATCAAGCCGGCGCGGTCTCTGCACAGGCCTCCATTGACAGCGTGCAACTGCTGGCCATGGACGTGGAAACCACCGGCCTTGATGCACAAGCTGACAGCGTTGTGAGCATCGGGGTCATGCCGTTTACGCTGCAGCGCATTTATTGTGGGAACTCGCTTTACTGGGTAATAAAACCAGCGTCCGAGCTGAATGAAAAGTCGGTGACGTTTCATCACATAACCCATGCTGAAATTTCAGATGCGCCCACCTTTGAGCAGGTGCTGGCCCCATTGCTGGAGGCCATGGCAGGCAAGGTGATGGTGGTCCATTATCGGAATATTGAGCGGGCCTTTTTGGATCAGGCAGTGCGTAGGCATTTAGGGGAAGGGTTTGAGTTCCCGGTCATCGATACGATGCAGTTGGAAGCCCGACTGCACCGGCAAAAGCGCGGGTGGTTTGCCCGACTTATGGGGCGCTCACAACCGTCCATAAGGCTGGCAGATAGCCGAGCGCGCCTTGGCCTTCCGGCTTATCACGCGCACCATGCATTAACCGATGCCCTGGCAACCGCAGAACTGCTGCAGGCGCAGGTAGCGACTTATTACTCAGCGTCCACGCCTGTTGGCGAGTTATGGAACTGAGTCACCGCTTGATAGTGAAACGCTAACGCCTGTCCGACCGATATTCCTGTGCGCATTGACTCGCCAGCGGTACTCAGTACGGTGAATGCTTGTGACATCCTGGCTCAGGCATTGGCCGTAACCTGACCGAGGTGCGGGAGGAATAGCCCGCAAGCGCGGGCTGCCATTACCTCGGCCATTGAGCTTGCAAAAGACTGCCAGTCAAGCTCTCAGCGTGTCTCATGATCCGTTTGAGAGCCCTCATCGCGCCAGGCACACATCGCGTGTCCTGCGTCATTTTTTCAAACGACGAAGCGATTCACCATCCTATTAAGGTCAACCGCCAACTTTGACATTTCCCCGCACGCGCTGGCTGTTTGACTGGCGCCCGCAGAACTCTGCACGGCAAGCTCTCGAATGCTGACGAGATTACGATCAACTTCTCGGGCAACATGGGCCTGTTCTTCAGACGCCGTTGCGATCAACATATTTCGCTCATTAATCTGCGTAATGGCCTTGGCGATCTGATCGAGTGAACTGCTGGCCTCCTGTGCCACATCGAGGGATTGGGTTGCCAGCTCTTTACTTTTACTCATGGCTTCCACTGCTTCAGCTGAATCGCTCTGCATTGCAGAGATCATCTGTTCGATCTCTTGAGTGGAAGACTGCGTTCTGTGCGCCAACGCCCTGACCTCGTCAGCAACGACTGCAAAGCCGCGGCCTTGCTCACCAGCCCTGGCAGCTTCAATCGCTGCGTTCAACGCCAGAAGGTTAGTTTGCTCTGCGATTGCACGAATCACTTCGACGACTTTGTTGATGCTTTGAGCCCGCTGTGACAAAACCTGAATCTTGTCACTCGTGGCTTCAACATTGCCGCTGAGTTTTTCAATCGACTTCAACGTTTGAGAGACTCGCTCTAAACCGGTTTCAGTGAAGCCCTGGGTGCGACGCGACTCTTCCGAGGCCGACTCCGCATTACGGGCCACCTCATCAACCGCCGCACTCATCTCAGTTACCGCAGTGGCCGCTTGGTTGACTTCATCATTTTGGGAGATGAGACCTCGACTGGATTCCTCAGTGACCGCTGTCATTTCTTCTGCGGCTGAGGCCAGCTGTGTAGATGAGTCGCCGATTTGCATGATGGTTCGGCGAAGGTTTTCTTGCATCTGGGCCAGCGCTTTTAACAGGCGTCCGGCTTCATCCTTCCCGCTGACGTGCACTTCTTTGGAGAGATCACTGCCGGCGATGCGTTCTGCCACAGATAACGCTGCACCGATTGGGGTCGTAATGCTCTTGGTCAGAAGTATTGCCAACCCGACAGTCAGGACGACGACGACGGTAATAAGGCCAATGATTGTCCAGATGCCTTCGGAGTAAGTATTGGTTGCGTATTGCCCAGCCGCTGTGGCGCCGTCGTTGTTGAAGTCAGTCAGGGCTTTGATTTCACCCTCCATCCTATTCGTCAACGGCCGTATACCTGTACTCACGAGGTTGACGGCGGCAGGTATGTCACCGCGCGCCATCAACGGTTCGAGGATATCCAGTTGTTTGGCGTACGCATCGGCGGACGCTGTCACTACTTGATAAAGCGCGCGTTCGTCGTTACCCGTGATCAGAGGTTCATAATTTAGCACCGCATCCGCGAACGCCTTCCGGTAGCCTGGGAAGGACGCAACCGTCGATTGAACTGCTTGAGGGTCAGCAAGTGCACGCTGGGTTTCAAGTCTGAGCCGCATTGCGCCAACGTTCATCAACGCCGTTTGTCGGATACTTGGAAGCCAATTGTTTTCGACATCTTTTTCGGCGTCCTGCAGCTTGCCCATTTGCACAGCAGCGACCGCGCCGAGCACAAAGACCAATGCAATGATCGACGCGAAAAACAAGGAAGCTCGGGGTGCTACGTTGAGGTTTCTAAGGTTCATGCGAACTTCCTAACGCGAGGGAATGATCTAGGTAACCAGTCTATCGACCTGACGGTAATAAACTTAATCTGGCCTCTCGCTATAGGTGCTCTGCTCAGTCGTCTGCGGGCATCAGTCGATGCACTAAAGTGCTGCGCTACGTTTAAGTGTCTAATACCAAACGCTGCTGACAACCAGAACGTGAGCGTTCATGCATGCATGTACCAAGTTCTTACCGGGGTGGTTTTTTCTGTCGTTAATACCCGCCTGCTCAGACGGACGCCATCGCCCCGGGCGATGGCGTCACGGGTGTGTTTGCTGTGCGCTGACAGCGAAAGCCCTAAGTGCTAACGAGGCTCAGACATCAGTCCTTTCACGAGGGATATGCATCCCAGCATTAAAACGATTGCGAAAGGCAACCCTGTGGACACTGCCATTGCCTGCAGTGCTACAAGACCGCCGCCCAACAAGAGGGCAATCGCAATCACGCCCTCGATGACCGCCCAGAACACACGCTGAGGCACAGGCGCATCCACCTTGCCGCCGGCGGTGATCGTGTCGATTACCAAGGAGCCTGAGTCCGAGGAGGTAATAAAAAACACAATGACCAGAACGATGCCCAGGAAGGAGGTGATCTCTTTAAGCGGCAGCTCTCCCAGCATGGCGAACAACTTCAGCTCCAGCACAGCGTCCTTGACGCCCACCAGGCCCTGTAAAGTCGTTTGGTCAATGGCGGTTCCGCCGAACGTTGTCATCCACAGCACAGACACCACTGAGGGAACGAGCAAGACCGAGATCAGAAACTCTCTGACGGTGCGACCACGACTGACGCGCGCGATAAACATGCCTACAAACGGCGACCAACTGATCCACCACGCCCAGTAGAAGGCCGTCCAGCCCTGGGTGAATTGGGTGTCAGTGCGGCCGAATGGATTTGACAGTGCCGGCAGGTATTCAGCATACGTCACCAGGTTCTTGAAGAACCCTGTGAAGATGGCCAAGGTCGGTCCCACTGCGATGATAAACACCAGTAAGAGCAATGCGAGTCCCATATTGATCTGGGAAAGCATTTTGACGCCCTTGTCCAAACCGGCAAGGACTGACCACAGCGCGATCAAGGTAATGCCAACGATCAGCACGACTTTACTGAGGTTCGTCGATTGTATCCCGAAGAGGTATTCAATCCCCGCGGCAGCCTGTTCTGCACCAATGCCCAGAGAGGTTGCCAACCCGAATAGCGTGGCGAATACCGCCAGGATATCGATGATATGCCCCGGCCAGCCCCAAACGCGCTCACCCAACAGTGGATAGAAAATCGAGCGTATCGAAAGCGGTAAGCCCTTGTTGTAAGAAAACAACGCCAGGGACAACGCCACAATGGCATAGATCGCCCAGGGATGAAGTCCCCAGTGAAAGATCGTAGCGGCCATTGCCAAGTCGGCGGATGCTTTCATATCGCCTGCTGCACCGCCCAACGGCGCCCAGTCCGTGCGCACGCCGCTCGCATCGACTGTCACGCCTCCCATGGACGCCGCGTAATGCGACATGGGTTCGGCGACGCCATAAAACATCAAGCCGATGCCCATGCCCGCGGCAAACAGCATTGAAAACCATCCGACGTAGGAGTGATCGGGTTTGGCATCTCTGCCGCCCAAACGCACCTTCCCCAGCGGGGAGAAAATCAGCGCAATGCACAGCACCACAAAAACGTTCGCAATGCTCATGAAGAGCCAGGCGAGGTGGCTGGTTAACCAGTTCCGGATAGCGCTGAAGAGGGGTTCTACTTCATTCTGCAAGGCCAGTGTCAAAATCACAAACAGCAGGATGGTGGCCGCTGAAATGATGAAGACTTTGCCGTGGATATCGAGCGAGAACGAAAACTCTCCCTTGATATTGTCTTGACCAATAACATAGTCGGTGTCGATCAGATTGGCAGCTCCACTTGGAGCCGGAATACCGTCCTCACTGGCAATGTGAGGGGTGTTAGGCCGATCATCCGTAGGCTTTTCAACCATAAGAATCTCCTTGTTGTTGGCACGTCTTAACGTGTAGTTGTGATTATCCCCGCTGTTCCTATGGTAAAACGAGATATAAACGCCGTTATCCTAACAAGCTTTTAGAACAAAACCGCCAAAACCTGCCAATTGCATAGCCCTTCGATCGAATATGTCACCGCCACATGACGTCTTTGTCGGCTGCAATCTATTCGCTTGAGTGCAATGAACAGGTTTGCGCGGGCCCGCTTAATGCCCCATCAACTTATTTATGCCATCGGGTTTGTCGTGAACGCCAAAGCGATCCACGATCGTGGACGTAGCCTGGTTCATCCCGATGACATCCACGTGAACCCCTTCTCGGCGTAGCTTGAGCACGACCTTGTCGAGCGCAGCGACTGAAGTGATATCCCAAAAGTGGGCCTCTCGAAGATCGATGGTCAGGGTCTCCAGCCGTTCCTTAAGGTCGAACGAATGAGTGAACCTGTCCGCTGAGCCAAAAAACACCTGGCCTGTGACGTAGTAAGTGCGATGGGCATGTGCGGGGTCACGCTGAGAAGTGACCTCCAGGTAATGTCCGATCTTGTTGGCGAAGAACATGGCGGCCAGCAAGGTGCCTGCGACAACGCCGTAGGCCAGGTTATGGGTCGCGACGACCACGACCACAGTGACCAGCATCACGATGTTCGTTGAGAGCGGATAGTCTTTGAGATTGCGGATGGAGTCCCAACTGAAGGTGCTGATGGAGACCATGATCATCACGGCGACCAACGCGGCCATCGGTATGCGGGCGAGCCAGTCGCCCATGAAGATCATCATGATCAGCAGTGAAACGCCTGCACTCAGCGTAGACAAGCGGGTTCGTCCGCCAGATTTAACATTGATCATCGACTGCCCGATCATCGCGCACCCTGCCATGCCGCCAATGAGGCTGCTGGTGATGTTGGCGATACCCTGGCCTTTGCATTCACGATTCTTGTCGCTGCTCGTGTCTGTCAGGTCGTCGACGATGGTTGCTGTCATCATCGACTCCAGCAAACCGACCACTGCCAGCGCGGCAGAGTACGGCAGTACAATCATCAGTGTTTCAAGGTTTAGCGGCACGCTTGGCCACAAGAATATCGGCAGACTATCAGGCAGCGAACCCATGTCGCCTACCGTATGTATATTCAGGCCCATGTAGATCGAAATCGCCGTCAGCACGATGATGCATACGAGCGGCGAGGGGAGCAGTTTTCCTACGGCCGGCAGCCTTGGGAACAGGTAAATAATCGCCAGTCCGCCAGCAGTCATGGCGTAAACAGGCCAGGTTACCCCGGTGAGTTCTGGCAGCTGCGCCATGAAAATCAGGATCGCCAAGGCGTTAACGAAACCTGTGACGACTGATCGCGATACGAAGCGCATCAGCTCGCCCAGCCGCAAATAGCCCGCGATGATTTGAAGTACGCCGCATGTCAGCGAGGCGGCGAGGAGGTACTGAAGGCCGTGATCCTTGACCAGGTTGACCATGAGCAATGCCATGGCGCCGGTGGCCGCCGAGATCATTGCCGCACGCCCCCCAACAAACGAGATCACAGTGCAGATACAGAAAGAGGCATAAAGGCCAACCTTTGGGTCGACGCCGGCAATAATAGAAAAGGCAATAGCCTCTGGAATAAGGGCCAGTGCGACAACGAGGCCCGCGAGAACATCGGCTCGGATATTCGACAGCCAAGCGACTTTGAACTTTTCAAACATTGATTCACCCATGGCAGGTACCACATCCCGCGCAGCGGTGGGCGCTGAGCAGTGCGTGTGTATCTGTCTTCAATTGAGTTGTGGAGTGGCTGCGGCCAAAAAAGCGGGCGCGGCAAAATACGACCGCAGCTAGGAGGCGGTCAGGGTCGTGCGAGGGGGCGGTGCGCTATGGCGGCGTAGGCAGCCAGTTGGAACGGGGCAAGGTAACTCCTTTGGCGTGTCGTCGATAGACCACAGGATACTAACCGGCAGTTGCGCACGCGCACAACCGATAGGCGGGCTTGCACGAACGTATCATGTAGAATACGCCCATGGGTGTCACCGCAAAACGCGGGAGGGCAGGTTTAATTCAGCGCAGGTCGGGCCGCCGCGCGGAGTGGCTGTGCCTATGAGCTTGAAATCTTCACGTCCGGATAAAACCCACGGCCATCGTGAATCACGCGACACGCGTGCTTTTTTCTCCCGATTCCTGGCCGCGGAATCCGCGGGTGGCCTGATACTCATGGCCGCTGCTTCGATAGCACTCCTCGTCGCCAACTCCCCGTTGGCAGACATTTACTTCTCGTCACTGCACGTAAAAGTCGTTGGCCTCTCGATTGAGCACTGGATCAATGATGGCCTGATGGCTGTCTTTTTCATGTTGGTCGGGTTGGAGATCAAGCGTGAAATGCTGGTTGGCCAATTATCGAGCTGGAGCCAGCGCGCACTTCCAGGGTTCGCCGCGGTAGGCGGTATGCTGGTGCCTGCTTTGATCTACATTGCGGTCAACTGGGGCAATGCCGAAACCTTGGGGGGGTGGGCTATTCCTGCAGCGACCGATATCGCGTTTGCCTTGGGCGTACTGTCGCTGCTCGGTAAACGTGTGCCCATTTCGTTGAAAATCTTTCTATCCGCGCTGGCGATTCTTGATGACCTTGGCGCCGTACTGATCATCGCCCTGTTTTACACCAGCGGCTTGTCGGTCAGCATGTTGCTGGCCTCACTGAGCGTTATTGTGTTCCTGGTGATGCTCAACCGATTCGGTGTGACCCGGCTCTGGCCTTACCTGATAGCGGGCGGTCTGCTGTGGTTCTTTATGCTTCAGTCGGGTATCCACGCGACCCTGGCAGGTGTCATTCTCGCACTGTGCATTCCGATGCGGGCGGCGAGCAGCGAGCGCAAATCGCCGCTCATCCACTTGGAAGAAAAGCTGCACCCGTGGGTCGCTTTCGCCGTTGTGCCCATCTTCGGTTTTGCCAATGCGGGTGTCTCTCTTGCCGGTATCTCGCCCAATAACCTGATCGACCCGGTACCTCTGGGAGTAACGCTTGGGCTATTGTTAGGCAAGCAAATTGGCGTGTTTGGTTTGGCTGCGCTGGCGATTCGCGCAGGGCTGGCCAAGCTGCCTGAGCAATGTGATTGGTCTCAGCTGTACGGTGTAGCGCTGCTGTGCGGCATTGGTTTCACAATGAGCCTGTTCATCGGGGCGCTGGCCTTCCCGGATAACCCGCATTTGGTCGATGAGGTGAAGGTTGGCGTGCTTATGGGCTCTATTCTTTCCGCTGTCCTCGGTGTGGCTGTTCTTTTGAAGGCTAAACGTTAATCCTGAGCTTATCTGTCCGTTGATAACTGCATGGGGGGATGAGCATCCAGTCGCGCCGAGGGGTTCAGGCATCACGAAGGCTGCTGTTCGATCAATTTTTTGGCCTTGAGATGCTCCGAAAACAAATCCAGAATTAAATGATTTCCTGCTCCGGCAAGAAAAGCCACTCTGGTGAGTGGCTTTTTTTGCCTGCGATTTATGAAATAGACGCTTAAGTGTCTTTTTTGTAAACGCCGTCAGTCGCAAGCAGTATCTGAGCCATTTCACCTGTTAGGCGTCTTATAGAACAACGGACTATTTTTAAAGCCAGGCAAAGGTTGATAGCATCAAGCCACCCTTTTTGAGTGTCCGCAATGTCTCGTTCTTACAACCGTAGAGTGATGCTGGGCCTCGTTTTGATGCTATCAAGCACGATCACCCTGGCTGCCAATACGCCTTGTTCAGGTCGCAAGGGTGGGATTGCGGGCTGTGATGGTGACGCGTTCCTGTGCAACGACGGCTCCATCAGTGCTTCGAAAAAAAGTTGTCCGGCCTACATCGGCAATCGCCAGGCACGGCCCGCGTTGCAACCGCTGCAAGATCTTAAAGATAGCTGCGGCTGCGGCAGTGGTGCTTACTGCACCGGACCAAGGGGTGGGGTTTACTGCCTCACGCCTTCCGGGCAAAAAAGTTATCGGCGTCGTTGACATCATCGCCTGCGCTTACCGATGTCGATATCAGACCAATCCCTGCCGCTTTCAGGCTGTTTTCAGTGAAGTCAGGCCGCGTAAGGTGACCCATCATTAAGAAATGATGATCGCCTGACCCTTCAGTCAGTACGCCCTGACGTCGATCACCGAGAACAACAAAAACAATGAATAGCCTGAATTCCAACGATTCGAACGGCCAGTTGGCGCAGGGCTTCAAGCCGCGTCATGTCACCATGCTTTCCATTGCGGGCATTATCGGCGCGGGGTTGTTCGTCGGTTCCGGACACGCGATCGCCGCGGCTGGGCCGGCGGTGCTGCTGGCCTATCTGTTCTCCGGCACGCTGGTGGTGCTGGTTATGCGCATGTTGGGGGAGATGGCGGTGGCCAACCCCGATACGGGGTCATTCTCGACCTATGCCGACCAGGCCATCGGCCGCTGGGCCGGGTTCACCATCGGTTGGTTGTACTGGTGGTTCTGGGTGCTGGTGATCCCCATCGAAGCCCTGGCCGCCGGGCATATTCTCAACCAGTGGTTCCCACAGATCGACGCTTGGCTGTTTGCCTTGCTGTCGATCTTTTTGTTGGTGGTCACCAATCTGTTCAGCGTGTCCAAGTACGGTGAGTTCGAGTTCTGGTTCGCCATGGCCAAGGTAATTGCGATCATCGGCTTCATCGGTCTGGGCTTCGCGGTTTTGATGGGCTGGATTCCCGAGCGGGAGGCCAGTGGGTTGAGCCGGTTGATGGAGGAACATGGCGGTTTCGCGCCCAACGGGCTGTCGGCAGTGGTCGGGGCTTTCATCACGATCATGTTCAGTTTCATCGGTACCGAAGCGGTTACCATCGCGGCGGCCGAATCCAGTAACCCGGCGCAGAACATCGCCCGGGCCACGCGCTCGGTGATGTGGCGCATCGGCGTGTTCTATCTGTTGTCGATTTTCGTGGTGATTTCCGTGGTGCCATGGAATGACCCGCTGTTGGCGTCTGTAGGGTCGTATCAACGGGCACTGGAGCTGATGAACATTCCCCACGCCAAACTGCTGGTTGATGGGGTGGTGTTGATCGCCGTGGCCAGTTGTATGAATTCCTCCATCTACATCGCCTCGCGCATGCTGTTTTCCCTGGGCAAGCGGGGCGACGCACCCCAGCTGATGAGGAAGACCTCGGCGGCGAGCGTGCCAAGGGCGGCGGTGATCGCCAGCACGATCCTGGGCGCGGGAGTGACCCTGTTCAGCTACTTCGCGCCGGCCGGGTTGTTCCAGTTCCTGCTGGCCAGCTCGGGCGCCATCGCCTTGCTGGTGTACCTGGTGATCGCCATTTCCCAGTTGCGCATGCGCAAGATCCTACGACAGCGCAACGTCACGCTGACCTTCCAGATGTGGCTGTTTCCGTGGCTGACCTGGTTGGTCATTGCGTTCATCTGTACCGCATTGACGGTGATGCTGGTGACCCCCGAGCACCGTTCTGAAGTGTCCTCGACAATCGGCCTGGCCTTGATAATTTCCCTGATCGGCTTGCTCACCGCGCGGCAGCCTGAACGCGCGCAAAAAACAGTGGCCGCAGCTTCGCAGCCATGAGTGCCCGTCCTGTCAGCAGCATCGTTTTCGTGCTGCTGGACCAGTTCACCTTGATGTCACTGGCGGCTGCAGTCGAGCCGTTGCGCATGGCCAATCAGCTGTCTGGCCAGGAGCTTTACAAGTGGCATACCGCGAGCCCGGACGGCAACCCTGTGTGGGCCAGTGACGGCGTGCCCATCACGCCTGACGGTTCGATACTCGGCGTGCTGCCCGCCGACATTGTGATTGTCTGTGGCGGCATCGGCATCCAGGGCACCGTGACTGGCGAACTGGTCAAGTGGTTGCGCGGCCAGACGCGTTACGCCAAGCGATTGGGCGGTATTTGTACCGGTAGCTTTGTGTTGGCGCGGGCCGGCTTGTTGGATGGCTATGAATGCAGCGTGCATTGGGAGTGGTTGGCCGCCATGCAGGAGGCCTTCCCACGGGTGACTGTCAGTTCCAGCCTGTTCAGCCTCGACCGGGACCGTCTCACCAGCTCGGGCGGTACCGCGCCCTTGGACATGATGCTGCACTTGATCGGTCGGGATCACGGGCATGAGCTGTCGGCGGCCATTTCCGACATGTTTGTGTACGAGCGGATCCGCAACGAGCAGGACCATCAGCGCGTGCCCCTCAAGCATATGCTGGGCACCCAGCAACCCAAGTTGCAGGAAATCGTGGCATTGATGGAGGCGAACCTGGAGGAACCGATCAACTTGGACGAGCTGGCCGCGTATGTCGCGTTGTCGCGTCGCCAGCTTGAGCGCATGTTCCAGAAGTACCTGCACTGTTCGCCTTCGCGCTATTACCTCAGGCTGCGGCTGATCCGTGCGCGGCAGTTGCTCAAGCAGACACCCATTTCAATCGTGGAATTGGCCGTGCTTTGTGGCTTTGTGTCCACACCGCACTTTTCCAAGTGCTACCGCGAATACTTCGGCGTACCGCCCAGCGATGAGCGTTCAGTCACGGACAGCGAGCGATCCGTCGTGCTCAAGCCGGTGCTGCACACGTTGCCTGCGCCCGCGCCCATGAACGTGTTGGAGCAGGCGCGGGGCGAGGCAACGTTTGCCAGCGTGAAGAACCTGAAGTCCTGAATTCAGCGCATATGCAGGATGATCGGGCTGCTGCTCGCCGGGTCGGTATGCCCGCGCAACTTGCCCACCGCCTTCGCCTCAACCGCACCGCCGTTATTACCCCAGGTGCCGCGCACGTAGCTCAGCACCTCAGCGATTTCCTGGTCGGACAATTGCTCGCGAAACGCCGGCATGCGGTAGGCGTCGGGAACGCCGGCGGCGACCACACGTTGCGAGCCGTTGAGGGTGATGTTGATCGCGGAGGCGCTTTCCTTGGCCAGTGCCGACGTGGCGCCGGCCAGTGGCGGCATCCACTCGGGCTGGCCCTTGCCGTCCAGGCCATGGCACGAGGCGCAACGGGTCGCGTAAGTGCGGGCGCCGGGGACGTCCTGGTTCGTGCTCACCGCCTGATACTGCCAGGGCGTGCCGTCGCGCTGCGGGTCGCCAGGCAGCGACTTGAGATAGCGCGCGATGGCGGCCAAGTCGTCGTCCTGCATGAACTGCGTGGAATTGTTGAAGGCTTCGGTCATTGAGCCATAGACCACTGCATGCGCGTTACGCCCGGTCTTGAGGAACTGCACGATCTGCGGCTCAGTCCAGCGTCCCAGCCCGGTGTTGGGGTCCTGGCGCAGGCTCGGTGCGTACCAGCCGTCGAGCAGGGCGCCGGCGAGGAACGGCTTGCCGGATTCATCCAGGGCTTTTTCGTTAAAGGCCAGGCCGCGTGGTGTGTGGCAGCTGCCGCAGTGGCCGGGGCCTTGAACGATATAGGCGCCGCGGTTCCACAGTGCGTCCTGGTCTGGCTTGGCTGCATAGGTGGCAGTGGGGGCGAACACGCCATTCCACAGCGCGATCGGCCAGCGCATATTCAGCGGCCAGGGAATATCGCTGGGGATATTCGGTTGGTTGGCCGGCTGTATACCCTGCATGAAGAACGCGTACAGCGCTTTTATATCGTCATCGCTGAGTTTTACGTAGGACGGGTAGGGCATGGCCGGGTACAGCCGTCGCCCACCCGGCGCCACGCCATGGCGCACTGCGCGGTCGAAGTCAGCCAGGCTGTAAGTGCCGATCCCGGTGTTTTTGTCCGGCGTGATGTTGGTGGCGTGAATCGCCCCCAACGGCGTGGCCATTTCCAGCCCCCCGGCGAACGGTGCCTTGCCTGCCAAACTGTGGCAGGCCACGCAATCGCTGAGGCGGGCGACATACTCGCCACGGCTGACCAAGGCGGGTTCGAAGCTGGCACCCGCCTGTTCCTGTTCGAACGCAGTAGCAGGTTCACGGGTGACATACCAGGCCAGCAGGCCTGCGGCAGCCAGGCAGGGCAGCGCCAGCCAGCCTGCGGTTCTTGCGAATCGACGGTTGTTCATGGGCGTTTCCTGAGGGTCAGCTGAAAGTGTGTCGGCTCAAGGGCAGGCTGCGCACGCGCTGGCCCGTCAACTGCTCCACCGCATTGGCCACGGCCGGTGCCACGGCGGGCAACGGCGGTTCGCCGATACCGCCCATTTTTTCGCCACTCTCGACCACCCGTACATGCACCCGCGCCATCTGTGCGGGCGCCAGGATCGGGTACAGGTCGTAGTTGCGCGCCCGTGGTTTTCCATCCACGTACACCGCTTCTTCCAGCAAGGTCTGGGACAAGCCCAACGCCACGGCACCATTGACCTGCGCCTCGACAATCGCCGGGTTGACGATGCTGCCCGGGTCGATGGCCTGCCAGATATCGTGCACCTTGACCTTTCCATTCTCGATGGACACTTCGGCGATCGCTGCCGTGTGGGAGCCGAACGGTGAGGCCATGGCCACGCCGCGAGCGCGTCGGGTGCCGTCCTCGGCGGTGAAGGGGCCACGCTTCCAGCCACCGGACAATTCACCCGCCGCTCGCAGCAACGTGGTCAGCCGTGGGTTGTCGCGCAGCAGATGCAGGCGCAGCTCATAGGGATCATGTCCGCCTTTGTCCGCCAGTTCGTCGAGAAACGACTCATAGAAGAAGTCGTTGAGCGAGTTGCCCACCGAACGCCAGTAGCCGAGCATGGGCGCGCCTTTGACGTAGATCTGCGCGATGCGTTTGTTGGGAATGGTGTAGGGCTTGCCCGACAACCCTTCGAGGGCCGTGGGGTCGATTTTATCGCCCTGCTTGCCGGCCAGCGCTTCGGTCGGGCCTTCGGTCGCGCTGACCGCTTCGATGGCCACCGGGAAGCCTTTGTCATCCAGCGCAGCGCGGAACTTGACCACGGCCAGCGGGCGCAGCACGTCGCGCAGGAATTCTTCTTCACGGCTCCAGATCAGCTTGATCGGACGCCCCACGGCCTTGGCCAGCGCAATGGCCTGGGGGAAGGGATTGGCGGAGTCATACAGAAAGTGCCGCCCAAAAAAGCCGCCCAGCAGTGGCGAGTGCAGGTTGATTTTGTCGAGGCCGAGGCCGGTGCGCTTGGCGATGTCGGCGCGGAACATGTCAGGCGCCTGGTTAGGCAGCCAGATCTCCAGGGTGCCATCGGGGTTGAAGCGTGCGAGTGCCGACGGCGGCTCCAGTTGGGCGTGGTTGAGGTATTGGTTGTGATACGTCGCTTCGATTTTGGTCTTGGCGCCTGACAAGGCGGCGGCCACGTCACCTTCGTTTTCGTCGTCACGGGCCGGGCCTTGCTGGGCAGCGAGGAAGTCGCGGTGCTTGTCGCTGGAGAAGTCTGCCGGCATGACGCGCAGTGTCGAGTCCGCAGCCGCTTCTTGCCAGTCGACCTGGACCGCTTCAACCGCACGCTTGGCGTGCCACCAACGTTCAGCCACTACCGCCACGGCGCCGGGCAGCACGTGCACCGAATGCACGCCTTTCATGGCTTCCACTTGCGGCTGGTTACGCACACTGCCCACGGTCATGCCCAGGCGTGGCGCATGCTGGACCGCCGCGTGAAGCATGTTGTCGACTTTCAGGTCGATGCTGTATTGCGCCTTGCCGGTGGATTTGTCATAGGCATCCAGGCGTTTGACCGGCTTGCCGATCCAGCGGAACTGGCTTGGGTCGCGCAGCGTGACGCTGGCCGGGTCGGGCACTGGCATGTCCAGAGCGCGACTGGCCAATTCGCCGTAGCCCAACGAACGGCCGGAAGCCGTATGTACCACCCGGCCAGGCTGGGTGGTCAGTTCGGCAACCGGTACACCCAACTGCGCGGCACCGGCTTGCAGCAGCATCGCGCGGGCGAGGGCGCCCAGGCGGCGCATGGTCGGGTAGCTCATGCGCACCGACATGCTGCCGCCGGTGATGCGCAGGCCGTTGTCCATCACCACATACGCTTCGCCGGGTGGCGCGGCTTCGACGATGAACGTGGCGGGGTCGGCATCCAGCTCTTCGCCGACAATCTGCGCCATGGCGGTGTGGGTGCCTTGTCCGCCTTCCATGAACGGACTGAGCAGGCGCACCGTGCCGTCCGGGCGAATTTCAAGAAACGCTGGCACCTGAGTGCCCCGTTCTGCGGCGTTGGCCGTGGCCGCCTGCACCCTCGACGAGCCAAGCGGCAGGCCGAAACCGATCACCAGCGCGCCCACCGCCGTGCTCGCCAAGAAGCGGCGGCGCGACAGGTTTACCGGTGCCTCGAGCAGTTCATTGAGGATGTTCATCAGACGCTCTCCTGCTTGGCCAGTGCGTCGACCGCCGCATGGATGGCGTTATAGGTGCCGCAACGGCACAGGTTGATCATTGCCGCATCAATCTGCGCTTTGCTAGGGGCGGGGCTGTGTTTGAGCAGCGCAGTCGCGGCCATTACCTGCCCGGACTGGCAATACCCGCATTGCGCCACCTGATACTCGACCCAAGTCGCGACCACGCGCTTGCCCACCTCATCGTCTTCAATCGCTTCGATGGTGGTGATTTCACGCCCGACCACTCCGGCCACTGGCGTGACACACGAGCGCACCACATTACCGTCCACCAGCACCGAACAGGCCCCGCACTGGGCCAGGCCGCAGCCGTATTTGGTGCCGGTCAGGCCCAGGTCGTCGCGGATCACCCACAGCAGTGGCGTGTCAGCGTCGGCTTCGACCTGATAGGTTTTCTGGTTGATTCGTAATTCCATGGCTCACCTGCTGATCATCGGTGTATGCGGCCATTTTTAGTATGAGCTTGCGGCGGCCGCTTATTGTCGAACTCTAGACCACGGTGCAAGGGCTATCTATCCGAAATCCGAGAAGTCGGAGGATCAGGCAAGTATTCAAGAGGATTGAGCTAGCGTGCCTGATCCCATTCTTGACGGACCGCACTGCGAATTCCGTCCAGCAACATTGCAAACGCTGGGTTGTCGTTGTTCTCGCGCCAGATCAAATGCAGCTCACTCTGCGCCCCTTCGCCCAAGTCGATATCGCGGAACACCACGTTCTTGAACACCACACTGCTGGCGCAACGTGGCACCAATGCCAGGCCCATGCCGGCATTGACCAGCGCGAGGATGGTCAGGGATGACCCCAGCCACTGCACAAACTCCGGCGCCACGCGCGCTGAGCGCAGCAGGCCGGTGAGCAGTTCGTTGAACGGCGGGTAGGCCGAGTGGGCGTACATCAGGAAGGGCTGGGCGTCCAAGTCGTGCACGCTGACCGTCTCGGCATTGGCCAGCCGATGGCTGCTGGGAACTGCCAGCACGAAGGGCTCGCGCACCAGGCACTCGGTGGCGTAGCCCGGCTCCAGCAGCGGCGCGCGGACGATCCCCAGGTCGATCCGGCGGGCGCGCAGCGCTTCATATTGCTGGTAGGTGTTCATCTCTGACAGGTCGATCTTCACCTGGGGCTGCCGGAGCCGCGCCTCGGCGATCACGCGTGGCAAAAACTCGTACACCGCGCTGCCGACGAAGCTGATATTGACCGTGCCGATATCGCCCTCAGCGAAGCGACGCGCCGTCACCGCCGCTTGCTGGGCACGCTCCAGCAAGTTCTGCGCCTCGATAAAAAATGCGCGGCCGGCGGCGGTGAGGGCAACGCTGCGGGTGGTGCGGGCAAACAGTTCGACCCCCAAGTGATGTTCCAGCAATTGGATCTGTCGACTGAGCGGCGGCTGGGTCATGTTCAGCCGTTCGGCCGCCCGCCTAAAATTCAGCTCGGTGGCCACAGTGGTGAAGCAACGCAGTTGAGTGAGTTCGAACATTGATCTAATCCAGGTATCAATCGGATGCCAAGTTAGATTAGACGGGATCAATGCCCGACGTCCATGATCAACGCGTCCCTAAAAAAACAATGATTGGGAGTTGCCCTTGGACACTGTTCAGAATCCGCCAGACCCGACCGTGCTCGCCCGTGCGGCCACCAAGGTCAAGCGTCATGTACTGCCATTATTTGTGGTGATGTTCATCGTCAACTACATCGACCGGGTCAACATCGGCTTTGTGCGCAGCCATTTGGAGATCGACCTGGGCATTGGCGCGGCCGCCTACGGCCTCGGTGCCGGTTTGTTCTTCATTGGCTACGCGATCTTTGAAGTACCGTCCAACCTGCTCCTGCAGCGCTACGGCGCAAGGGCCTGGCTGACGCGCATCATGTTCACCTGGGGCGCGGCCGCGATGGCCATGGCCTTCGTCAAAGGTGAAACCAGTTTTTATATCCTGCGCTTTGCCCTCGGCGCCGCCGAGGCGGGGTTTTTCCCCGGTGTCATCTACTACTTCACCCAGTGGCTGCCAGCCTCCGAGCGTGGCAAGGCGATGGCGATTTTCCTCAGCGGCTCTGCGATTGCCTCGGTGATCTCAGGCCCGGTGTCGGGGGCCTTGCTGCACATCAATGGGTTTAGCCTGCATGGCTGGCAGTGGATGTTTCTGATCGAAGGGTTTGCCTCGATCGTGCTCTGTGGCTTTGTATGGTTCTGGTTGCAGTCCCGTCCCGATCAGGCGACGTGGCTCAGCGCAGAGGAAAAACACGCGTTGGTGAGTGCCATCGAGGCGGAACAGCTAGCGCGTGAAGCCGTCCGGACTGTCCGGCCCTCGATGTTCAAGCTCCTCGCCGACAGACAGATCGCGCTGTTTTGCTTTATTTACTTTTCCATCGCCCTGACCATCTATGGCGCCACCTTCTGGCTGCCCAGCATGATCAAGAAAATGGGCAACCTGGGCGACTTCCAGGTGGGCTTGTTCAATTCGATTCCCTGGTTGATTTCCATCGTCGCCATGTACGGTTTCGCCGCCCTCGCCAGCAAATGGAAACATCAGCAGGCGTGGGTTGCGCTGATGCTGGTGATCGCCGCCTTCGGTATGTTCATGTCTACTACCGGCGGGCCGGTGTTTGCCTTTGTCGCCATCTGTTTTGCCGCGATTGGCTTCAAGGCCGCCTCTGCCTTGTTCTGGCCAATTCCCCAGGGTTATCTGGATGCCCGGATCGCCGCGGCGGTGATTGCCTTGATCAATTCGGTCGGCAACCTGGGAGGCTTTGTCGCCCCCACCACCTTTGGTTTGCTGGAACAGACCACCGGCTCCATCGAAGGCGGGTTGTATGGCCTGGCCGCTACCTCCCTGGCGGCGGCGGTGGTGGTGTTTTTTGCGCGCACCGCACCACGGGGCACCGTGCCCCCCACACCGACTACACATCAGCGCGCCTCGCGTCCAGGCCCACAGGGAGCAGCCTCTTGAAAATCGTCCGCGTTACCGTCACGCCCATCGCCTTTCGCGACCCGCCGCTGCTTAACGCCAGCGGTATCCACGAAGCCCTCGCACTGCGCTCGATCATCGAGGTCGAGAGCGACACCGGCTACATCGGCCTTGGCGAAAGCTACGGCGATGCCCCGGCGCTGGCGATCCAGCAACAGGTGCAGCCGCAACTGATCGGCCTCGATCCCTTCAACCTGAACGGGCTGCGTGCGATCGTCCAGGCCACGGTGGCCGCGCACAGGCCCGTGAGCCTCAGCGGCGCAGAACTGGCGCCGGGCTCCCACGCCAGCAAGGCCGTGAGCAATGCCTATTCGGCGTTCGAAGTGGCCTTGCTCGATCTGCAGGCCCACGCCTTGAATGTGCCACTGGTGGATTTGCTCGGTGGGGCTCTCCGCGACCGGATTCCGTTCAGTGCGTACTTGTTTTTCAAGTACGCCGAACACATCGACTCGCCCTACAAGCCTGACAGCTGGGGCGAAGCGCTCAACGAACAGCAGATCGTCGCCCAGGCCCGGCGGATGATCGAAGCCTACGGCTTCAAAAGCATCAAGCTCAAGGCCGGCGCGCTGGAACCGGAACATGAGGTGCGGTGCATCAAAGCGCTGAAAAAAGCCTTCCCCGGCGTGCCGCTGCGCATCGACCCGAATGGCAATTGGTCGCTGGAAACCTCGATTCGCATGGCTGAACTGCTGGGCGATGACCTGCAGTATTACGAAGACCCGACCCCGGGCCTGGAAGGCATGGCCGAGCTGCACAAACGCACCGGCTTGCCCCTGGCGACCAATATGGTGGTCACCGATTTTGACGAGTTCCGCCGCAGCGTTGCCCTGGACAGCGTGCAGATCGTCCTCGCTGACCATCATTACTGGGGCGGCCTGCGCGACACCCAGGTGTTGGCGAAGATGTGCCAGACCTTCGGCCTGGGCGTGTCGATGCATTCCAACTCACACCTGGGCATCAGCCTGATGGCGATGGCCCATGTGGCCGCGTCGGTGCCCAACCTTGATTACGCTTGCGACACCCATTACCCCTGGCAGGAGCCGGACGAGGAAGTCATCAAGGGCGGCAAGGTGCCGATTGTCGATGGCTGCGTGACGATCACCCGTGCCCCGGGGCTGGGCTTGGAACTTGACCATGACCAACTGGGCAAGCTGCATGAGCAGTACCTCAGTTGCGGCATTCGCCAGCGCGACGACGTAAAACAGATGCAGCGTTACCAACCGGATTGGAAGGCTGTGAAACCGCGTTTCTGAAGCTGGTCGCTTCGCTTTGCCCGGCAACACACGTGTGTGTTGCCGGGCTTTTTTTCAGCCAAAATCTTCTTCGAAGTGTTCCTGTTCGCCTCGCGTATCACTCTGACGACGCAGTACTTCCATCTGGCGCAGTTCCACCCGGCGGATTTTCCCGGAAATGGTCTTTGGCAGTTCGGTCACGAATTCGATACGCCGCACCCGCTTGTAGGGCGCCAGATGTTCGCGGGCGAAGGCGAGAATATGCCGGGCCAGTTCGGCGTTGCCGGGGGCGTCATGGGCCAGGATCAGGAAGGCCTTGGGCACGGCCAGGCGCAATGGATCGGGGCTGGGCACCACGGCCACTTCCATCACTGCCGGGTGCTCGATCAGCGAGCTTTCTAGCTCGAATGGGCTGATGCGGTAGTCGGAGGCCTTGAACACATCGTCGGCGCGACCGACAAAGGTGATGTAGCCGTCGGCGTCGACCTGCGCGGTGTCGCCGGTGCGGTAATAACCGTCACGCATGACTTCTGCAGTTTTTTCCGGGCTGTCTTCGTAGCACAGCATCAGGCCGAGCGGGCGCACGTCCAGGGGCAGGGCGACTTCGCCTTCATTGGCGGGGTTGCCATCCGGGTCGAGCAGGGCCACTTGATAGCCCGGCAGCGGTCGGCCCATGGAGCCTGGCTTGAGCAACTGCCCGGGCGTGTTGCCCACCAGTGCAGTGGTTTCCGATTGGCCGAAGCCATCACGCAGCGGCAACCCCCAGGCCTGCTGGATCTGCTCGATGATTTCCGGGTTCAGTGGCTCACCGGCGCCGACCAGTTCGCGCAGGTTCAGGCGCGATTTGTAGCTGGCCAGATCTTCCTGAATCAACATACGCCACACGGTGGGCGGCGCGCACAGGCTGGTCACGCCGTAGCGTTCCAATGCACTGAGCAACGCCGGCGCGCTGAACCGCGCGACGTTATGGATAAAGATGCAGGCGCCGGCGTTCCACGGCGCAAACAGGCAGCTCCAAGCATGCTTGGCCCACCCCGGTGAGGAAATATTCAGGTGCAGGTCGCCCGGTTGCAGGCCGATCCAGTACATGGTCGACAGGTGCCCAACGGGATAGCTCTGGTGGCTGTGCAACACCATCTTCGGTTTTGATGTGGTGCCCGAGGTGAAATAGAGCAGCATCGGGTCGGTGGCCAGGGTGCGGCCTTCGGCTTCAAACTGCTCGGGATATTCACAGGCGGCGCTGTGTGGGAACCAGCCGGCAGGCGCCGAACCCACGCAGATGCGGCTGCAGCCTTCAGCCAGCCCGGCGAATTTGCTCACATGTGCCTCGCCGACCACCAAGTGACGAACCTGCCCGCGCTCAATACGGTCACGCAGGTCGTCGGCATTCAGCAGGGCGGTGGCGGGGATGACCACTGCACCGAGCTTGAAGGCGGCGAGCATGGTTTCCCAAAGCGCCACATCATTGCCGAGCATCAGCAGTACGCGATCACCGCGCCCAACCCCGAGGGCGCGCAGGTGGTTGGCCACTTGGTTGGAACGTGCGGCCAGTTGCTCGAAGCTGTAGCGCTGCTCGCGGCCGTCTTCCTCGACGATCCACAGCGCATTGGCCGCATTGCCCTTCGCCATGGCGTCGAAATAGTCCAGGGCCCAGTTGAATTCGCCCAGTTGCGGCCAACGGAAATCCCGTACGGCGGTGGCGTAGTCGGTGCGGTGAGCGAGCAGAAAATCCCGAGCGGCCAGGAAGGGCTGGATCATGGTGGCTGTCCTTAATTATTGTTGTGGGACTGGCCCTCGGCTGAACCGAGAGGCTGGACCGAGTATAGGCACGCATAAATCAGAGAAGAACGCCCAAAAATACCGGTGCGTTGTGCAAAAAAGTCATGCTCGTCCTTCCAACATGACGGTGCCTACGCGCAAGCGATGGCCGTTAATCAAACCTGAACCCACCTGACAGTTTTTCCTTGAGGAAGCCCACCAATGCCGTCACCGACTTGGGCACATGCGGTGAATACGGTCGGATCAGGTAGATCTCATCGGCAAACGCGCCCTTGAGCGTCCAGCCCTTGAGCACCTGTACCAGCTTGCCGCTGGCCAATGCGGCATGGGCGCTGAAGTCCGGGAGCAGGGCGATGCCCAGATGGTTGAGGGCCGCATCGCGCAGGGCTTCGCTGTTGTTGGTGGCAAAGCTGCCGGCGATGGGCACGGTAAGGCGCTCGACGTTTGTGCTGCCGCGCTCAAAGGTCCACGCCGGCTGGTCGGTGCCGCGCGGGTAGAACAGGCAGTTGTGGGCTGACAGGTCGCCAGGCTCACGGGGTTCGCCGTGGCGTTGCAGGTAATCGCGGGTGGCGACCAACACCGAGCCGGTGTCGCACAGCTTCCACGCCACGTGGGTTTCCGGCACCTGGAAGCCGTGGCGCACGGCGAGGTCGTAGCCCTCGGCTGCCAGCGAGCTCAACGCATCCGACACATCCAACTGGATACGTACTTGCGCAAACTGCTGCAGGAATTCCGCCAGGTGTGGCACCAACTGCTGCCTGGCGAAGGCCACCGGCGCGGTCAAGCGCACCAATCCACGAATCTCGCCGGCAGAGTCGCGCACCGACGAGAAGCTGCGCGCGATCTGCTCATAGGCACTGCGGACCTCCCGGGTCAGCGACAGCCCGGCATCGGTGAGCCTTACGCTGCGCGTCGTTCGCGTGACCAGCCGCGTACCGGTGGCTTTTTCCAGGTCCGAAATGCGCTGGCTGACGGCGGACTTACTCACCCCCAGGCGAGCGGCTGCGGCGGTGTAGGTGCCTTGTTCTTCCAGCACCGACAGCCAGTGAATGTGGGTCCACAGCCCTTCGATCTCAGACTTTTCCATGCGGGTATTGTTCGCGTTTATGGACAATAAGTTCTGGATTCTGCTCTGGTTTGGAACAAACCGAAAGCCTATCGTGTGTCCCAACGCTACCCACCTGGGATCTACTGCCATGACTAAAACAATCGAGCACTACATCAACGATCAGCGCGTGTCCCGCGACGATCGCTATCAGGACGTCTACAATCCGGCCACCGGCGAAAAGACCGGCCGCGTCGCCCTGGCCAGTCGCCAGACCGTGTCCGAAGCCGTCGCCGCCGCCCAGGCTGCCTTCGCCGACTGGGCCGACACCCCGCCAATCCGCCGCGCCCGCGTGCTGTTCGAATACCTGCACCTGCTGCGTGCACGCAAGGATGACCTGGCGCGCATCATTGTCGCCGAGCACGGCAAGGTCTTTACCGACGCCCAGGGTGAAGTCGACCGTGGCCTCGATATCCTCGAATTTGCCTGTGGCATTCCGAACTTGCTCAAGGGCGAACACTCCGACCAGGTTTCCCGTGGCATGGACAACTGGACCCTGCGCCAGCCGCTGGGCGTTGTAGCCGGTGTTACACCGTTCAACTTCCCGGTGATGGTGCCGATGTGGATGTACCCGATCGCCATTGCGGCGGGCAATACCTTCATCCTCAAGCCAAGCCCGACCGACCCAAGCGCATCGTTGTTCATGGCCGAACTGCTGCGTGAAGCCGGCTTGCCCAAGGGCGTGTTCAACGTCGTGCAGGGCGACAAGGAATCGGTGGACGCGCTGATCGAACACCCGGACGTCAAGGCCGTGAGCTTTGTTGGCTCCACGCCGATTGCCCAGTACATCTACGAAACCGGCGCGCGTAACGGAAAGCGTGTGCAAGGCCTGGGCGGCGCCAAAAACCACATGGTGGTAATGCCCGACGCGGATATTGAAAAAACCGTCGACGCCCTGATGGGCGCCGCCTACGGCAGTGCCGGCGAACGCTGCATGGCCATCTCCGTCGCCGTGCTGGTGGGTGATGTGGGTGACAAAGTCATCGCCGCCTTGACCGAGCGTGCCAAGCAACTGCGCATCACCGACGGCCGCGACCTCAAGGCCGAAATGGGCCCGATCGTGTCCCGCGCGGCGCTGGAGCGTATCAGCGGCTACATCGAACAAGGCGTACAGGCCGGTGCGCAACTGCTGCTCGACGGGCGCGACTACGTGCCCACCGAAGCGGGCCTGGAAAACGGCTTCTGGCTCGGCGCGACCTTGTTCGATCACGTGACCCAAGAGATGAGCATCTACCGTGAAGAAATCTTCGGCCCGGTGCTGGCGTGCGTGCGCGTAAGTGACTTCGCCGAAGCGATCAAACTGGTCAACGACCACGAATTCGGCAATGGCGTGAGCTGCTTCACCCGCGATGGCAATATTGCCCGCGAGTTTGCACGGCGGATTGAAGTGGGCATGGTCGGCATCAACGTACCGATCCCGGTGCCGATGGCATGGCACGGGTTCGGCGGCTGGAAGAAGAGTTTGTTCGGCGACATGCATGCGTATGGCACGGAGGGTGTGCGGTTTTACACCAAGCAGAAGTCGATCATGCAGCGCTGGTCGGAGAGCATCGAGCAGGGCGCGGAGTTTGCGATGCCGGTGTCGAAGTAAGGTTGAACAGATGCTGTAGGACCCAATGTGGGAGGGGCTTGCCCCTCCCATTTTTTTTTGCCCGCACAAGGGTTGACGTTTTGGTGAATGCCGAATACTGTATATAAACACAGTGTTTAAGCGCTGATCGAACCTCACACGGCAATCTCAGTCCTGCCAACACTGTGTGCAAGTTAACGGATTAACTTGATGCACCCGCTCGTCATAGCGAGCTGTTTTTATTTTAGAGAGGGAACTCATGTCGTATCCAGAAAGCAAACTCACCGGTTTGACCGGTTTCGCCCAAGCGGCAAAAGTGACAGGTGGCTGGTCGGGTCCCGTGGTCAGCATCACTACGCTCGATCAACTCAAGGCCAATATTGGCGACACCACCCCGCGGGTATTGGTGATCAACAGTAATCTCTCGGCCTCGCGTCTCACCAAAGTGACGATGGGCGCTAACAAGACCCTGATCGGCTCATTCCAGAATCGAACCTTGGAAAATATTCACCTGCGGGCAACGGCGCAGTCGCAGAACATTATTCTGCAGAATATTATTTTCAGGCATTCGGCGACTATCAAGGCCAATGACGATATCCAGGTCTATCTGAACTACGGCAGCAAGTACTGGATTGACCATTGCTCTTTCGTCGGGCACAGCTGGTCTACCACTGACGGCAGTGAAGATAAACTGTTGTATATCGGCGAGAAAGCCGACTATGTCACCCTCAGCAACTGCTTCTTTGGCAGTCACAAGTATGGGCTGATCTTCGGTCACCCGGCGGATGACAATAAGGCAGAGTTCAACGGGTACCCACGCCTGACGGTGTGCCATAACCGCTTCGAGGATATGGAAGTGCGTGCGCCGGGCTTGATGCGTTACGGATACTTTCATGTTTATAACAACTACATCAATAACTTCCACCTCGGTTTTACCCTGGCGCAGAACGCCAACATCCTTTCTGAAAGTAACTACTTTGGTGAGGGCAGTCAAAACAACGGCATGTTGGATGACAAGGGGACTGGGACGTTCACTGATACCAACAGTGTTCCACCGATCACCAACCAGAAGTCACCAAAGGCGCAATGGACGGCCACTTCCAACTACGCCTACACCTTGAAAACCGCAGCCCAAGCCAAAGACTTTACGCAGAAGAATGCCGGAGCCCAGTCCGGTGCGCTGGTATTCGGTAGTTGATTAGCTAGCTTTCTAGTTGGTTGGCATAGATTGCAAGTGCCACTGTATTTATATCAAGGATATAAATACAGTGATGGCCTTTTTAATCTAAATAATTCTTCACGCTGCGATAGGTGGGTGGCCATGTTAAACCTGGTTCCGCACTTCAGGGCCAACGACGGCTCATTCTTTTCAGTCACAGCAAAGTTGCTGGCTGTTATGTGTTATTCAATCTTCGCTTGTCACGTAAGCATCAGTAAAAGGACATCATCATGAAACATGCGAATCACGCACCTACTCGCTGGACACGGGCCGATGCGCTAAAAGTTAATGAAAATGACCCGACGACCACACAGCCGTTAGTGAGTCCTGACTTTCCTGTCATGAGTGACACTGTATTCATTTGGGACACCATGCCATTGCGTGAGCTGGATGGTACGGTTGTATCGGTCAATGGCTGGTCGGTGATCTTCACCCTGACCGCCGACCGTCGCCCTCATGATCCACAATTCATCAACGCCGATGGCCGTTACGACATCAAGCGCGATTGGGAAGACCGCCATGGCCATGCGCGTATCTGCTATTGGTACTCGCGCACCGGCAAGGACTGGATCTTCGGCGGCCGGGTCATGGCCGAAGGGGTTTCGCCGACCACGCGTGAATGGGCGGGCACACCTATCCTGCTCAATAACAACGGTGACATTGACCTGTATTACACCTGTGTAACGCCGGGTGCCACCATTGCCAAAGTCAGGGGCCGGGTGGTCACTTCCGACACCGGTGTCGAGCTGCAAGGCTTCACTCAGGTCAAGTCATTGTTTGATGCAGACGGCACCTATTATCAAACCGAAGCGCAGAATGCGACCTGGAACTTTCGCGATCCAAGCCCGTTTATCGATCCAAATGACGGCAAGTTGTACATGGTGTTTGAGGGCAATGTTGCCGGCGAGCGCGGGACTCACGAAGTGGGGCCGAATGAACTGGGCCTGGTGCCGCCAGGGCATGAAGATGTCGGCGGGGCACGTTATCAGGTTGGCTGCATCGGCATCGCCGTGGCCAAAGACCTCAACGGTGACGAGTGGGACATTCTGCCGCCCTTGGTGACTGCTGTTGGGGTGAACGATCAAACCGAACGCCCGCATTATGTGTTCCAGGACAACAAGTACTACTTGTTCACCATCAGCCACAAATTCACCTACGCGGATGGCGTGACGGGTCCGGATGGCGTCTACGGTTTTGTCGGCGATCATCTGTTCGGCCCCTACACGCCGATGAACGCCTCGGGGCTGGTGCTGGGCAATCCGCCTTCGCAGCCGTTCCAGACGTATTCCCACTGCGTGATGCCCAATGGCCTGGTGACTTCCTTTATCGACAGCGTGCCCACCAGCGGCGATGACTACCGCATTGGCGGCACCGAAGCACCCACTGTGAGGATTGTATTGAAGGGCGATCGCTCGTTTGTGCAGGAGGCTTATGACTACGGTTACATCCCGGCGATGCGCGATGTTGTGTTGAGCCAGTAACTGACTAAAAAGCCACTCTTCGGAGTGGCTTTTTTACGGCTGTTTTTCATGCAGGCGCTGTTGATGGCTTAAGACACTCGAGGGGGGGATCACAGGCTCGCCATTGATGCCAGCAATTAAACGCGACACGTCTTACTGGCGCTTTACGAATCATGACCCAAAGCCACTCACGCCACCTATCAAATGTGGGAGAGGGCGTGACCGCAATAGCGCAGTATCAGTCAGCACATCGGGTACTGATAGACCGCTACCGCAGGCAAGCCAGCCCCCACATTTGAGCGTCGGTGTTCTTCCGGATCTTTACCGCCGGCCCGTGCGCGTACTCACATCCACCCACACCGCCAGCACCAGAATGCTGCCCTTCACGATCATCTGCCAGTAACTGTCCACATCCAGCATCGACATCCCATTGTCCAGGCTGGTAATCACCAGCGCGCCCAGCAACGCGCCGTACACTGTGCCCGAGCCGCCACGCATTGACGTGCCGCCGATAAAGCACGCAGCGATGGCATCCAGCTCGCCCATATTCCCCGCCGACGGCGAACCGGCCGCGAGCCGGGCAGTATTGACCAGGCCGGCGAGGGCGCACATCACGCCCATGATGCCGAAGATCCATAGCTTCACCGCTTGTACGTTGATGCCCGACAGGCGTGTGGCTTCCATGTTGCTGCCCACCGCGTAGATGCGGCGGCCGAACACGGTCTGGCGGGTGACGTAGCTGAATACACCCAACAGCACCAGCAGAAGCAAGACGGGGACGGGAATGCCGTCGTAGCTGTTGAGCGTGGTGACGAACCCGGCCAGCACGGCGCCGATAAGTACCACGCGCACCAGATCACGCACGAGGGAATGCGCCGCAAGACCATGCAGCGCGCGATTGCGCCGCTGTTTCCATGCCAGGAACAGTGTCAGGGCAAACAGCGAAACCCCGAGGCCAATACCGACTGAATGCGGTAAATACCCCTGGCCCACATACACCAGCGACGGTGAAACCGGCGCAATGGTGGTACCGCCCGTGATCCCCAGCAGGATCCCGCGAAATGCCAGCATCCCGCCCAAACCGACGATAAACGACGGGATGCGCAGATAGGCTGTCATGTACCCATTTGCCAACCCGATCACCAACCCGCACAACGCTACCAAGCTCAGGTTGGCCAGCAGCGGAATGTGATAAACCACATCCAGGATCGCCGCCAACCCGCCCAGCAACCCCAGTAATGACCCCACCGACAAATCGATCTCGCCGCTGATGATCACCAGCACCATGCCGCACGCCAGGATCCCGGTGATCGACATCTGCCGCAGCAGGTTGGACAGGTTGCGTGGTGTGAGAAACCCGCCCTCGGTCTGCCAGCTGAAAAACAGCCAGATCACCGCCACGGCGATCACCAGGGCGAGCATTTTGTAGCGGGTAAACAGCTGTTGGAGCTGATTCATCTACGCGGTCTTCCGATCATTATTGTTATGGCTGAGCGCAGCCGCGAGCACCTGCTCCTGGGTGAGGCCGTTGTTGACGAAATCACCGCGCAGTTGGCCTTCGCCGATCACCAGCACGCGGTCGGAGACCCCGAGTACTTCGGCCAGCTCCGAGGACACCATGATGATTGACACCCCTTCGGCCGCCAGGGCGTTCATCAACGTGTAGATCTCATATTTGGCGCCCACGTCCACGCCGCGCGTGGGTTCGTCGAGGATCAACACTTTGGGCTTGGCCATCAGCATTTTCGCCAGCACAGCCTTTTGCTGATTGCCCCCGGACAGGCTGGTGATCGGCAAAAACGGGCTGGAGGTCTTCAGGTGCATGCGTGCGATCTGCTGGTCGATGCTGCCCAGTTCGGCTTCGGCATCGATACGCGTCATGTGCGCATAGGTATCGAGCACCGCCAGGGTGATGTTCTGGCCCACGCCCAGGTCGGGAATGATGCCTTGGCGCTTGCGGTCCTCGGGCACCATGCACAGCCCGGCGCGGATGGATTTGAGCGGCGTGCGTGTGTCTATCACCTGGCCGTCCAACCACACCTCGGCGCTGTAGCGCCCTGGGTAGGCGCCGAACAGCGCCGACACCAGTTCCGTACGTCCGGCCCCCACCAACCCGGCAATGCCGAGGATTTCCCCGCGTTTGAGCACAAAGGAAATGTCGTCCACACGCTTGCGTTTGGGGTTGTCGACGTCATAGCAGGTGACGTTGCGGGCCTCGAAAATCACCTCGCCCACGTCATGCGGCTCGGTGGGATAGAGGTTACTCATCTCGCGGCCGACCATCTGGGTGATGATCTGCGCGATGTCCATGTCGGCCATGGCCGTGGTCGCGATGTGCTTGCCATCGCGGATCACCGCAATGGTGTCGCACACCGCCGCCACTTCATCGAGCTTGTGGGAGATGTACACGCAGGCCACGCCCTTGGCCTTGAGGCCGCGGATGATGTCCAGCAGTACTTCGATTTCAGAGCGCGTCAGGGCCGAGGAGGGCTCATCGAGAATCATGAGGCGCGCCTGTTTATTCAGGGCCTTGGCGATTTCCACCAATTGCTGGTAGCCGCCGCCGTACTGCGACACCGGCAGCGCGACGTTCATGTCCGGTACCTTGAGCTCGCGCATCAAGGCTTCGGCGCGGTGGATCATCGCCGGGTAGTTCATGCGCCCACCCGGCAAGGTCAGTTCGTGGCCCATGAAGATGTTTTCGGCCACCGACAAGTCAGGCACCAGGGTCAGTTCCTGGTGAATGATCACGATCCCCGCCGCCTCGGTCTCGCTGATCGACTGAGCCTTGAGCGGCTGCCCGTCCCAGAGAATTTCACCGTCCCAGGTGCCGTACGGATAAACCGCCGACAGCACCTTCATCAAGGTTGATTTACCGGCGCCGTTCTCGCCGCACAGGCCGACGCATTCCCCCGGCCGTACCTTGAGGTCGATGCCGTTGAGGGCGTTGACACCGCCAAAGGTTTTGACGATGCCGTTCATTTGCAGCAAATAGTCGGACATGGCGGTCACTGCCCGGCAATCTGCTCTTTGGTATAGAACCCGTCTTTCTCCAACAGATCGATATTGGCTTTGGTCAGCGGGGTAGGCGTGAGCAGGATGGTGTCGACCTTCTTGCTGCCGTTGTCGTACTGCGAGCTGTAGGTCGGCTTCTCGTTACGCGCCAGTTGCACCGAGAGCTTGGCGGCTTCGGTGGCGATCAGCTTGAGCGGCTTGTACACGGTCATGGTTTGCGTGCCGTCGATCACACGCTTGATCGCGGCCAGGTCGGCGTCTTGCCCGGAGATCGGCACCTTGCCTGCCAGTTTCTGCGCGGCCAGGGCCTGGATCGCACCGCCGGCGGTGGCATCGTTGGAAGCCACGATGGCGTCGATCTTGTTGTTGTTCCGGGTCAGGGCGTTTTCGACGATGCTCAGGGCTTCAGTGGGGTTCCATTCTTTCACCCACTGCTGCCCGACAATTTTGATGTCGCCCTTGTCGATGGCCGGTTGCAGCACCTTCATCTGGCCTTCACGCAGCACTTTGGCGTTGTTGTCGGTGGGCGCGCCGCCGAGCAGGAAGTAGTTGCCCTTGGGCGCCGCTTGCATCACGCCGCTGGCCTGCATTTCGCCGACCTTTTCGTTATCGAAGGAGATGTAGGCGTCGATGTCAGCGTTAAGGATCAGGCGGTCATACGACACCACTTTGATTCCGGCCTTCTTGGCTTCGGCGACGGCGTTGGTGAGGACGGTAGCGTTGAAGGGCACGATGACGATCACGTCGACACCCCGGGAGATCAGGTTTTCGATCTGGGAAATCTGCTTCTGCTCGTTGGCATCGGCAGACTGGACGAAGACCTTGGCATCGAGTTTTTCTGCCGCCGCGACGAAGTAGTCACGGTCACGGGACCAGCGTTCCAGACGCAGGTCATCGATCGAGAAGCCGATTTTCGGGTGGGCCGGGCCGGCTATGACCGGCAGGGCGAGCAGAGCCAGGGCAGTGGCGAGCAGGGTACGTTTGAATGACTTCATGGTGGTGCGTCCTTTTATTGTTGTTGGAAAGACACAGCGTGATGCGGGTAAAACTGTAGAGCGTCCCTCGACGCTCTGTGCAGAGATTTGTCGCGCAAATGTCACCGGTAGATAAAGCGATTCACGACACCTTCAAGCATCTCCTGACGGCCACTCACGGCCTGAGGGTTCAGTTCATGGGCAAACGCATGTTCAGCCAGCGACTCCAGGCTGAATTCTCCCGCCAGCACGGCCTGGCCCAACGGTTGCTGCCAACCGGCGTAGCGCTGGTCCTTGAACTGCTGCAACCGATCGTTCTCGACCATAGTCGCCGCGCGCTCCAGGGCCAGGGCCAATACATCCATGGCGGCTACATGCCCATGGAACAGGTCTACATCGTCCAGGCTTTGGCGGCGCACCTTGGAGTCGAAGTTATAGCCGCCATTCTTGAACCCGCCGGCCTTGAGGATTTCATAGGTGGCGAGGGTCATTTCCTCGACGCTGTTGGGGAACTGGTCGGTGTCCCAGCCGTTCTGCGGGTCGCCGCGGTTGGCGTCGATGCTGCCGAAGATGCCCAGGGACACGGCGGTGGCAATTTCATGGTGAAAACTGTGCCCGGCCAGGGTCGCGTGGTTGGCCTCGATATTCACCTTGATCTCATGCTCCAGCCCGTATTCATGCAGGAAGCCGAACACGGTGGCGCTGTCGTAATCGTATTGGTGCTTGGTCGGCTCCTGGGGTTTGGGCTCGATCAGCAGGTCGCCCTTGAAGCCGATCTTGTGCTTGTGTTCCACGACCATGCGCATAAAGCGACCAAGCTGCTCGCGCTCACGTTTCAGGTCGGTATTGAGCAGGGTTTCGTAACCTTCACGGCCGCCCCACAGCACATAGTTGGAACCCTTGAGCCGCAAGGTTGCGTTCATCGCGCTGAACACCTGGGCGGCGGCGTAGGCAAACACCTCCGGGTCCGGGTTACTGGCGGCGCCGGCGGCAAAGCGTGGGTTGCTGAAGCAATTGGCGGTGCCCCACAGCAGCTTGATCCCTGTCTGTTCCTGGTGACGCTCCAGGTGATCGACCATCTGTGCAAAGTGGTGGCGGTACTCCTTGAGCGAACTGCCTTCGGGGGCGACGTCCGTGTCGTGAAAGCTGTAGTAGTCGATGCCCAGCTTGGAGAAAAACTCAAACGCTGCTTGCGCCTTGCCGATGGCCAGTTCCATCGGGTCGCCGCTGCGTTGCCATGGCCGTTTGAAGGTGCCGACGCCAAACATGTCCGCGCCTGGCCACACGAAGGTGTGCCAATAACAGGCGGCCATGCGCAGGTGTTCGCGCATGGGTTTGCCGAGGATGATTTTGTTGGCGTCGTAATGGCGAAAGGCGAGGGGCGATTCGCTGCTGGGGCCTTCGAAGCGAACCTTCTCGACACCGGGGAAGTACGGCATGGCGTTTTCCTTATTGTTCTTGGCGGTGTCCCGATACTAGCAACGGCGGTGGGGCTGCCGATTATGAAAATCACCAAGGGAGGGTGCGATTTTGAGTAATGTCTTTGCTTGAGCGTAGCGTCACTGCATAGGGGACGATCCGAGTTTATTTATTTTTTCAGAGTGATCCCTAATCAAACTCTTAAGTACTACGTGATTTGCGGAAACGTCTGGCTTTACCTCAAGCAAGTGCCTCTCCAAAGTTTGGCCTGCATCGTCATTTTCTTTGACTTGATGCCATTCGCGGTTGAGAGCGCGGTACTCATCAGGCACATACTAAATAAGGATGAAAACATGAATGCGCAGTCGCCCATGCTGTACACCAATGAAGTGTTTTCGGCATATCTAAGTAGTTTGGACGATCACTGCTTCACAGAACAGCAACTTGCAGAATTCAACGAACACGCGTTGGAAGTAATCAGTCAGCGGCAGTTTTACTTAAAAACTCATCCGGCCGTTGCCGTTTACCGAGTGGCAGCTTGGGCAGTCAAACCCGCAACGGCGGAACGATCAAACAAACGACCTCAGCGATGACATTCAAATTGACCAACGGTGAGCGCGTACGCGCCGCACACAAGGGCGATTACGTTGAGTACGTCGACGGTTCCCAGGCGCACATTTTGACGGGTGCCGGTGAAAGCAATAGTAACATTGCTTTAGTGGGCAGCTTGCTCAGTAACGGTGACGAAATCATCAATACACCTCAAGGCTCAATAATCCTCATCGCGCGTGAGGGTGTGCAGTTGGCCGAGGATTTTTTACCCCTTATCCAGAATTGACCATGACGCGTGTTAGTGCTGAGCGTGGCTATGCCGCGTTTGGAATGCTCAGGCGTTATAGAGCGGAGAACATAGATGACTGAAGGATATTTTATTGGCTTGGGCGATAAGACCACTTGCGGTGGAGAAGTGCTTGATGGCGATCCAAGAGTTGACATACATGGCCTCCTGCACGCTCGCGAAGGTGACCGAGTCAGTTGTGGAAAACATGCGGGGATTTATCAAATACTCGGCGGCATTTCGCATATAGAGAGTCATGGCAAGCTGGTGGCTGGCACGCTGGATAGCTTCAGCAGTTGCCCCTGTCGAGCGGGGCTTATTCCCTCGGTGTACACCGCTACCTACGAGAACGAGAGCGCACCAGCGCCTATGAACGCGCGAGCCGTTCAGCCGGGCGCCTCATCTATAAACGACCGCCCGATGGCCCGGCATCAATCGGGTTTTGTTCCTTCCGGCAGCCTGGCCTTAGTGCGATCCAGAGGCGTGGATGCTGAGGAGCCTGGTTTCTACGTGGTGCCCAAAAGCATGACTCGCCAGGCACTGGAAGCCACGCTTTTCCCTGGTCATGACCCAGCTGTGATGAGCAAGTATCGATCACTTAACCCTGGCAAGGGTGAGGTTAAAGCCGGCTCGATGATCGTGCTCGGCGATCCCAACAATACGTCCTGTACCTATCAGGAAGCGCAACTGATGCGGGCGGCTCAACAAGTCGATGCATCCCTGGAAACACTGACACCGGATGAGGCCGATTTTTTGTATCGGCACGGTGCCGAGATCGCCGGTTTTATCGGCCATACCTCAACCTGGCTCGGCGTCAGTGCGCTGGTGATGGAAAAACATCTGGGAAACCTGCGCGATACCCTTCAAGCCATCGAGCGCTTGCATCAGGAGAGCTACCGCCAGCACGGGCACCTTAAATCGCCGCAGTTTTTCGCCGAGCGCCAGCGACTGCTGACTCAACTGGACGCCCATCTGCTGAACTCGACACGTTTGCGCGGCCAGACGACGCTGGGTGATCACCCCAAGTTGAAAACGGCGCTTGGCATTTCCAGCCGTAGTCTGGTGCATCACTGGGATAAAGCGGGCGGGCCGGGGCAGATTCCGGGGTATTCGGCTCATGTGGAGGCGGTGAGCCGTGCTACTAAATATATGAAGGCGGGTGGGTATATCGGGATTGGTCTGGGTGGGGTGTCTTCGGTGTTGGCTATTCAGCAGGTGTGTAACCTCGATTCCGGGGCGGCTTGTGAAAAAGTGAAATTCACTGAAGTGGGGAAATTCATTGGAGCTACTGGTGGCGGTGTTGCGGGGGGATTGATAGCCGGTTCTGCCAGCGGTTCGATCTGTGTGGCGCTTGCCGTCTCTACCGGTATAGGGGGTGTCGTGTGTGTCGCTGCGTTGGTTGGGGCTGGCGCGTGGGCGGGTACTACTTACGGTGGTATGGGTGGCGAAATAGGTGGAGAAATTTTGTACGAGAAAACGTGGCCATGACAACGGAGGGATTCTGGAAGTCTTGGTTGGCTTTTGGAGTCGTCAGCGGCCCAATTTTGCTTGCCTATGTGGGGGCTGCATACAGTCTTTACCTGAGCCGTTGTCACCTGGATGCCATAAAAGAGGCTTTGAAAAACAGCCGTTACATTTATCTATGGGGGCCGAGCCTTGGAAAAAGAGGTTTGATTTGGTCACTGTGGGAAATATCGAAAATCGCCGGGATGGTTGTATGGCCCAAGGCTTCTGTCCGCATCGGAGAACTTGACCCAGCAGATCTTGAAAATTTCCCACCTCATTTGAAACAGCATCTGATCGTCAACATAACGCTGATGCTCACCTCGTTCACTTGGATTGTGGTTGTGGGGATTCTGCTGCAGTTCAGGTAATTCGAGCGGACCTCACTTGAGGCCCGCTACCAGGCAGGACCTATTGAGGACTTTTTTGAAGCCGTATGCGGATCAAGTTGCAGCTTCTTAGATTTTAGAATCTGAACGAGTGAAAGGCCATTTCATCGGGGCATTGAAAAAGCCATCTATAAAAAGTCGCCAAGGAACGGTGCAATTTTTTGTACCGAGTTCAAGCTTCTAAAGACTACGTAATTTGCGGAAACATCTGACTTTACGTCAGGCAACTGCCTCTGCAAAGTTCGGCTCTCTAATCACTTTTGTCTTACGTATAGAGAGGGCTGAATCGTGCCGCGAGGACATGTCAATGGAATAGCGCAAGGTCTGCACGGCGATCTGACCACTACCGGCGCCGTGTGTATCAGTAGCCTGCCCAACGCGAAACAGGGCGGGCGCAGCGTCTTAAGACTTGGCGATAAAACCACGGAATGCCCGCGATGCGGCAAAACCGGCGTCATTGTGAGCAGCCGGCCGGCCATGTGCTGGATGGGCATTGCGACGGTACTTCATGACGCAACAATCCACTGCGACTGCCCCGCAGGTAGCAATCGCCTGATTGCACCTGCGGATTCAAGCGTTGCGTCACCCACGACTCGATCATCGGCTCAACCGGCGCCCGCAACAGCAACCCGCTCTGCGGTTGCGCCACAACACTCGACATATGTCCCTTCGCAAACCTCTGCATTAAACAGCCTGCCCGGCCAGGAGCCGGGGTTCTATATTGTGCCCAAAAGCATGACTCGCCAGGCACTGGAAGCCACGCTTTTCCCTGGTCATGACCCCGCTGTGATGAGCAAGTATCGATCACTTAACCCTGGCAAGGGTGAGGTTAAAGCCGGCTCGATGATCGTGCTCAGCGATCCGAACAATACGTCCTGTACCTATCAGGAAGCGCAACTGATGCGGGCGGCTCAACAAGTCGATGCATCCCTGGAAACGCTGACGCCGGATGAGGCCGATTTTTCGTATCGGCACGGTGCCGAGATCGCCGGTTTTATCGGCCATACCTCCACCTGGCTGGGCGTCAGTGCGGTGGTGATGGAAAAACACCTGGGAAACTTGCGCGACTCCCTTCAAGCCATCGAACGCTTGCATCAGGAGAGCTACCGCCAGCACGGTCACCTCAAGTCGCCGCAGTTTTTCGCCGAGCGCCAGCGACTGCTGACTCAACTGGACGCCCATCTGCTGAACTCGACACGTTTGCGCGGCCAGACGACGCTGGGTGATCACCCCAAGTTGAAAACGGCCCTCGGTATTTCCAGTCGCAGTCTCGTGCATCACTGGGATAAAGCGGGCGGGCCGGGGCAGATTCCGGGGTATTCGGCTCATGTGGAGGCGGTGAGCCGTGCTACTAAATATATGAAGGCGGGTGGGTATATCGGGATTGGTCTGGGTGGGGTGTCTTCGGTGTTGGCTATTCAGCAGGTGTGTAACCTCGATTCCGGGGCGGCTTGTGAGAGGGTTAAGTTCACTGAAGGTGGAAAATTTGCCGGATCTACGCTGGGCGGTGTTGGGGCTGGATTGACGAGTGGACTTGCCAGTGCTCCGATCTGTGTGGCGATTGGGGCAGGCACAGCAGGTATCGGAGGCGTTGTCTGTGTCGCGGCCATAGCAGGGACCGGAGCATGGGTAGGTACAACTGGTGGTGGTATGGGCGGAGAGTACGTAGGTGAAAAAATCTACGAGGCTAAACAACCATGACCAGTATCGACACCTGGTCTCCCTGGGTTTCAATATCTGTTGCTGGGGGGTGGATGATTCTCGCATTTGCCGGCACTGCATACAGCCTGTACCTGAGCCGCTGTCATTTGGAAGCCATAAAGGAAGCTTTAAAAAACAGCCGTTATATTTATGTGTGGGGGCCTAGCCTTGGTAAGAGAGGTTTGATCTGGTCTCTATTCGAGATGTCGAGAATTGCCGGAATGGTCTTGTGGCCAGGGCCATATATCCGTTTAGGCGATGTAAACCCTGTTGATCTCGAAAGCTTTCCTCCTCGCCTGAAAAGGCATCTGATCGTCAATACGACGCTGATGCTCACTTCTTGTTTTTGGATGATGGTTGTAGTCATTCTGCTGAAGTTCAGGTAACTAAAACGGGCCTCACCCGAGGTCCGCTTTCAAGAGCCGAGTCCCTGCATGCTAATCTGCACCCACCGGCCCCAGGATAAAAACAATGAAAACCCTACCGCCCGTGCACCGCATTGCCTTGCTCTTCAACGGCAGCAAAATCTATGACCGCGGCATCATTGCCGGCATTGGCAACTACCTGAGCAGCACCCGCGCGTCCTGGGATTTGTTCCTCGAAGAAGACTTTTTGTGCCGCCTCAAAGGCATTGAGCGCTGGCAGGGCGATGGCATCATTGCCGACTTTGACGACCCGCTGATCGGCGAAGCGCTGGCCGGGAGCAAGGTGCCGGTGGTGGCGGTGGGAGGCTCCTATGAAGATGCGCGCGCCTACCCCAAGGGCATTCCCTACGTGGCAACGGACAACGATGCCTTGATGACGATGGCGTACGCGCACCTGATCGAGGCCGGGCTGACGCGCTTTGCCTGTTTCAGTCTGCCCGAAGCCCAGGCCAATCGCTGGGCCCAGGAGCGCGAAAAAGCCTTCAAACGGTTGATGCAACGGGATGGCTTGCCGGTGCAGATCTATCGCGGCCTGGGCACCAGCGCGCCGCTGTGGGACAGCGCGGTGGAGCAGCAGATCGCCTGGCTGCAAAGCCTGCCCAAGCCCATCGGCATCATCGCCGTCACCGACGCCCGCGCCCGGCAACTGCTGCAAGCCTGTCTCACCGCCGGCATCGCGGTGCCGGAAGAAGTGGCGCTGATCGGCATCGACAACGACCCGCTGACCCGCACCCTTACACGCGTGCCACTGAGTTCGGTGATCCAGGGCACCGAAACCATGGGCCGCACCGCCGCCGCGCTGTTGCACCAGATGCTGCACGGCAAGCCCTGCACGGGCACGCAGGTGCTGGTGCCGCCGGATGCGATCAACGTGCAGGCATCCAGCCTGCATCAACCGCTGGGTAATCCCTACGTGATGCAGGCGCTGCTGTTTATCCGCCAATACGCCTGCCAGGGCATCAAGACCGCCCAGGTAGCGGCCTATGTCGGCGTGTCGCGTTCATCGTTGGAGTCGCACTTTCGCAAGGCGCGCGGCTGCAGCGTGCATGACGAGATTCTGCGCTTCAAGCTCGCCAACGCCGCCAAGGGCCTGCAAGGCAACCACCTGGCGATTGCCGACATCGCCCAGCAATGCGGCTTCAAATCTGCGCAGTACCTGCACACGGTGTTCCGTCGCGAGTTCGGCTGTACGCCACGCGAATACCAGCAGAGTCATTAGAAACTTTGCCAGCCAGGCCCATTCGCTGCTGGACTTGCACCGTACAGACTAGGGAGAATGGTTTTTTGTGGCGTAAATGGAAGCTCCCATGACCGACAGTGCTCAGCGTGCCGCCAGCGACATCGACCTGATGACCGAAGTGGCCATGCTTTATTACCTCGACAACATCACCCAGGAAGCCATTGCCAAGCGCTTCGACCTGTCTCGGGTCAAGGTCAGCCGGTTGCTCAAGCGCGCCCGTGATGAAGGGGTGGTGGAGGTGCGGGTGTTGCAACACCCGGCGCTGAACACTGAGCTGGAGCAGGCATTGGTCGAGCGTTTCCAACTGGACCGTGCGTTGATCGCGGTCGACCACGGCGACCCCGACACCCAGCGTTCGGCCGTCGCCAGCCTGGTCGCCAACTACCTGAACAAAACCCTCAGCGACGGCATGATCATCGCCGTCGGCATGGGCCGCAATGTCGGCGCGGTGGCCGACAATGTGTTCCTGCCGGTGACGCGCAACTGCACGTTTGTGTGTGCGATTGGCGGCTCGCTCAAGGCTGGCGAATACATGAACCCCGACCATATCTGCCGGCGCCTGGCCCTGCGTTTCGGCGCCGAGAGCGAAACCCTGTACGCACCGGCCCTGGTGGCCAACCCGGAACTGCGCAGTGTGCTGATCAACAACGACACCGTACGCTCGACCCTCGACCGAGCGCGCCGCGCCGATATCGCCTTGATTGGCATCGGTGACATGAGCGAGAACAGCAACATGGTGCGCATGGGCTGGTTCTCGCCCCAGGAAATTGCCCAGGCCCGTGTGTCCGGTACGGTGGGCGACATGATGGGCTACGACTTCATCGACATCCACGGCCAGCCGGCGGTCAACGCCATGCAGGGCAGGGTGATCGGCTTGTCGGTGCAGGAACTGGTGCGTATTCCGGATGTGGTGGCGATTGCCAGCGAGAACACCAAGGCGGCGGCGACCCTCGGCGCGTTGCGTTCCGGGGTGATCAACACCCTGGCGACGACCGTATCGAATGCCTACACGATCCTCGCCCTGGATGATGCGACGCGCCGTTAAGTGCATAGGGGCGCGCAGCCTTGGCGGGCGCGTCGGATCGTCGCTCCCACAAGGATGGGGGGTGTGCTCAGTTGACCGGCCAGGCGCAGAACCCAATGTGGGAGCTGGCTTGCCTGCGATAGCGATGGGTCAGCCAGCATTTATGCCAACTGACACACCGCCTTCGCGGGCAAGCCCGCTCCCACAATTACGCTACCAGCCGGGCCTCCACCGAATCGGCGAGATTGGTGAGGATCAGGCAGCAAGACACCGCGCCGGCATCCAGTGCGCCGAGGGAGCGCTCCCCCAGGCGGCTGGCGCGGCCGATTTTCGCCACCAGGTCGCGGGTTGAATCGCGGCCCTGGGAGGCCGCATTTTTCATCTGGCGCAACGCTTCGGCAAACGAAGCGCCGCTGGCTTCGGCCCGTTCAAATGCCTCCACGGCCGGGATCAGCGTGTCCATCAGGCATTTGTCGCCCACGCCTGCATCGCTGATGTCTTGCAGTGACGTGAGGCCACCGCGCAGCAGCCTGGCGAAACTCGCCGCATCAATGCTGTCGCGGCCGCGCACTTCGTCGGCCATGCCGATAAACAGGCTGCCGTAGAGCGGGCCCATGGAGCCGCCGATGCCCTCCATCAGCGCCAGGGTCAGTTCGTCCAGCGCCTCGGCCAGCGACAGTTCGCGCCCTTCGAGGGTCTTGCCGCAGCGCGAGAACCCCTTGGCCATGTTGATACCGTGGTCGCCGTCGCCGATGGCGCCGTCCACTTCGCTGAGGTATTCGCGGTTGGCAACGATGATCGACACCAGGTTGGTGACGATGGCGCTACCGGTGTTGCTGGGGAAATGCTCGCTCATGCTTCACTCCGACTGTGTCATGCCGATGGAGCGGCAGGGGTGATCGATTAAGGTGGTCAGCTCGGTATCGAGGCCGAGCACGGTCAGGGTCACGCCCATCATTTCCAGCGACGTGAAGTAATTGCCTACGTAGCAGCGGTGAATGCGCAGGCCGTTGGCACGCAGTTGCTGCTCGACCTCGGCGTAGAAAATGTACAGCTCCATCACCGGCGTGGCGCCCAGGCCCGAGACCAGCACCACGACGCTGTCGTCTGCGCTGAAGTCGCGGTCGGCCAGGATCGGTGCGAGCATGCGTTTAGCCATCGCGGCCGCGGATTCCACCGGCACCACTTCGATGCCGGGTTCGCCGTGGTGGCCGATGCCCAGTTCCATCATGCCGCCTTCGATCTGGAAGTTGGGTTTGCCGACTGCCGCAATGGTGCAGGGCGTGAGGCCCACGCCGATGGAGCGGCACCGGTCCACGGCTTTCTGGGCCACGCGGATCACGCCGTCGAGGTCGTAGCCCTGCGCAGCGGCGGCTCCGCCGATCTTCCACATGAAAATCTCACCGGCCACGCCGCGCCGCTTGGCGATATCCGCCGCAGGGGCAGAGGCCACGTCATCGTTGGCGACCACGGTGCGGATGTTCATCTCTTTGCTGGCGGCCATTTTCATTGCCAGCTTCACGTTCATATTGTCGCCGGCATAGTTGCCGTACAGGCAGGCCACGCCCGCGCCCTGGTCCGCAGCGCGGAAGGCATCGAAGAAGCTTTTGGCGGTGGGTGAGGAGAAAATCTCGCCGACCGCCACCGCATCCACCAGGCCAGGGCCGACATAGCCGAGAAACGCCGGCTCATGGCCCGAACCGCCACCGGTGACAATGCCCACCTGGCCGGCCGGTGAAGTTTTACGTTGGCGGATGACCCGTGGGTTGCTCTCGTACTGCACCAGCTCCGGGTGCGCCACGAGAATGCCCGCGAGCATGTCCTCGACCACCAGGTCTGGGTCGTTTATCACTCGATTCATGCGCTGTTTCCTTATTCTTATTCGTGAGCAAGCGGATTACTGAATGCTGTAGCCGCCGTCGATCACCACGTTCTCGCCGTTGATCATCTTGGCTGCGTCGCTGACCAGGTAGAGCACCAGGCCGGCGATTTCTTCGGGCTGAGCGAAGCGTCCCACCGGGATCTGCAATTTGGCGCGCTCGCCCAGTTCACCGGCCCAGGCCTTCTTGCCCAGGGCGGTTTCGACGATGGTTGGCGACACGGCGTTGACGTTGATGCCGTGGGGCGCCCATTCCATGGCTAACACCTTGGTCATGCCGACCACGGCGGCCTTGCTGGCGCAGTAGGCCACATGGCGATCCAGCCCGATTACTGCAGCCTGGGAAGCAAGGTTGACGATGCGCCCGCCGCCGCTTTCTATCATGTGCCGGGCACAGGCCTGGGCCACGAAGAAGCTGGCCTTGAGGTTGATATCGAGGGTGGTGTCCCAGGCGTTTTCGCTGACCTCCAGCGCCTTGTCCAGCAACGCAACGCCGGCGCTGTTGACCAGGTAATCGATACGCCCGAGCGCGGCGGCAGCCTGGTCGACGGCGGCGTGTACCGAGTCGAGCTGGCGCAGGTCGGCCACCAGGCCCAGGTGGCCGGCGCCGAGGCTGGCGGCGACGTCCACCACCGCCGGGTCGCGATCCAGCAGGGCCACCCTGGCACCGCGTTCCACCAATAAATTGGCACAGGCCAGGCCGATACCGGCCGCGCCGCCGGTGATCACGGCGCAACGGCCGGTGAGGTCAAACGCCTGGTTCCAGAAATTGGACATTGCACACACTCCACTTAGCGTTTTTTCTTGCGCCAGACATCGATCAACACTGCGAGCACGATGATCAACCCCTTGGCCACTTGTTGGTAATACGACGACACCCCGAGCAGGTTCAAGCCGTTGTTGATCACGCCGATCAGCAGCGCGCCGAACAGCGTGCCGACAATGCTGCCGCTGCCGCCCGACAGGCTGGTACCGCCGATCACCACGGCGGCAATCGCATCCAGCTCGTAGGAAACGCCTGCCTGGGGCAGGGCCGATGTGGTGCGCGCGGCCAGTACCACGCCCGCAAGGCCCGCCAGCAGGCCGGAAATCACATACACCGAGAACGTCACCTTGCGCACGCCGATGCCGGAGGTGCGTGCGCTTTTTTCATTGCCGCCCACGGCGTATACGTAGCGGCCGTAGGTGGTGTAGCGCAGCACCATCCAGAAAATCAGCGCGACCACGGCAAAGATAATAATCGGCACGCCAATAGGCCCGAGCTTGCCGATACCCAGGGCGAGGAAGCTGTCGGGCAGGTCGGTGACGGGGCTGCCGTCGTTCAGAATAAAGGTCATGCCCCGCGCCACGCTGAGCATGCCAAGAGTGGCGACAAACGGCGGGATCGACAGGTTGGCGACCATAAAGCCATTGACTACACCCAGCATGGCCCCGGCAAACATCCCCGCACTCACCGCTGCCAGCAGGCCATAGCCCTGGGTGGCGACCAGCGCGCTGCACAAGCCGGCAAACGCCAGGATCGAACCCACCGACAGGTCGATGCCCTTCGTCAGGATCACGTAGGTCATGCCCACGGCGAGGATGCCGTTGATCGAGGTCTGGCGCAGGATGTCCATCCAGTTGCGCCACGTCATGAAGTATTCGCTGGAAAACGCCATCACCACGCACAACAGGATAAACACCAGCGGCAGGCCGAAGCGGTCCAGGGATATGCGCAGGCGATTGCGCGGCGCGGCGGTCACGGGTGCAGCAAGGACTTTGCTATTCATGAGGCAAGACTCAACAAGGCTTCCTGGGAGAGGGCGGTGTCGGTGCTGACGGTCACCAGGCGGCCGCCCTTGAATACCGCGATGCGATCACTTAGATGCAGCAGCTCCGGCGCTTCGGACGAGACCACAATGGCCGCGCCGCCGGCACGCACAAATTCATCGAGCAGGTGATAGATCTCCTGCTTGGCGCCCTCGTCGATGCCGCGCGTGGGTTCATCGCAAAGCAAGCAGATCGGCTGGGTCGACAGGCATTTGGCGAGCACCACCTTTTGCTGGTTGCCGCCGCTCATGGATTCCACCGGCAGGTCCAGGGACGAGACCTTGATCTGCAGGCGCTTGACCATGCTTTGCGCCAGGGCTTGCTCCTTGCGCGCGTTGATCACCGACCAGCTCGACAGCTGCTTGTAGGCCGACAGTGCGATATTCGCGAGGATGCTGGCGCTGAGCACCAGGCCGCTGTCTTTGCGGTCTTCGGTGACCAGTGACAGGCCGGCGCGAATCGTCGCAGCGGGTGTGCCAGTGGGCAGGGGTTGGCCTTGCAGGGTGGCGCTGCCGGCGTCGGGCACGGTGAGGCCATACAGGCAGTTGAGGAACTCACTGCGGCCCGAGCCCATCAGTCCATAGATACCGAGGATTTCGCCTTGGCGCAGTTGCAGGCTGATGTCCTGGAATTCGCCGTTGCGGCTCAGGCCGTTGACGTCCAGGCAGATGGCGGCGGCGCATTCGCGGCCGACTTTGTGGTCGATGCGCTGCAGCTCCTGGCCGACGATACCGCGTACCAGATGAGCGCGGTCGATATCGGCCATGCGCCCGCTTTCGACAAAGGCGCCGTCGCGAAAGATGCTGTAGTCGTCGGCGATCTGCGCCAGTTCGCTGAGGCGGTGAGACACATAAATGATGCCGGCACCGCGCTCGGTGAGGCGTCGGATGGCCTTGAACAGGGTTTGCGCCTCGTGTTCGCCGATGGCCGAGGTGGGCTCGTCCATGATCATCACCTGGCAGTCATGACTGAAGGCTTTGGCGATTTCCACCAGTTGGATCTGCGCCACGCTCAGGCGGTGCATCGGGCTGGTGGCGTCCACGTCGAATTCGAGGCTTTGCAGGAGTTCGCGGGTGCGCCGGTTGAGTTCCTTGCCGTCGACAATGCAGCCGGCGCGCCGCGGCTCGCGACCCAGCCAGATGTTCTCGGCGACGGTCATGTAGGGAATCGGTTCCAGCTCCTGGGTGATCATCGCCACGCCGGCGGCGAGTGCCGCGCTGGGGCGGTCGAACTGCACCGGCTGGCCGTTGAGCAGGATGCTGCCGGCGTCGCGCCCGGTGATGCCCATCAAGATACTGAGGAAAGTCGATTTGCCGGCGCCATTGCCGCCGCACAGGGCGTGGACGCTACCGGCACGCAGGGAGAGGCGCCCATCGCGCAGGGCTGGAACCCCCGCGTAGGCTTTGGAAACGTGTTCAGCGTGGAGCAGTAATGGCGCTGCCATTGGTGTGTCCTCTTGCTGATTTTCTTATTAGGTGTTTTGTCCAGTAGCCTGATCATATGATCGGATAGTGATCATATGTTTAAACTGCTTGAGCCGGTTTTGTCAATGGTCCGGTACAGCGTCTTCCAGTGGTATGGCAGTTTTAAACTGTTTTCTCACTTAAATAAGCCTTGACAGCACCCTGTCAGTCGCTGGCTAATGATTGTGCATAATTTCAGTGAGTGATCATTTGATCGGTCTGATGGAGAAACAGTGATGGGTGCACAAACGACGTTTTCGGTGGCCGTCGGATGCGATGAGGCGGGCTTCGAGCTCAAGGAATTGCTCAAGCGTTTTATCGAAAACCTGGGGTATGAGGTTGAGGACTTTGGCTGCCATTCGTCCAGCCCAGTGCTCTATCCGGATATCGCGGCGGCTGTAGCGATGGCGGTCGGTGCCGGTGAGCAGCGCCTGGGTGTGTTGATTTGCGGCACGGGTATCGGCATGGCGATTTCAGCCAACAAGATCAAGGGGGTGCGGGCGGCCCAAGCCCATGACACGTATTCCGCCGAGCGGGCGCGCAAAAGCAACGATGCGCAGATCCTGTCGATCGGTGCACGGGTGATCGGGCCCGAGCTGGCCAAGAGCATCGTGAAAGTGTTTCTCGAGTCGGAATTCGAAGCGGAGCGCTCCGGGGCGAAAGTCGAGCGCATCACGGCGCTCGAACGGGCGAACAGGGCGTTGCCGTCAGACGACTGAGCCGGGTCAGAATACCGCTTTGACCTGCAGGCCCAGCACCAAAGCGTTGTCGATGTTGTCGCCGGAAAACGCTCCCGGCTCGATGATGTATTGCACATCCGGGCGCAGGGTCAGCCATGGCGTGGCCTGGTAGCCATAGCTCAGTTCGATCAACTGCTCGGCATTGTTCAGGTTGGGATAATCCGTGCCGGCGTTCAAGGCGGCCAGTTCCTGCACCTCGCGGCTGCGCGGGTTCGGTACGGCTCGGCCATAACCCAGGGCCAGGCTGTCACGTGGCCGGCCTTCGAACGGTTTGTACAGCACCACGCCCACGCCGTACCACTTGCTGAACGGCGACGCTGCTTCGCTGGCAGCGGAGTATTGGCCGAAGGCGTGCAGCACGCGGCCGGCGGTTGAATCCGACGCCCACACCGCCTGGTCGATCAGCAGGTAGTGGCCGGCGCGTCCGCTGACCTCCTTGTTACTGCCAATGCGTTTCAGATCGGAGCTGTCGTAGTAATAGCCCAGTTTGTATTCGCCCGGCAGGGTGCCAGCGTGTTTGTACACCAGTTCGATCGGCACCACGGTGCCGGTGGTGTGCTTGGGGCTCAAGTGCCAGGCGCGGCTGGAATCGCCGTTGCTGTCGGGGTCCACATTGAATGCGGCGACGCGCAATTGCCAGGAGGGTGATAAGTCGTATTTCACCCGCGCACCCAGGCGCGCGTTCGGGTAGTTGCTCCAGCCGCTGCCGCCGGACATGTTCAGCGGGTGCCCGCAGAAACCGGCGCTCATGAAGTTGCACAGAATGCCGCTGTCCAGACCGCCGAGGTCATTGCCCATGGCCATGTAGCCGAGCTTGACGTTCAGTGCCGGGGTGAAGAGGGTGCGCTCGTAGCTCAGCTCGGTCAGGCGGGTGTAGAGGCCGCCGTAATTTTCCTGGATCGGCAGGCGGTTGCCCACCAGGTCTTCGGAAGCGCTGTTGCCGCGACGGTCATTGAGGGTGACCTGGATGCGGTCGCCATGGTTGAAACCGTAGAGCTTGCCCAGGTCGAACTGCACGCCGAGCTTGAGGTTTTGCGAGTAGCGCGCCGAGCGGTGTTGGCCGCCGTGGGCGTTGTAGGCGGTTTCGCCGCTGTAGTCGCCGGTGAAGCGAATGCCTTGCTCGTCGAGTTCACGGCGCAGGCCGCCCCAGTCGCCGGTCAGGGTGGTGTCACTGGCTTGAACGGGCAGGGCGGCGCCAAAGGCCAGGCCGAGCAACAGGCGCCCAAGGGAAAGATAAGAAGAGCGGGTCATGCGGGTTCTTCCAAAGCAGACGGCGCGGTGCAAAGAGCACCGCGCTTAAAGGCGGTTATGGCAGGGCGTAAGCGATCACGTAGTCGCCACGGTCGGTGGACTGGCGTGCGCCGCCAGCGGTGACCACCACATATTGCTTGCCGGTTTTCGGCGAAACGTAAGTCATCGGCCCACCCTGGCTGCCTACCGGCAGGCGGGCTTTCCAGATTTCCTCACCGTTGCCGCTGTTGAAGGCGCGCAGGTAGAAGTCCTGGGTGCCGGCGATAAAGATCAGGCCGCCCTGGGTCGACAGGGTGCCGCCAAGGGTCGGCAAGCCGATCTTGATCGGCAGGTGCATGCGGATGCCCAGCGGGCCGGTGTCTTCCACGGTGCCGACCGGCACTTGCCAGGCGACTTTCTGGGTCTTCATGTCGATCGCGGTCAGGGTGCCGAAGGGCGGCGCCTGGCACGGAATGCCAGCCACCGACAGGAAGCGGTTTTTGTTCACTGCATACGGCGTGCCCTTGAGCGGCACGGCGCCCATCCCAGTGTTCAGCGCTTCGCCACCGGACGCGGCCAGCGCCTCGTTCTGCGACGGCACCATCTGGATCCACAGGCCCAGGCGCATGTCGTTGACGAAGATAAAGCCGTGTACCGGGTCGGTGGAAATACTGCCCCAGTTCATGCCGCCGAGCGAACCTGGGAAACTCAAGGATTTATCGGTGCCTGGCGCGGTGTACAGGCCGTCGTAGCGCATGCCTTTGAAGTCGATGCGGCACAGCAACTGGTCGAACGGCGTGGCACCCCACATGTCCGATTCGGTCAGGGTTTGTGCGCCGATCTGCGGCATGCCGACCGATTTTGGCTGGGTGGGCGAGTAGGGTTCGTTGGGGATGTTGGCGGCCTTGACCGGTACTTCTTTAACCTCGGTCAGTGGCTTGCCGGTGGCGCGGTCGAGCACGTAGATCTGCCCGGCCTTGGTGCCGATCACCACCGCTGGCACAGCCTTGTCGCTGCCCGGCGGGGTGAAGTCGATCAGGCTTGGCTGCATCGGCAGGTCGAAGTCCCACAGGTCATTGTGGACGGTCTGGTAGACCCATTTTTCCGCGCCGGTGGAGGCGTCCAGCGCCAATACCGAAGCGCCGTATTTATGGTTAAGCTCGGTGCGCTCCACACCATAGATGTCGGTGGACGAACTGCCCGTTGGCAGGAAAACCGTGTTCATCAGCGGGTCATAGGACATCGGTGCCCAGCTGTTCGGGGTGCTGCGCACATAGGTGCTGCCGTCGGCCGGGGCCTGCTTGTCTTGCGGATTGCCGGGGTCGAAAGCCCAGCGCATCTGGCCGGTGATCACGTCGAAACCACGGATCACGCCGCCCGGCATGTCAGCCTGTACGTTGTCGGCCACGCGGCCACCCACCACCACAGTGGTACCGGCGATCAACGGCGCGGAGGACAGTTGGTAGTAGCTGTCCGGCACGTTACCCAGGCCGGCTTTCAAGTCGACTTGGCCGTGGGTGCCGAAGTCTTCGCAGAATTTGCCGGTGTCGGCATCTACCGCGATCAGGCGGGCGTCGATGGTGTTGGTCAGCAAGCGACGCTGGCACTGCGCGCCGGCAGGAACGCTGGCGGCGATGATCGGCGAACTGTTCGGTTGGGTCGGCTGGGCAATCGGCGCAGTGACGTCGAAATACGCCATGCCGCGGCAGCGCTGCCACACCGCCGATTTGGCGTTGACCTCGTTCTTCCACAGTTCTTTGCCGGTGTCGGCGTCGAGGGCGATCAGGTTATTGTGCGGCGTGCAGATGAAGACTTTGTTGCCGATCTGCAAGGGCGTCAGTTGGTCTTCGGCACCGTTGCCGTCGCTGATTGCCACGTCGCCGGTGTGGTAGGTCCACGCCACTTTGAGCTGGTTGACGGTGTCACGGTTGATCTGGTCCAGCGCGGCGAAGCGGCTGCCGCCTTCGGTGTTGCCGTAGTGCGCCCAGTCTTTCTGAGCATCGGCGGGGGCTACCGGCGTGATGCCAGGGCCGGTACCGGTCGGGGCCACGCTTGGGTGGGCGACAAACATATTGCCCGCCGCCACGGCCACGCCGATCGCCAATACTGCGGCGACGCCATAGGCACCGCGTGCAGGCTTATTGACGAGCAGCGGGTAGACCAGCGCTACCACCATGCCGATGGCCGCAAACATGAATACACGCGAGAACAGCGGCCAGAACACCAGCCCCACATCCGCCACCGCCCAGATGGCCGTGCCGACCAGGAAAGCCGCAAACAGCCACGCGCCCGCCGGTTTACGCCGGGCGATCATCAAGCCGGCAATCGCCATGGCCAGGCCGCCGACCAGGAAGTACCAGGAACCTCCCAGGCTGACCAGTTTGAGGCCGCCGATGGCCAGCGCGAGGCCGAGCAGGGCGATGATTACGCCCAGGCCCAGCAGTAAAAATTTAGAGGCGCCAGCGGCGCGCGATGCTCGTTTCATGTCGAAAGGACTCGAATGTGAGAGGGCAAAGACGCGATTTTAGCAACATAAGTAACTGGTTAGTACATTAGAGTCCTGCAATAGACTATTGCAGGGGATGCGATGATGGGTTGAGGCTAAATGTCGCGTTTGGCGGCGGCGCGAGTGTGGTGAGCGGGGCAAGCCCGCTCACCACACTCGCGCGCTGAACGGGTAGCGCGTCAGGTTAGAACTTGAACCGACCCACCAACCCTTTGAGCTGGCCCGAGATATCCGTCAGCCGGCCTGACCCGGTCTGCGCTGAGTGGGCAAACTCTTCGACCAGTTGCGCATCGGCATGGATCTGCGCGATATGCCGGTTGATCTCTTCGGCCACCTGGTGCTGCTCTTCGGCGGCCGTGGCGATCTGGGTATTTTGGTCACGGATCGAGTCGACCGAGCCCCGGATCTTGTCAAAGCTGTCGCGGGCCTGCTGGATGCGTTCCACGCTGGTGTGAGACACCAGCAGGCTGCCTTGCATCTGCTGCGTCACTTCCTGGGTGCGGCGGGCGAGGTTGCCGAGCAGGCTGTCGATTTCGCCGGTGGAGTCGGCGGTGCGGCGGGCGAGGGCGCGGACTTCGTCGGCAACTACCGCAAAACCTCGGCCCTGGTCACCGGCACGCGCGGCCTCAATGGCCGCGTTGAGCGCCAGCAAGTTGGTCTGTTCGGCAATCGAACGGATGGTGTCGAGGATGGTGTTGATGTTTTTACTGTCCTGCTCCAGCAATTGCATGGTCTGGGTGGACTTTTGCAGGTCTTCGCTCAACTTGAGCACGCTGCCGGTGGCTTCGCCAATGTGCTGTTGGCCGTTGTGCACGTCGCGGTAGCCTTCGTCGGCACTGGTGGCGGCAGCGCTGCAGGAGCGGGCGACTTCGTTGGCAGTGGCTACCATTTCGTTGAATGCGGTGCTCACCAGTTCCACGGCTTCACGTTGACGGCCGGCCGCCTGGTTCATGTTGTTGGCGACTTCGCTGGTGTCGGCGGCGGCGGTCTGCAGGTCGGAAGAAGCATTGCCAATGCGCTGCACCAACTGGGCGATCATGCTGAGGAACTGGTTGAACCAACCGGCCAAACTGGCGGTTTCGTCCTTGCCTTGTACTTTGAGCTGACGGGTCAGGTCGCCTTCTCCTTCGGCGATTTCCTGCAGGCCGTCGGCCACGCCGCGAATCGGGCGCACGATCACGCTGGCGAAACTGGCGCCGACAATCGCGAACACCAATGCCAATATCGCCGCGATGGCCCCAATTAACCACGTCAGGCGGGTGGCGCCGGCCATCACTTCATCACGCTTGATCAGGCCGATAAAGCGCCAGCCCAAGTCTTTGGAGCTGACAACGTTGGCCATGTAAGCCACGCCATCGATGTCTATTTGGGTCACGCCGTCGCTGCGCTTGGCCAGTTCGGCATAGTTGGGGCCCAAGTCGGCCAGGGGTTTGAAGTTGTGCTTGGCATCGCTGGGGTCGACCAGCACGTTGCCGTTGCCTTCCACCAGCATCAGGTAGCCGCTGTCACCGAGCTTGATGTTGCGCACCAGTTCGGTGAGTTGCTTGAGCGATACGTCCAGGCCGACCACGCCCAGGATGTTGCCCGTGGCGTCGGCGACGGTGTGCACGGTGCCGATCAGCACCACATCGTCCGGCGCCCAGTAATAGGCGCCGGTACGCACAGTGGCGCCCGGCGCGGCGATGGCCGCCTGGTACCAGGGGCGTACGCGCGGGTCGTAGTTATTCAGTTTGGTGTCGTCGGGCCAACTGGCGTAGCCGCCGTCCTTCAAACCCAGGGACAGGTAGGCGGTGCTCGGATGGCTCTTGGCAAACTGGTCGAAAATCTCCAGTAGTGCTTTGTTTGTCGGGGTCAGCGGCAGTTGTGCAGCGTCGGCACCGGCGTAGCTCTTGAGGTCCTTGGCCGCGACAACGCGCGGGTCCTTGGCCACAAAATCGACGTTCTGGCTGATACCGTCGAAGAACTGCTTCATGCCATTGTCGATCTGGCGGATCTCGCGGCCGCTGCTGTCGAGGAAATTGGCCAGGGCCCCCTCGCGCAGATTCATTACAACCAACACAGCGACCAAAACGACCGGGACGCACGCGATGGCGGCAAACGCCCAGGTCAGCTTTTGCTTGATATTCATGACTTCACCCGCGGGTATTTATAATTTTGGCAAGGAGAAAACAGTAGCGTCGAGCGTCGCATGTGTTGTTATGACGGGGGGGTGTGGCCCATGCGTACCCCCTGTATATCGACTGAGGGGGCACGTACTTGAGGTCGAAGGGCGTGTTTAACCGATGCGCTCGCCACCCAGCGCATCACGCTGCATCGACTGCAGGTTTTTTTCGATGGTTTCGCAGATGGTGTCCATCTGGATCTGATGTTCGCTGGAGTTGAACGGGCTTTGCAGGTCGGTACCGATGCGCTCGATAGCCAGCAGCATGAAGCCCACCACCGTCGAGGCCAGCGGGGTGAACCACCCCAGGGATTCCACCAGGCCCACCGGCACGATCAGGCAGAACAGCGAAATAAACAATCGCGGGAAGTACACGTAAGGGTAGGGCAGCGGCGTGTTGGCGATTCGCTCCATGCCACCTTGGGCGTTGGACAAATCCACCAGCGTCGACTCCAGCCGCGCCAGGCGGATGCTGTCCAGGTGACCGACCTTATATTCCTTGGCCAGCAGCGCGGCGGAGCCGGTGAGGATGTCGTTGGCAAAGTTGTTGGTGGTGCCGTTGCGCGCAAACTCATCGCCGGGGATAAACGCCCGGACTTCCGCGGGACACGGCTGGCCCTTGAGGTGCGCGGCCAGGCAATTCACATAGGCCACATGGCGGCGCAGCAGGGTGGCCTTGACCGGGTTCACTTCGCCGGCGGGATCATCGAGCAGGGTCAATACCTGGCGGGCAAAGCTGCGCGAGTTGTTGACCATTGCACCCCACAAGGTGCGGGCTTCCCACCAGCGGTTGTAGGCGCTGCTGTTACGGAAACTGATCAGCACCACCAGCGCCGAACCCAGCAGGGTCAGGGGCATCAGCGGCAGATTGATCTTGTAGGTGAGAAACAACATGAAGTCGACGGTGACGGCGACGTCCCACAGCAACAGCCAGAACAGGGCCCAGCCTACGTAGCCCATGGTCTTGATGATCAGTCGGTACTTTTTGAGAATGGCGGCTTTCAAACGCGGACCTCGGGGCGAGCAGTAAGCAACAGTGCCTAACTCGGACGCCCGTCGGCGGGGAAGGTTCGCCCCGCACCTGAATCGTTTAAGTTACATAGGTATCAACACTGCTCCGGAGCACTTATGAAAATCGGCGTGATTTCCGATACCCACGGCTTACTGCGGCCAGAGGCCGTCGCAGCATTGCAGGGCTGTGAACAGATCATCCATGCCGGAGATATCGGCAGCCTGGATATTCTCGATCAATTGGCGCTGATCGCACCGCTTCACGTGGTGCGCGGCAATAACGATCAGGATGCTGCATGGGCGCAGTCGGTGCCCGATCATCTGACGATTGATGTGAACGGCTGGAAGGCGCTGTTGGTGCATGACATCGCCGATGTAACGGGGTTACTCGATTCACACACGCGGTTGGTGATCACCGGCCATTCGCACAAGCCGCTGATCGAGTGGCGCGGCGCAACGTTGTATGTGAACCCCGGCAGCGCAGGGCGGCGGCGCTTCAAGTTGCCGGTGACGTTGGCGTTGCTGGAGGTGCTGGAGACGTCCATTGAGCCGCGGTTGATCGCGCTGCTGGACTGAGCCGCGTTTTACCGCTGCGCAAGAATGGTTTGCAGCAATCCCGGGAACCGCTCATCAAGCAGATCGCCGCGCAACGAATTCAGATGAGTGGTGCCGGCACTGCGAGTCTGCACCAGCCCGGCATCGCGCAACACGCGGAAATGATGGGACATGCTCGACTTGGGACGCCCGCCGTCCAGTTCGCCGCAGGTGGCTTCGGGCACACCGGCCAGGCAGCGCACGATTTCCAGGCGCACCGGGTCACTCAGCGCGTACAGCAGGCGCTCGAGGGTCAGGTCTTCAAGAGGAGGGTGTTTAAAGGCTCGCATGAAACGAATCATAACAGGGGGGTATCATCGAATACTATAGTTCGATTACCATCGAACTATCGAATCATCCACTCGCTCCCGGAGTTCTCAATGCCCGCTTTGTTCGAACCGTTCAAACTCAAAGACGTCACCCTGCGCAATCGCATCGCCATCCCGCCAATGTGCCAATACATGGCCGATGATGGCATCGTCAACGACTGGCACCTCGTGCATCTGGCCAGTATGGCGCGTGGCGGCGCCGGGTTGCTGGTGGTCGAAGCCACCGCTGTAGCGCCTGAGGGGCGTATCACCCCAGGTTGCGCCGGTATCTGGAGTGACGCCCACGCTGAAGCGTTCGTGCCCATGGTCAAGGCCATCAAGGCCGCCGGCTCAGTGCCAGGCATCCAGATCGCCCACGCGGGCCGCAAAGCCAGCGCCAACCGCCCGTGGGAAGGTGACGACCACATGCCGGCTTCCGATGCGCGCAGCTGGGAAACCATCGCACCGTCGGCGATCGCCTTCGGTGCCAACCTGCCGCAAGTGCCACGCGCCATGACCCTGGACGACATCGCTCGGGTCAAGCAGGACTTCGTCAACGCCGCCCGCCGGGCCCGTGACGCCGGCTTCGAGTGGATCGAACTGCACTTCGCCCATGGTTACCTGGGCCAGAGCTTCTTCTCCGAGCATTCCAACCAGCGCACCGACGCCTACGGCGGCAGCTTTGACAACCGCAGCCGCTTCCTCCTGGAAACCCTGGCCGCCGTGCGCGAAGTCTGGCCAGAGAACCTGCCCCTGACCGCGCGTTTTGGCGTGATCGAATACGACGGCCGTGACGAGCAGACCCTTACCGAATCCATCGAACTGGCCCGCAACTTCAAGGCTGGCGGCCTGGACCTGCTGAGCGTCAGCGTCGGTTTTACCATCCCCGACACCCATATCCCGTGGGGCCCGGCCTTCATGGGCCCGATCGCCGAGCGCGTGCGCCGCGAAGCGGGCATCCCGGTGACCTCGGCCTGGGGCTTTGGCACGCCGCAACTGGCAGAAGGCGCGTTGCAGTCTGGGCACCTGGACCTGGTCTCGGTCGGTCGTGCGCACCTGGCTGACCCGCATTGGGCCTACTTTGCGGCCAAGGAACTGGGCGTGGAGAAATCCTCCTGGACGTTGCCGGCGCCTTACGCCCATTGGCTGGAGCGCTATCGCTAAGGTAAGCCAGGCAGTCTATAGGCCACTCAATTGAGTGGCTTTTTTTGTCTCGGCATTGATACAAAATGGATACGCAAAAAATAACGAATGAGAATAGATATCAAACGAGAATTCTTTGATATACCATGCGCGTCGAATTCTTGGCAGGTTTGCCGTCCCATCTGGCTCATTCACTAGGTGCAACATCCATGCGTCGTACCCTGATTTCCCTCTGTGTGCTTCAAGCTTTTTCGCCTTTTACCTGGGCAGAGGTTGTCTCTGCCGACAAGGCCAGTCTTGAGCTGCAAGCCACCAATGTCACGGGACAGGCGGACTACGAGACGGCTCAGGGGCCGGTCAAGGGCTACCACGCCACACGGTCAGCAAGTGCAACGCGCACCGATACCTCGATTCATGAAACGCCGCAGTCCATCACCGTGGTGTCCAAAGATGTGGTCGAGGACATCGGCGCCACCCGTTTGCAGGAAGCGCTGGACTACGCCGGTGGTGTCGGCCGCGCCAACAACTTCGGCGGGCAGGGCCTGACCACTTTTACCGTGCGCGGCTTTACCACTGGCGAGTTCTATCGCAACGGCTTTCCTGTAAACCGCGGCTACCCGGCCATGCCTGATGCCAACACGATCGAACGCCTTGAAGTGCTGCGTGGCCCGGCCACCATGCTCTACGGCCGTGGCGATCCTGGCGGCACCTTCAACGTGGTGACCAAACAGCCGCTGGCCGAACGCGCGGTCACATTGGGCAGCCAGTTGGATGACCAAGGCATGAAGCGCGGCACCCTGGATGCCTCCGGCCCGCTGGATGAGGAGGGCCGCCTGGCTTATCGCCTGAACGTGGTGGGCGAGGGCGGCGACACCTTCCGCGACCACGTCTCCACCGAACGCTACGGTGTGGCCCCGGTGCTCACTTGGCAAGCCACCGACGAAACCAAGGTGATCTTCGAAGGCGACTTCATACGCAACAATCACCCGCTGGATCGCGGCCTGACCCGCTTTGCCAACCAGCGCGGCACGCCGTCGCGCGACACCTTCTGGGGCGAAAAATACGCCGGCAACCTGCACAACGATAACAACATGGCGCAGTTGCGTTTCGAGCATATGCTCAACGACAACTGGACCCTGGGCGGAGGGTTCCAGTGGTTGGACGGCACGATGAAGGGCAATGGCGTGGAGGCGAACAACGCCAGCAGCCTCGGGGCCGACGGCCGCACCCTGCAGCGCAACTTCAACTACCGCAAGCTGGACTGGACCGACAAGGACTACCAGCTCAACCTGACCGGGCACTTCTCCACCGGGGGCCTGGAGCACACCTTGCTCACCGGTATCGAATACGAAGATTACGACTACAAGTCGATCATCCAGCGTTCCAATGCTGCGTTCCCGATCGATATCTTCAACCCGGTCTATGGCCAGCCGCGTCCGGCGCTGACGCGCACGCCGACCCACGATAAAGAAAACCTCAAGACTTACGCCGCATTCGTCCAGGACCAGGTGGCCCTGACCGACCGTTTGAAAGTCCTCGCGGGCGTGCGCTTTGAGCGGTTCGAGCACAAGTACGAATCCTACGTAACCGGCGTGCGCGACTGGAACGCCGCCGATAATGCTGTCACCCCGCGCGTCGGCGTGATGTACGACCTCACCGACACCGTCGCGATCTACGCTGATGCCGCCCGCTCCTTCAAGCCGAACACTGGCGCCAGCCGCCAGGGTGGCGGGTTCGAGCCGGAGAAGGGCAAGTCCTATGAGATGGGCGTGAAATGGGAAGCGCTGGATAAACAGCTGAGCGTCGACGCGGCGATCTACCAGATCGAAAAGAAAAACGTCCAAGGTGTCGACCCGCTCGACTCCGCTTTCAACGTCGCGACCGGTCAGGTGCGCAGCCGCGGCTTCGATCTGAACGTGGCCGGCAACCTGACGCCCGAGTGGCGGATGATCGGCGGCTATGCCTACGTGGATGCCGCCGTCACCAAGGACACGACAGTGCGTAGCGGAACGCGTCTGGCCAACATCCCGCGCAACAGCTTCAGCCTGCTCAACGTGTATGAGTTCCAGGACGGCGCATTCAAGGGCCTGGGCCTTGGCGCCGGTGGAAAGTACGTGGCTGATCGTGCCGGGCAGACCAACAACTCCACGTTCACCATGGACGCTTACACGGTGGTCGATCTGCTCGGTTACTACAAGGTCAACGAAAACGTGCGGCTGAACCTGGATGTGAAGAACCTGTTTAACCGTGAGTACGAAGAGGGCTCGTTCCTGAACTTCTATGCCTACCCCGGCGAGCCGCGCACGGTGCAGGTGGGGATCTCCTACACCCTGTAGTAGCGGGACCCTATCCCGGTGGGAGCAGGCAAGCCAGCTCCCACATTAAAGCGGCGTGAGCACATTCATCACCGTATCCAACGCCACTCGCGTGTCATCCAACTGCACCAGCGACGCATGCCGCGCCCCAAGGGCGTCGCGGTTCTGGATCGCGGTAAGGATCGCCTTGTGCCGGGGCAGGCTCAGGCCCTGGATATCCGGGCGCTGGTTGGTGATGTTGATCGACTCGCGCAATGGCAGCGACAGCATGTTGCACATGTAGGCCAGCAGGTCGTTGCGGGTGGCGTCGGCAATGGCGCGGTGGAAGTCCAGGTCGGCCTGCAACAGCTGTTCGTGAGTCTGCGCGGTTTCCATGCCTTGGTAGGCTTTTTCGATGGTGGCGATGTCGTCATCGGTGGCGGTGGTTGCGGCCATGGCGGCAATTTCCGGTTCGAGGATGCGCCGCACACCGGCCAAGGTATTGAAGAATTCACTGTGGGGCGTGGACTGCATCAACCAGGACAACACGTCCGGGTCGAGCAGGTGCCATTTCAAGCGCGGCCGCACCACCGCGCCCACGCGCGGCTTGGAATACACCAGGCCCTTGGCGCTGAGCACCCGGGTCGCTTCGCGCAATACCGAGCGACTGACCTTGTACTCCTCGCAGAGCGTGGCCTCCATGGGCAGCCGTTCTTCGGGCTTGAAGCGACCGGAAACGATGTGCATGCCCAAGTCCTGAACGATCTGGGCATGCTGGCTCTTGCGCGGCTTGGGCGGCTGGTGATCCATAACGACAGGGATGCTCTGACTTAAATTCGCGGCATCATAGCATCCCAATTAGTGGGAATGCCGGGGGACTTCAGCCCCACGGCAACCCACCAGGAAGTCAAAGTCGCAACCCTGGTCGGCCTGCAGCACATGGTCGATGTACAACTGCCGGTAGCCGCCGACGATAAGCTTTTCAGGTGGCGCAAGGTCTGCCATGCGCGCCGCCAGTTCTGCGTCGGGGATGTCCAGGTGCAAACGGCCATTGGCGCAGTCGAGTTCGATCCAGTCGCCTTCCTTCACGGTGGCCAACGGTCCGCCGGCAGCGGCTTCCGGGGCCACGTGCAACACCACCGTGCCGTAGGCCGTGCCGCTCATGCGCGCGTCGGAAATTCGCACCATATCCGTCACACCCTGGGCCAGCAGCTTGGCCGGCAGGCCCATGTTGCCGACTTCGGCCATGCCTGGGTAACCCTTGGGGCCGCAGTTTTTCATGACCAGGATCGAGTTGGCGTCCACGTCCAGTTCCGGGTCGTTGATGCGCGCCTTGTACATGTCGAAGTTCTCGAACACCACCGCACGGCCGCGATGCTGCATCAGCTCGGCGCTGGCCGCCGAAGGCTTGAGCACCGCGCCCAATGGCGCCAGGTTGCCGCGCAGCACGCAGATGCCACCGTCGGCGCGGATCGGATTGTCGAGGGTACGGATCACCTCGTCCTGGCCGTAGATCGGCGAGTCCTTGGTGTTCTCGCCCAGGGTCTTGCCGTTGACGGTCAGGGCGTTCGGGTGCGGGATCAGGTTGGCTTCACCGAGGCGACGCAGCACGGCGGGCAGGCCACCGGCGTAGTAGAACTCTTCCATCAGGAAGCGCCCGGACGGTTGCAGGTCGACGATGGTCGGCATGCCACGACCGATGCGGGTCCAGTCGTCCAGGTCCAATTCAACGCCAATGCGCCCGGCGATGGCTTTCAAGTGAATCACGGCGTTGGTCGAACCACCGATGGCCGCGTTCACGCGGATTGCGTTTTCAAACGCCTCTTTGGTGAGGATCTTCGACAGTTTCAAGTCTTCGCGCACCATCTCCACGGCGCGCATGCCCGACATATGCGCCAATACATAACGCCGCGCATCCACCGCCGGGATTGCCGCGTTGTGGGGCAGCGAAGTACCGAGTGCCTCGGCCATACAGGCCATGGTCGACGCGGTGCCCATGGTGTTGCAGGTGCCTGCCGAACGCGACATGCCGCCCTCGGCCGCGAGGAAATCATCCAGCGTGATGGTGCCGGCCTTGACCTGTTCACTGAGCTGCCACACCACGGTGCCCGAGCCGATGTCCTGGCCCTTGTGCTTGCCGTTGAGCATCGGCCCACCGGTGACCACGATGGCCGGCACGTCACAACTGGCGGCGCCCATCAGCAGGGCCGGGGTGGTCTTGTCGCAGCCGGTCAGCAGCACCACACCGTCAATCGGGTTGCCGCGAATGGCTTCTTCCACGTCCATGCTCGCCAGGTTGCGGGTGAGCATGGCGGTAGGGCGCAGGTTCGATTCACCGTTGGAGAACACCGGGAATTCCACGGGGAAGCCACCGGCCTCAATCACGCCGCGTTTAACGTGGTCGGCGATCTGGCGGAAATGCGCGTTGCACGGCGTCAGCTCCGACCACGTGTTGCAGATGCCGATGATTGGCTTGCCATGGAACTGATGGTCGGCAATGCCCTGGTTCTTCATCCAGCTGCGGTACATAAAACCGTTTTTGTCGGCAGTACCAAACCACTGGGCGGAGCGTAGGCCGGGCTTTTTATCAGACATGATCGATTCTCTTATTGTATGACTATATGTTCTATCTGCGCCTAAACATAAGCGCAAAATCGATGCTTTGGAAGAGTTGTTTTGTAAATAGTCATACTATATAGTCTGGCTTAACTGAGGTATGACCCTGGCGGATTTTCGCGAGAGGCGTCCCCCGAGCTTCTATAAAAACAACAATCGGAGATCGACCCCATGAGCCAGGAACTGCGGCTTATTCGGCGCATCACGCTGAAACTGATTCCCTTCCTGATCCTGCTGTACCTGATCGCCTACGTGGACCGCTCCGCCGTGGGTTTTGCCAAGCTGCACATGGGCGCCGACGTCGGCATCGGCGATGCGGCCTATGGCCTGGGCGCGGGGTTGTTCTTCATTGGCTACTTCCTTTTCGAGATCCCCAGCAACCTGATGCTCGACCGCTTCGGCGCACGGCGTTGGTTCGCGCGGATCATGATCACCTGGGGCGCCATCACCATCGGCATGGCCTTTGTGCAGGGTCCACACAGCTTCTATGTGATGCGCTTTCTGCTTGGCGCGGCGGAAGCGGGGTTCTTTCCGGGCGTTCTCTACTACATCACCCAATGGTTCCCGGTGCGCCATCGCGGCAAGATCCTCGGGCTGTTTATCCTGTCGCAACCCATCGCAATGATGATCACCGGCCCGGTATCCGGCGGGCTGCTAGGCATGGACGGCATCCTTGGTCTGCACGGCTGGCAGTGGCTGTTTATCGTGATCGGCAGCCCGGCGATCCTGCTCACCTGGCCGGTGCTGCGCTACCTGCCGGACGGCCCCAAGCACGTCAAATGGATGAACGACGAGGAAAAAGCCTGGCTCGCCGGCGAGTTGAACAAAGACTTGCAAGCCTACGGCCAGACCCGTCACGGCAACCCGCTGCATGCCTTGAAAGACAAGCGGGTGTTGCTGCTGGCGCTGTTCTACCTGCCGGTGACCCTGAGCATTTATGGCCTGGGCCTGTGGTTGCCGACGTTGATCAAACAGTTCGGCGGCAGTGATTTGACCACCGGCTTCATCTCCGCCGTGCCGTATATCTTCGGCATCATCGGCCTGCTGATCATCCCGCGCAGTTCCGACCGTTTGAACGATCGCTACGGCCACCTGGCGGTGCTCTATGTACTCGGTGCCATCGGCCTGTTCTTCAGCGCATGGCTGAGCGTGCCGCTGCTGCAAATGACGGCGCTGTGCCTGGCGGCGTTCGCGATGTTTTCTTGCACGGCGGTGTTCTGGACTTTGCCGGGTCGGTTTTTTGCCGGCGCCAGTGCGGCGGCGGGCATTGCATTGATCAACTCGGTGGGCAACCTCGGCGGCTATATCGGTCCGTTCGTGATCGGTGCGCTCAAGGAATACACCGGCAACCTCGCCTCGGGCTTGTACTTCCTGTCCGGGGTCATGGTGTTCGGGCTGGTCTTGACCGGCGTGGTCTACCGCGTGCTGGAGCGCAAGCACGCACCGCCCGCCGATCAATTCGCCGCCAGCGCTCGTGGCGCCACACGTACTTAATCTGGGAGAAGTTTCATGCGTTTAGTTCAGTTCGAATTAAGCAATGGCGAGCGTCGGGTCGGCGTTGTAGAGGGCGACAGCCTGCGCGAAGTCCAGGCGGCGCGCAGTGTGCGCGAATTGGCCCTGGCCGCCATCGAAGCGGGCGTCGGCCTGGCACAACAGGTGAACAGCCTCGGTCTGGGCGATAGCCACGACTACGCCGCACTGCTGGCCAAGCTGAAGATCCTGCCGCCGCTGGACCACCCGGACCCGGCGCACATGTTGATCAGCGGTACCGGCCTGACCCACCTGGGCAGCGCCTCGGCGCGGGACAAAATGCACCAGGCCGGCGATGACACTGCACTGACCGACACCATGCGCATCTTCAAATGGGGCGTGGAGGGCGGCAAGCCAGCAGCGGGTCAGGCGGGCGTGCAACCGGAGTGGTTCTATAAAGGTGACGGCAGCATCGTCGTGCGTCCAGGCGCCGCCTTCCCGGTGCCACCGTTTGCCGAAGATGCCGGCGAAGAACCGGAGATCGGCGGCCTGTACGTGATCGGCCCGGACAGCAAGCCCTACCGTGTGGGCTTCGCGGTGGGCAACGAGTTCTCCGACCACATCATGGAGCGCAAGAATTACCTGTACCTGGCCCATTCCAAACTGCGCAGTTGCAGCTACGGCCCGGAGCTGCGCGTGGGCGAGTTGCCCCAGCACCTGGCGGGCACCAGCCGCCTCCTGCGTAACGGCAAGGAAATCTGGCGGAACGAATTCCTCAGCGGCGAGGCCAATATGTGCCACAGCCTGGAAAACCTCGAGTATCACCACTTCAAATACCGCCAGTTCCTCAAGCCCGGCGATGTGCACGTCCACTTTTTCGGCACCGCCACCTTGTCATTCGCCGACGGTATACGTACTCAACCGGGCGATGTGTTCGAGATCAGCCAAGCCGAGTTCGGCGCGCCATTGATCAACAGCGTCGGCAGCAGCGATGCGGCATTCGAACCCGGCCACGTCATCACCCTTTAATGGAGAACCCCATGACCCAGTTCCTCGGCCACAACTACATCGGCGGCCAGCGCAGCGCCAACGGCAGCGTCAAACTGCAAAGCGTCGACGCCGCCACTGGCGAAGCCTTGCCCCAGGATTTCTACCAGGCTACCCCGGAAGAAGTCGACGCCGCCGCCAAGGCTGCCGCGCAGGCTTACCCTGCGTACCGTGCCATGAGTGCGGCGCGTCGCGCGCAGTTCCTGGACGCGGTGGCCGATGAGCTGGACGCGTTGGGCGATGACTTTGTCGAGCTGGTCTGCCGCGAAACCGCGCTGCCGGCTGCGCGTATCAAGGGCGAGCGTGGGCGCACCAGCGGCCAGATGCGCCTGTTCGCGACCGTGCTGCGTCGCGGTGATTTCTACGGCGCGCGTATCGACAAGGCGCTGCCGGATCGCCAGCCGATGCCTCGCCCGGATTTGCGCCAATACCGTATCGGCCTCGGGCCGGTTGCGGTGTTCGGCGCGAGCAACTTTCCCCTGGCCTTTTCCACGGCGGGCGGCGACACCGCAGCCGCACTGGCGGCGGGCTGCCCGGTCGTCTTCAAGGCCCACAGTGGGCATATGGCGACCGCCGAGCGGGTGGCCGATGCGATCATTCGGGCGGCCGAAAGCACCGAGATGCCGGCCGGCGTGTTCAATATGATCTTCGGCGGTGGCGTCGGTGAAGCGCTGGTCAAGCACCCGGCGATCCAGGCCGTAGGCTTCACGGGTTCGCTCAAGGGCGGGCGTGCCTTGTGCGACATGGCTGCGGCACGTGCGCAGCCGATCCCTGTGTTTGCCGAAATGTCGAGCATCAACCCGGTGATCGTGCTGCCCCAGGCCCTCACAGCACGGGCTGAAAGTGTTGCTCGTGACCTGACCGCCTCGGTAGTGCAAGGCTGCGGCCAGTTCTGCACCAACCCAGGCCTGGTGATCGGTATCGCTTCGCCTGCATTCACGGCGTTTACTCAACAAGTTGCGCAACTGATCGGTGATCAACCGGCGCAGACCATGCTCAACGCCGGCACCCTGGGCAGCTACGGCAAAGGCCTGGAAAAACTTCTGGCGCACTCCGGCATCCAGCACCTCGCGGGCAGCGCTCAGGCCGGTAACCAGGCACACCCGCAATTGTTCAAGGCCGATGTGCGCCTGTTGATCGACGGCGATGAAGTGCTGCAGGAAGAAGTGTTCGGCCCCACCACGGTATTTGTCGAAGTCGCCGACCAGGCCCAACTCAGCGCCGCCTTACATGGCCTGCACGGTCAATTGACGGCGACGGTCATTGGCGAGCCGGCCGACCTGCAACAGTTCGCCGAACTCACGCCACTGCTCGAACAGAAAGTCGGGCGCATCCTGCTCAACGGCTACCCGACCGGTGTGGAAGTCTGCGATTCGATGGTGCACGGCGGGCCGTACCCCGCGACGTCCGATGCGCGTGGCACCTCGGTCGGTACGCTGGCCATCGACCGTTTCCTGCGCCCGGTGTGCTTCCAGAATTACCCTGATAGCCTGCTGCCCGACGCGTTGAAAAACGCTAACCCGTTGCGTATCCAGCGGCTCGTGGATGGCACGCCTTCACGCGACGCGCTGTAAAAACAACAATGAAGCAGGAGGTTTCATGTCGCTGAGCGCCGTCACCGCGCACCGTGCGCAATTGGGGGAGGGCCCGTTCTGGGACGTGCCCACCCAGGCCTTGTACTGGGTCAACATTGCCGGCAAACAGGCATTGCGCCTGATGGACGGGCAGTTACAGGTCTGGCAATTGCCCGAGCATGTCTCGGCGTTTATCCCGTGTGAAAGCGGCGATGCCGTGGTGACCTTGAGCAGCGGCGTGTACCGCCTGGACCTGGTCACCGAAGCCTTGACCCTGCTGTGTGTGGCCGACCCGCAATCGGGCAATCGTGGCAATGAAGCGCGCTGCGATGCCCAGGGCCGTCTGTGGCTGGGCACTATGCAGAACAACATTGGCGAGCAGGGCGAAGACCTGCCCATCACCCGACGCTCCGGCGGCCTGTTTCGCATTGATGCCGATGCGCAGGTCACGCCGTTGCTGAGTGGCCTGGGCATTCCCAACACCTTGCTGTGGAGCGATGACGGCCGCCACGTGCATTTTGGCGACAGCATGGAGGGCACGCTGTACCGGCATGGGATTCTGCCGAACGGTCAACTCGAACCCGCGCACGTCTGGTTCGGCCCCCATGAACGTGGCGGGCCGGACGGCTCGGCCATGGACGTCGAAGGCTATATCTGGAACGCGCGCTGGGACGGCAGTTGCCTGCTGCGCCTCACGCCTGGTGGTGAGGTGGACCGCATCATCGAGCTGCCCGTGAGCCGCCCCACCAGTTGCGTATTTGGCGGCCCTAACCTCACCACCCTCTATATCACCAGTGCCGCCAGCCCGTTGGATCACCCTTTGGACGGCGCCGTGCTGGCCATTGAGGTTGACGTGCCAGGCAAGCCCTGTCACCGCTTTGCCGGCTAAATCCCGATTTTAAAAACAACAACAAGGAGTCACCTGTATGAATCGTCGTCGAGGTTTGCGTTCCCTGTGCTGCGCCGCTGTGGCGGTTTCGGCCATGAGCCTGAGCGGGCTGCTGCTGGCCGCTGAGGAAGTCAAGATCGGTTTTCTGGTCAAGCAGGCTGAAGAACCGTGGTTCCAGACCGAATGGGCCTTTGCCGAAAAAGCCGGCAAGGAGCATGGCTTCACCGTGATCAAGATCGCCGTGCCCGATGGCGAAAAAACCCTGTCGGCTATCGACAGCCTGGCGGCCAACGGCGCCAAAGGCTTTGTGATTTGCCCGCCGGACGTGTCCCTGGGCCCGGCCATTGTCGCCAAGGCCAAGGCCAACGGCTTGAAAGTGATTGCTGTGGATGACCGCTTCGTCGACGCCAAAGGCGCCTTCATGGAAGACGTGCCGTACCTGGGCATGGCTGCGTTTGAAGTCGGCCAGAAGCAGGGGGCGGCCATGGCCGCCGAAGCTAAAAAACGCGGCTGGGACTGGAAGGACACCTATGCGGTGATCAACACCTTCAACGAGCTCGACACCGGTAAAAAACGCACCGACGGATCGATACAGTCCCTGAAAGAGGCCGGCATTCCTGACGACCATATTCTCACCGCTGCGCTTAAAACCCTCGACGTACCAGGCAGCATGGACGCCACCAACTCGGCGCTGGTCAAGCTGCCCAGCGGCGCGAAAAACCTGATCATCGGTGGCATGAACGACAACACCGTACTCGGCGGCGTACGCGCGACCGAAAGCGCCGGCTTCAAAGCCGCCAATGTGATCGGCATCGGCATCAATGGCACCGACGCTATCGGTGAACTGAAGAAAGCCAACAGCGGCTTCTTCGGTTCGATGCTGCCTAGCCCGCACATCGAGGGCTACAACACCGCGCTGATGATGTACGAGTGGGTCACCAAAGGCACCGAGCCGCCGAAGTACACCGCCATGGACGAAGTGACCCTGATCACCCGCGAAAACTTCAAGCAGGAGCTGGAAAAGATCGGCCTGTGGAAATAAGGCAGTTCGCTTTCCTCGGCAGCCCCGGCAACAGGGCTGCCTGATCGGTGTGATGAGGTGGTTATGCACGCGCAAGTCAATGAACAACAACACACTGCCGGCGCCAGTCTGCGTTTTGACGGCATCGGTAAAACCTTTCCCGCGGTCAAGGCGCTGGATGGCATCAGCTTCACCGCCCACCCTGGGCAGGTGCATGCCTTGATGGGCGAGAACGGCGCGGGCAAGTCGACGCTGCTGAAGATCCTCGGCGGCGCCTACATCCCCAACAGCGGCACGCTGCAAATCGGCGAGCAGACCATGGCGTTCAAGAACGCGGCGGACAGCAT